>JBLNDP010000110.1:0-42221 GCA_050261755.1 Clostridia bacterium
CATCTCGCACGCGCCGCGCGGCGTCTGCGGTCTACTCGCGGTTCGCATGTGCGGGATTGCTGGTTACGTTGCCCTGACGGGGAGCCCTCCGGGCGCCTCGGCGGCTGGGCGTGTCCTGGAGCGGATGGCGGAGGCGATCCGCCATCGCGGGCCGGATGACGGCGGCACCTATGCCGACGGCCCGGTCGGCCTCGCGCACCGCCGGCTGAGCATCATCGACCTGTCCCCGGCCGGGCACCAGCCGCTCGCGAGCGCCGACGGCAGCGTCTGGATCAGCTTCAACGGCGAAATCTTCAACTACGTCGAGCTTCGCCGCACCCTCGAGGCCGAGGGACACGTGTTCCGCTCGCACAGCGACACGGAGACGATCGTGCAGGCGTATCTCGCGCGCGGGCCGGCTTGTGTCGAGCAGCTGAACGGCGACTTCGCCTACGCGCTCTGGGACCGGCGCAACCGCCGGCTGGTGCTCGCGCGCGACCGCATGGGCGTGCGCCCGCTGTACTACGCCGTGGTCGACGGCGTCCTGGTCTTCGCCTCGGAGGTGAAGGCGCTGCTCCAGTATCCCGGGCTGCGCGCGGAGCTCGATCCCCTTGCGCTCGAGCAGGTGTTCACCTTCTGGTTCCCCCTCGCGCCGCGCACGCCGTTCAGGGGCATCCACGAGCTGCCGCCCGGGCACCAGCTCGTCGCGGAGAACGGCCGCTTCACCGTGCAGCCCTATTGGCGGCTCTCTTTTCCCGACAAGGACGTTTTCAAGGAAGATCATCGGAGCGAGGCGGAGGTCGCGGAGGAGCTGGAGGCGCTGCTCGAGGACGCGACACGCATCCGCCTGCGCGCCGATGTGCCGGTGGGCGCGTACCTCAGCGGCGGCTTCGATTCGTCCGCCACCACGGCGCTCTCGCAGCGCGCCGGCGCGGGGCGGCTGCGGACGTTCTCCGTCGGCTTCGAGAGCGACGAGTTCGACGAGACGGCCTACCAGCAGGAAGTGGTGCGCGCGCTCGGCACCGAGCATTCGGCCCTCGCCTGCACGCGCGAGGACATCGGCGCCGCCTTTCCCGACGTCGTCTGGCACATGGAGCGGCCGGTGCTGCGCACGGCGCCGGCACCGCTCTTCCTGCTCGCGCGCGAGGTGCGCGCGAGCGGCTTCAAGGTCGTGGTCACCGGCGAGGGCGCCGACGAGGTCTTCGGCGGCTACGACATCTTCAAGGAAGCGAAGGTGCGCCGCTTCTGGTCGCGCAATCCCGCCTCGCGCTGGCGGCCGGCGCTGCTGCGGCGCCTCTATCCGTACCTGAGCGGCATCCAGTCCCAGTCGCTCGATTACCTGCAGGCGTTCTTCCGCAACGGCATCGAGAAAGCCGGCGATCCACTCTTCTCCCACCTGCCGCGCTTCCTGCTCACGCAGCGGGCGCGCCGCTTCTTCTCCGCGGAGCTGCGCGCGCAGCTCCGCGGCTACGATGCGATGGACGAGATGCGCTCGTCGTTGCCGCGCGAGTTTGCCCGCTGGCATCCGCTCTGCCAGGCGCAGTACCTGGAGTCCGCGCACCTCCTGCCCGGTTATATCCTCGCCGCGCAGGGCGATCGCGTGGCGATGGCGCATGCGGTGGAGGGCCGCTTCCCGTTCCTCGATCACCGCGTGGTCGAGTTCGCCGCGCGCATTCCCCCGCGCATGAAGCTGAAGGGGTTGCGCGAGAAGCACATCCTGCGCCGCGCGCTCGGCCGGCATCTCCCCGAGATCATCTCCGAGCGGCCGAAGCAGCCTTACCGCGCGCCGGACAGCGAGAGCTTCGCCGGCGAGGCCGCGCGCGCTCATGTCGACGAAATGCTCTCGCCCGGGCGCCTTGCCGAAGCGGGCTGCTTCGACGCCGCGGCGGTCGGCAAGCTGGCGGCGAAGTGCCGCGCGGGAGGTCCGATCGGCGTGGGGGACAACATGGCGTTCGTCGGCATCCTGTCGACGCAACTGCTCCATTCGCAGTACGCCGGCGCGCAGCGCCGTCGCAGAGAGGACGCGCCCGTCGCGGCGCTGGTCTGAAAGGGATGCCGATGCCGGACATGGCTGTCACAGACGAAGGCTATCGTCAGGACCCGGACCCACAGCCTCCTCAACCTCTTCCCGAAATGCACCACGACATCAGCGGCCCCCTGAAGCGCTTCATCGGCGAGAATTTCATGTTCCGGGACGAAGCGGATTCGCTCCCGGAGGACACCTCGTTCCTCGAGGCCGGCATCATCGATTCCACCGGCGTGCTCGAGCTGGTGTGCTTCCTCGAGAACACGTTCGGCATCGAGGTGGCGGACGACGAGATGCTGCCGCAGAACCTCGATTCGATCCGCGCCATCACCTCGTACGTCCGACGCAAGCTCGCCGCGCTCCCGCAGCTCGCGGCGGCCTAGCCGCGCCGACGGCATGAGAGTCGAGGGATTCCTGCACGGGAGCGCGCAGCGCTTCCCGGACAAGGTCGCCATTGCCGCGGGCGAGCGGCGCGTCACCTACCGCGAGCTGCAGGCCGGCGCGGCCGCGCTCGCCGCTGAGCTGCGCCGCCGCGGCGTCTCGCGCGGCGACCGCGTCATCGTCTTCCTGGACAACTCGCCGGAGACCGTCACGGCGATCTTCGCCGTCCTGCAGGCAGGAGCGGTGTTCAGCGTCGTCAACCCGGGCACCAAGCTCGACAAGCTCGCCTACATCCTCAACAACTGCACCGCCAAGGCGATCATCACCGAGCCGCGCCTGGCGGGCATGGCCTCCGAGGCGGCGAAAGGCGCTCCATCGGTCGAGTTCACCCTGGTCACGCCTTTCGCTTTTCAGGAAGAAATGATTTCTGAAAACGCCGGAATCGATCTCGATCTGGCGATGATCGTCTACACGTCCGGATCCACCGGCTTCCCGAAGGGCGTGATGATGACGCACGCCAACGTGGTGGCGGCCGCGACGTCGATCACCACGTATCTCGAGAGCGTGCCGGAGGACATCGTCCTCAGCGTGCTGCCGCTCGCCTTCGACTATGGCCTCTACCAGGCGCTGATGTCCGTGAAGGTCGGCGCAACGCTCGTGCTGGAAAAGTCCTTCACGTACCCGGCGGTTCTGCTCGAGAAGCTCGCTGCCGAGCGTGTCACAGGGCTGCCGCTCGTTCCGACCATCGCCGCGGTCCTGCTGCAGATGAAGGGGCTGGCGCCCGGAATGTTCCCGAGCCTGCGGTACATCACCAACACGGCGGCGGCGCTGCCGCCGGCGCACATCGCGCGGCTGCAGGAGCTCTTTCCCGGCACGAAGATCTTCTCGATGTACGGCCTCACCGAGTGCAAGCGCTGCACCTACCTGCCGCCCGAGCAGCTCGCCGTGCGGCCCGGCTCGGTCGGCGTCGCCATTCCCGGCACGGAGGCCTACGTCGTGGACGAGTCCGGCCGCAAGGTCGCGCCGGGCGTCGTGGGCGAGCTCGTCATCCGCGGCGCGCACGTGATGAAGGGCTACTGGGGCGACCCGCAGGCCACCGAGCGCGCGCTGAAGGTCGGGCCTTTCCCGTGGGAGAAAGTGCTCTACACGGGAGACCTCTTCAAGGCCGACGACGAGGGCTACCTCTATTTCGTCGGCCGCAAGGACGACATCATCAAGAGCCGCGGCGAGAAGGTCGCGCCGAAGGAAGTCGAGAACGTCCTCTACGAGATGCCCGGCATCCGCGAGGCCGCCGTCATCGGCGTGCCCGATCCAGTGCTCGGCATGGCGATCAAGGCCGTGGTGGCGGTCGAGCCCGGATTCTCGCTCGGCGCACGCGACGTGATCCGCCATTGCGCCCAGCGCCTGGAGGAATTCATGGTGCCCAAGCACGTGGAATTCCGCGATGCGCTGCCCAAGTCGCACAACGGCAAGATCAGCCGCAGCCAGGTCGCCGCCACCCAGATGGCAACGCAGGGGGCCGCGCCATGAGCGCCGCCTTTTCCCCCGTCGACCTGAATATCGACGTGGAAGCCGAGACGCAGCGCATCGTCGGCACGCTCCGCCGGCAGCTTCTCAAGGACCTCAACCGGCGCGGCGCGGTCGTGGGGCTCTCGGGAGGCGTGGACTCGAGCGTCGTCGCGGCGCTCTGCGTGCGCGCCGTGGGGCCGAAGAAGGTATTCGGCATCATGATGCCCGAGCAGGACAACGACCCGGACAGCCTGCGCCTGGGGCGCGAGGTCGCGCAGCAGCTGCGCATCGAGAGCGTGGTGGAGGACATCACGCCGATCCTCGCCGGGGCCGGCTGCTATCGCCGGCGCGACGAGTACATCCGCCGCCTCTTCCCGGAGTACGGCCCCGGCTACCGCTGCAAGATCGTCGCGCGCAAGGCGCAGGCGGGCGGCTACAACATGTCCTACCTCGTCATCCAGTCCCCCGGGGGCGAGGTGAAGGAAGCGCGCATGCCGATCGACGTCTACTTCGGCGTCGTCGCGGCGACCAACATGAAGCAGCGCACCCGCAAGCAGATCGAGTACTACCACGCCGACCGCCTGAACTACGCGGTCGCCGGCACGCCGAACCGGCTGGAGTACGACCAGGGCTTCTTCGTCAAGAACGGCGACGGCTCGGCCGACGTGAAGCCGATCGCGCACCTCTACAAGTCGCAGGTCTACCAGCTCGCCGAATACCTCGGTGTCCTGGACGAGATCCGCCGCCGCACGCCGACCACCGACACGTACTCCATGGCGCAGACGCAGGAAGAGTTCTACTTCGGCATCCCGCTCGCCAAGCTCGACCTGTGCGTCTATGCGCTCGACCATGGCGTCTCGGCCGCGGAGGCCGCGCCCGCGGTCGGCCTCGCGCCCGAGCAGGTGGAAGAGGTGTACCGCGACATCCTCGGCAAGCGCCGCACCACGCGCTACCAGCACCAGCCGCCCATGCTGGTGGACGGGGCATGAGCGCCAAGAGCGCGGCCGCCCAGGCGCGCGCACGCGCGGCCTGGCATGCGGCGGAGGGCGCGGCGGCGCGCGAGCAGGCCGCGCAGCGGCGCCCGGCGCGCTTCAGCCTCCACCACACCACCTGGTGGCGGCACATCCAGCGGGACTTCCAGCGCTACCAGGCGACGGGCGACTCCTGGGGCACGATCCTCCTGTCGCAGGGCTTCTGGGCGAGCTGCGTCTACAGGATCTCGCGCGCGGCGGTCACCGGGGCGCGCCCCGCGTTCCTGCGCCGGGTGCTGCGCGTCGTCGCCACCCTGGCGCAGAAATTCGTCGAAATCGTCACCGGAATCTGCATCCCCGCGAAGTGCGAGATCGGCGAGGGGCTCTACATCGGCCACTACGGCGCGATCATCCTGCCCCGGCACGGCCGCATCGGCCACAACTGCAGCTTCGCCCAGAACTCGACCATCGGCGTCGCGGGCACCGGCGACAACCGCGGCGCGCCCATCATCGGCAACCGCGTCTTCGTCGGCGCGCACTCCGTGGTCGTGGGCAAGATCACCATCGGCGAGGACGCCATGATCTGCGCCGGCTCCATCGTGACCCGTTCCGTGCCGCCGCGCGCGGTGGTCATGGGCAACCCCGCCCGCGTCGTCTCGTACGACGGCAGCTTCGACCACGTGATGTACCCGGACATGGAGCACGACGAGGACCGCCGCGCTTCCATGCAGGCCGCGGCGCTCGCCCGCGGCAAGCCGCTCTAGGCGATCCGCCGCTCGCGGATGTTGACCGCCGGCTTCGCCCGGCGGTACTTGCGCAGCACCTCGGGATGCCACGCGGGCCGCGCGGCCAGGAGCAGCGTGATCGGCTGGCGCTCGCCGGCGGGAAGCCCGGCGTCGTCGCCCCGCATGGCGGAGAACTCGGCCGCCGTCTTCCTCAGCCGGGCGAGGAGCGCCGCGACCGAGGCCTTGGACACGGCGCCGTTCGCGAGCAGGAGGAGCTCGCCTTCGCGGTCGAAGCGCGAGCGGAAGAAATCCACCTGGAACTGCTCCTTGAAGAGGCGCTGGATCGGGCCGTCGGGGAGCCAGGCGAAGGCGCGGCTGACGAGCAGGCGCACGCGGTTCCCGGGCATGAGCTCGATGAACTTCAGGCGGTCCAGGCGCGCGAGCAGCTTGACGCACTCCGCCTCGCCGAGCTCGTAGGCGCCGAGGATGTCCTCGAAGCTCCAGTGGTTCAGCGTGCAGAGCGCCACGAGCATGAGCTTCGGGTTGTCGACCAGCTCCTTCTCCTGCTCGTAGGTGAGCTGCGTCAGCACCGCGTCCTGCCCCGCGAGCATGCGCGCGAGCTCGGAGAACTCGAGGCCCGCGCATTCGCAGATGCGGTCGAGGCGCGAGAGCGTGAATTCCTTCCGGGCGAACATGCGCTTCACGCTGGCCTCGCTCATGGCGAGCGCCTTCGCGACCGCCGCATAGGTGATGCCGCGCGCCTTGAGCTCGCGCTTGAGCGTGTCGACGAGCGCTGCGCTGCGCGCCATGGTGTCCCCCTCGCGGCCATCATGGCGCCGCGCCCCCGCAGGGACAAGTCGATAAAAGTCAGTGCCCGGCCAGCGAATCGAGCGGGTGCGGCCGGTAGACGCCGAAACCCTGCACGTAGCCGACGCCGAGCGCCTTCAGCCGGGTGAGGATGTTCTGCTCCTCGACGCACTCGGCGACGATGCCGATGCCCAGCGTCTGGCCGACGCGCACGACCGCCTTGAGCTTGCTGTCCGCGGAAGTGCTGCTGAGCACCCGTCGCGTGATGGACCCGTCCACCTTGAGGAAATCGAGGTTGAGCGTCTTCAGGGGCGCAAAGGTCACGGAACGGCGGCCGAAGCCGTCGATCATCACGCCGGTGCCGAGCGCCTTGACCGCGAGGGCGAAGCGCGCCGCGGCATCGGGCAGGGCAAGCACGTCCAGCTCGTCGAGCTCGAAAAGGAGCGAGCGCGGCTCGACGCGGGTGCGCGCGAGCTCCTCGCGAACGAAGAGCGGGAAGCCCTCGTCGCCGAAGGTCTGGCCGGACACGTTCACGGAGAAGCGGGGAATGCGCGAGCCGGCGGCCAGGCGCGAGAGGGTGGTGCGCACGACCCAGCGGTCGAGCTGCGGCATCATCTTGTACTGCTCGAAGACGGGAAGGAACTCGCCGGGCGGCAAAAGGGCCTTCTCCTCCTCGCGCAGGCGCACGAGGATCTCCGCCAGGGGGTAGGTCTCGGCGCCTGCGAGGGCGCGCACCGGCTGGCAGTAGAGCTCGAGCTCGTTCCGCTCCAGGGCATCGCGCAAGCGCCCGGCCGGGTCGCTCCAGCCGGACAGCGCGCTGTCCATCTCCCGCAGGAAGTCTTCTTCCATGGCGCCATTGTAGGTCCGATGAATTTCCGGCTCGCCCACGGGTCGAAAGGACCATGAGGATCCTGCTCGCGTTGCTCTTCCTGTCCGGGGTCGCAGGCTGCGCCAATTACGGCGCGGGGCTCGTTCCGGGCCAGGCGACCGAAAGCGACGTCGTAGTGGCGATGGGACAGCCGACGGCGGTGAAGGACTCGGCGAACGGCGACCGTACCCTGTGGTATTCGAAGCTTCCCTTCGGCCGCGAAAACTGGGCGGCGCGGCTCGATGCGCACGGAACGCTCGTGTCGTTCGACCAGCGGCTCACCGAGCGCTACATGGCGCAGCTCAAGCCGAACGTCATGACCACCAACGACGTGTTCGAGCTGCTCGGGCCGCCGTACCGCGAGTCGAAAATGCCGCTCAAGGATCGCGCCGTCTGGGAGTATCCGGTGCGCATCGCGCCCAACCTGCAGACGCTCTACGTGGAGTTTTCATCCGACGGCGTGTTGCGCGACGCCTATCGGCTTTACGACGAGACTCGGGAGGACTTCTTCTTCGGCTTCGGCCTCTAGGAGCTGCAGGAGAGCGCCGAGCAGCCCGCCTTGTGCCGCGCCCATTCCGGGCGGCGCGCGGCGAGGTCGTCGTTCCCGGGCTGCTCGTCGTACGGTCGCTTGAGGACTTCCATCAGCCGCTCCAGCACGGACGCATCGCCGTTCGCGAGCGCATCGATCGCGTTCTGCGCCAGGTAGTTGCGGAAGACGTACTTGGGATTGGCCGCGCTCATCCTTTGCTTCCGCTCGCGGTCGTTCTCCTGCCTTGCTCTCTCGACGTACCGCTTGAGCCAGGCGAGCATTACGCTGCGCTTGCCTTCGTTTTCCTTCGCGTAGAACGCGCCCTCGATGGGCAAGAGCAACGCCGCATCGTCGGAGGCGCCGAGCGGAACGTCGGCAAGCCGGCGGAAGAAGATCGTGAAGTCGGTTTCTTCCTGTGAGAGCGCGACGAAGAGCTCGTTCATGAGCTCCTCGTCCCCGGGACCCTCGAGGGACGAGAGGCCCAGCTTGGCGGCGAGCGCCTGGCGCCAGGCTGCGTTGAAGGTGTCGGCGTAGAGCTTGAGCGCTTCTTCGAGCGGCGCGGGCTCCGCCACCAGCGGCAGGAGCGACTCGCCGAAGCGAGCGAGGTTCCATTGCGCGATGCCCGGCTGGTTGCCGTAGGTATAGCGCAGGGTCTGGGCGTCGGTCGTGTTCGGCGTCCACATCGAGTCGTAGCCCTCGAGCCAGCCGTAGGGGCCGTAGTCGATCGTGAGTCCCAGCACCGAAAGGTTGTCGGTGTTCATCACGCCGTGCACGAATCCCAGGCGCATCCAGTCCACCATGAGGAGCGCCGTGCGCCGGCAGACCTCGGTGAAGAAGTCCTCGTAGGTCTTCTCGTTCGGGTAGAACTCGCGCATCGCAAAGTCGGCGAGCCGCCGGAGAAGATCGTGCTCGCGGGAAGCGGCGAGGATCTGGAAGTTGCCGAGGCGCAGGAAGGTCGGGGCGACGCGGCAGACGACGGCGCCGGGCTCGGGCGCGGGATTGCCGTCGTAGAACATGTCGCGGATCACCGATTCACCCGTGGCGGCGAGGCTGAGCGCGCGCGTCGTCGGCACGCCGAGCCAATGCATGGCCTCGCTGCACGCGAATTCCCGCACGGACGAGCGCAGCACGGCGCGTCCATCTGCGGTCCGCGAGTACGGCGTCTTGCCGGCGCCCTTGAGCTGCAGCTCCTGGCGCGAGCCGTCCACCGCCTGGACTTCCCCGAGCGTGATGGCGCGGCCATCGCCGAGCTGGCCCGCCCAGCTGCCGAACTGGTGGCCGCCGTAGCGGGCCGCGTAGGGCCGCATGCCGGGAAGCACGCGGCTGCCGGCGAGCACCTCGGCCGCAGGCCCGGTCGGCGAGGGCCGCTCGAGCCCGAGGTACGCGGCGAGGTCCTCCGACCACGCGAGCAGGCGCGGCGACGCGACCGGCGTCGGATGCACCTCCGTATAGGCGGCGCCGCTCACCGGGCGCGGCCGGTTCACGGCGACCGGGTCGCCGGGAAGCGCTTCGACGAACCGGTTGCCGAATTTCGCCTCGGCAAGATCGGCGGCGCGGCCGGCGGCGAAGGGCAGGGGCTTGTTCACCGCGCCATTATCTCAGGCGCGGCTTACGGGAAGGTGCCGCGATGCCCTTTCTTCATCGCCTCGGTCTTGTGCTCCGGTCCGACGCCGAGCCGCTGCTGGTTTTCCTTGAGCTTGTCGTGGTCTTGGCGGGCGTCGCCGCCCTTGCCGGCGCCGCGGGCGCCCTGGTGCTTCCTTCCGGGGTTCTGCTTCTCGGCCATGCTGCCTCCTTTCGTCGATGGGCCGGGCTGCAAGATTCCGGCCCATCGCCGCGCTATCGGCGCGCGCTGCCCACGAGAGCGGAACCGATGAAGCCGCCGTCCGTTGGCGCAGGCGCGATGATGACTTGCACGCGCTCGGAGAGCTTGTCGGCGAAGGCCTTCTGCACGAGGAGCGGGTTCTGCGTGACGACGGGGCCTTCGCGCTGCAGCTGCGCCGCGTTCGCGCGCCCCACCTGGTCCAGCCGGTAGGCCTCGGCCTGGGCGAGCTTGCGGCGCGCCTTCGCCTCCGCGGCCGCCTCGATCCTGCGCGCGTGCGCATTGCCCTCGGCCATGCGCACGCGCGCGAAGCGCTCTGCGTCGGCGGCCTTCTGCCGGCGCACCTTCTGCGCTTCCGCCTCGAGCTCGCTTTCCTTCACGCGCTTTGCCTTCAGCTCGAGCGTATAGCGCATCTTCTCCGAGGCGAGCTCCTCGGCGAGCAGCGCTTCCATGCCGCGCCGGTAGTCGGCCGGCAGGTCTACCTTGCCGATCACCACGCCGCGCAGCTGCAGGCCTCCGGCGGCGAGCTTGTCCTTCAGCTCCGACTCGATCGCCTGCTGGAGCTCCGCGCGCTTCGTGGAGAAGATCTCCCGCACCGTGTAGCGGGCAAACGCCTTGTAGATCGCGCCCTGGACCGCCGGCTCGACGATCGCGGCGCCGAAGTCCTCGGGAACGGCGTATTCGAGCGCGCGGAGCCGCGTCGGGTCGAGCGCGTAGCGCACCTGCAGGTCGACGCCGACGGAGAGGCCTTCCTGCGACTGGAAGGGCGCCGGGCCGTCGGCGCGCGCCGATTCGGCCGGACGGTAGATCTGGTCGCGCAGCGGGTAGACATGCGTCTCGTGCAGGCCGGGCAGCACGAGGACGCTTCCTTCGCGCCATTCGACCGCCTCGCCGCTCAGCCGGTTGATGCGCACGCCCAGCTCGCCACGCCCGACGGACTGGACCGGCGGGTGTGCGTAGAGCGCATACCCGAGCGATCCGAGGATGAGAAGGGCGAGGGCCGCAAGCCCCGCCCGGAGAGCTGCCTGCCTGGAAAACCCACTAAGCACGAGCGGTTCCTTTCGTGGCGGTGATCGCGTACCAGTCGACGCGCCGCGTGGCGATCATCACCGCGGCGAGCAGGGCGAAGAGCAGGCACGCGCCGCCGAGGAGCGCGTAGTCCTCGGCCTGCAGGAGCGAATAGAGCAAGCCGTAGAGCGCCGTGAGCGCGGCGCCGAAGGCGAGGGCGAGGCGGGCGCTGCGCAGCACGTGGCGCAGGTAGGCCGATATGACCGCGACGCACGCCGCCGAAGCGATCGCATAGGCGGCGGCGAAAGGCAGGTGCTCCGAGAGTGCGGTGAGAAGCAGGAAGAACATCGCGAGGGCGAGGCCGACGAGCCCGTACTGCACGGGATGCACGGCGACGCGGCGCAGGATCTCGACGAGGGCAAAGGCGGCGAAGGTCAGGCCGACGAAGAGGAAGCCGTACTTCGAGGCGCGCTCGAGCCGCTGGTAGGGCCCGGCCGGCTCGATGAACGAGACGCCGAGGCCCTGCAGCGCATACCCGCAAGCCTGCGGGCACGAGGGCAGCGTGCGTTCGGTGCCCTGCCCGGCGAATTGGGAGACCTTCCATTCGGCGGAGAAGCCCGTGGCGTCGATGGCGTGGCTCGCCGGCAGGAAATCGCCCTGGAAGGATGGATGGGGCCAGTCGCCCCGCATCGCCACGATGGAAGCGGAGCCCAGCGGCGCGACGGCGATCTGCTCGAGGCCCGCGAGCTCGAGGGAGAAGGCGAACTCGAGGCTGCGCGGCTCTGCTTGCGCCGGCGCGAGCTCCGGAAGCGGCACGCTGAGGCCGGAGGTGACCAGGGCGTCGCCGGTGCCGGGCTCGAACTCGCGGGCCGTTGCGTCGAGCTCGAGCGGCCCGACGGCCCGCAGGCCCTTCGGGTCGCTTACGCCGACGATGAGCCTCGGCGTGCCCCACCGGTAGCTCGAGCCCGGCGCCGGCTCGAAGCCGAGCCGCGCGGGCACCCAGATCCAGCCGTGCGCCTCGACCTTGGCGCCGTAGACGCGGGCCTTGTGGATGCCGCGGGCTTTCTCGCTGATCGCGGCAGCGATCGTCCAGCGCACGCTGTCGGCGCGCAGGCGCACCACGGAGCGCTCGCTGCGCTCGACGCGCGTCTCGCGCTGCTTGCCGTCCACGACCTCGAGCTTCGCCTCCGTCCAGCGTCGCTCGAGCGGGACGGCGAGGTAGGGCGCGGCGACGGTCTGGCGGCCGCCCCAGCCGGCGGCGATGCCCTGCACCGCCTCGTCCCTGCGGGCCTGCCGCTCCGCCACAAGGTCGCGGATCATCGCCACCGGCACCATGAGGGCGATGGCGAGCGCGGCCACCACCGACGTCTTCACGACAAAGGAACGATTCATGCCGCCACTGTGGCGGCCGGAAATGGCAGGAAGAAAGGGAAGCGGTGGAAAACCGCGGGCGCAGTCAGCCCGCGAGCGGGCAACTCACCTTGACGACGACGCCCGAGCCGTCCTCGCGGTTCACGGCCTGGGCGCGCCCGCCGTGGAATTCGGCGACGAGGCGCACGATGTAGAGGCCGAGCCCCAGGTGCGGCCCGCTCGCGGCGGGCTCGGCCGCCGCACGGACGGACACCATGGATTCGAAGAGCTTCCCGGCCATGGCTTCGGGCAGGCGCGGGCCGCGATTGCTGACCGTGAGGATCGCCTGGCCCTCGCGCGGCTCGAGGCGGATGCGGATCGCCTCGTCGCCCTCGGCGAAGTCGGCCGCGTTGGAAGCGAGCTTGTCGAGCATCTGGGCATACAGGTCGGGCGAGCCGCTCAGCCAGACGGGATCTTCCGGAAGATTCGATTCGAAAGGACGGCGGTAAGCGGTCCCGTAGCTCGACACGCAGCCGCGCACGACCTCTCGCGCATCGAAGCGCTCCCGCTCGCCCTCGCGCCGCACGAGCTGCTCGAGCCGGGTGGCCTCGCTCATGCGCGTGAGGATCGTGTCGAGCCGCTTCAACCCCTCCTCGGCGCGCGCCACGTATACGGCGGAGTCCGTCGGATGCAGGCGCAGGTTCTCGAGCGACGAGCGCACCACGGCGATGGGCGTGCGCAGCTCGTGCGAGAGCCGCCCGGCCATGGTCTCCAGGTAGCTGTTGTACTGGGCGAGGCGCTCGAGCATGGTGGAGAAGCTGCGCGACAGGTCGCCGATCTCGTCGCCGGCGCGCGAGCCGGCAATCAGGCCGCGCACGCGGCCCTGCGAGTCGATCGCCGCGTCCGCCTCGTCGCGCAGGCGGCGCAGGCGCGACGAAATGTTCGAGGCGAAGGCGAGGAGGGTGAGCGCGCCCACCAGGAACGCGACGAACGTGGCGGCGACGATCTGCTCGAGCGCCCGGTTGTAGACGGAGCGCACCGCGTTCGTCGTCTCCTCCGCCACGACGGCGGCGACGACGCGCTCGCCGTCCCAGACCGGGTAGGAAGCGGAAAGGATCACGGCGCGCGCATCGGGCGAAAGGCGCCAGCGGTGCGCCGGCACGCCCTGCAGCGCGCTCGTCGCCACCGGGCCATTGGCGATCTCGCTTTCAGGCAGGGCGTCGTCGAAGTCTTCGGTCGGCCGCTCGAGGATGAGCGATGTCACCGGCCGCAGCAGCCGCGCCGCGGCGTCGAGCGCCGTCGCCTGCCCCGGCCTTTCCTCGAAGGACGATTTCTTCAGGTCGCCTTCGAGGGCGAGCAGGCGCTGCTGCTGGTCGACGATCCAGATGCGCGACTCCGCACGCGCGAGGCTCTTCAGGATGAGACCCGTCTCGCCGGTGGCCGGCGTGCCGGGCCGCACCTCGAGGAGCTCGGGCCGGTCGTGCAGGGCCGTGGCGATCGCGCGCGCCGTCGCCTCGAGCGCCTGCTCCTGGCCCTCGCGCAGGAGGCGCTCCATCTGCTTCACGTGCAGGTAGCCAACCCAGGGAATGACCGCGAGCACCAGCGCCACGACGAGCACGCGCGCGCGCAGCCCCAGGCGCGGCGCCACCTTCACTCCTTCCAGCGGTAGCCCATGCCGTAGACGGACTCGACCGCCGCGAACGCGGCGTCGGCGGCCTGGAACTTGCGGCGGATGCGCTTCACGTGCGAGGTGATCGTCGCATCGTCCACGACGATGTGCGCGTCGCGCATGAGCTGCTCGCGCTCCTTCACGTGACCCGGGTAGCGCGCGAGCGAGTGCACGAGCCAGAACTCCGTGAGCGTGAGGTCCACGGGCTTGCCGCCCCAGCTCGCCTGGAAGCGCTTCATGTCGAGGCGCAGGGGGCCGCGCTCGATCACTTCGTCCGCCGCCGGCGGCTGCGAGAGAAGATCGGCGCGGCGGAAGAGGGCGCTGATGCGCGCGAGGACCTGCGGCAGGCTCGCATCCTTGGTGAGGTAGTCGTCGGCGCCCATGCGCAGGCCGGAGACCGCATCGAAGTCGCTGTCCCGCGCGGTCAGGAAGATGATCGGCAGCGCAGCCGATTGCGCGCGCAGGTCGCGGCACAGCGTGAAGCCGCCGTCGGGCTCGTCGCCGAGGCCGATGTCGAGCAGGGCGAGGTCCGGGAGCTTGGTGCGGAAGGCGCTCGCCGCGGACTTGCGGTCGGGATAGGCGGCGACCTGGTAGCCGTGCTTCTTCAGCATGTCGGCGTAGTTGGCGCGGATGGCGGCGTCGTCCTCGACGATGGCGACCGTTCTAGGCATGGCGCCAATATACCCGGCGCACGGAGGCGCGCGGTGCGCTCCGCGCCATTGCCCGCGCTTTGCCAGCATTTGCCGCCGGCGTGGCCGCTTCGCGACATAGCCATGGAACATTCGCGCGCTGGAATGGCGGCATGAAAGAAACCGTGACCGTCACCACCCGCCAGGCCGTGAACGATTTGGCACTCGGCTGCCTCGGCGCCCTCGCCGTGGCCGCCGCCGTCGGCGTGGCGGAAATCGCCCTCGTCGCGCTGCTCGCGGCATGGGCGGCTTAGGCGATCCGCGGCGGCGTTTTGAGCTGGTGGCTGGGGCCTTGCCGAGCTCCCCGCTCCCGGACGCGGCGTGATTCCTCCCCACGCCGGTCCCCAGTCCACTAGCCCACAACGCCGCGATGGATCGTCAAAAAGTTTCAGGAGCGAGACCCAGTTCCGCGACCCGCGCCGCGCCGCCCGGTAACGTGCGGCGCATGTCGAGCGGATCCTTCTTCAGCGTGCTTTCCATCCTCTCGGTCGCGCCGCAGGCCTTCGTGGCCGTGGACGCCTCGCTTGGCCACCACCCCGTCAAGTCCCTCGCCGGCCTGCGCGAGGAAGTCGGGCGCTGGCGCGACGAATACCAGCCGCAGATGAGCGACTCGGACTGCGAGCGGCTGGCACGCTGGCTGAACCGGAACTTCTACCGCCTCGAAGACTAGGAAGATTCGGTCACCCCCGCGAACGTGGGGGTCCGCCTTTCAGTCGTTTCTCCAGGTGCGCGAGCAGCCCGCCGTCGCGCACCATTTCCAGCAGGTGCGGGGGGATGGGCTCGCACGCATAGGTCTCCCCGGTCGTGAGATTTTTCACGCTCCCGGAAAAGTCCACGGCCAGCCGGTCGTCCGGCCGGATCCTTTTCGCCTGCGGGCAGGCGACCGCAGGCAGGCCCAGATTGAGCGCGTTGCGGTAGAAGAGCCCCGCGAAGCTCTCGGCGATGAGGGCGGCGACGCCGAGGTGGCGCAGGGCTTCCGGCGCCTGCTCGCGCGAGGAGCCGCAGCCGAAGTTGCGGCCCGCCACGACGAAATCGCCCGGTCTCATGCTTTTCGAGAAGGAACCATCCAGGGATTCGAGAGCATGCTTCGCCAGCTCGTCGATGCCGCCTTTCATGTAGCGCCCTGGCGCGATGGCGTCCGTGTCCACGTTGTCGCCGAAGACCCAGGCCTTCATGCCAGCATCTCGCGCGGGTCGACGATTCGTCCGGCGACCGCGGATGCGGCGACGGTGTAGGGCGATCCCAGGTACACCTGCGAGCCGGCAGCGCCCATGCGGCCCTTGAAGTTGCGGGCCGTGCTGGAGATGGCGACGCAGCTCTCCGGAAGCAGGCTTGCCCCGTAGCCGGCGCATAGGCCGCAGGAGCTCGGCAGGAATTCCGCGCCGGCGTCCGCGAGCACCTTGAGCACGCCTTCTTCCTCCGCGGCCTTCCGGTCGCGCACGCTCGCTGGCGCGACCAGGAGCTTCACACGCGACTTGCGGCCCTTGAGCACCCGCGCGGCCATGCGCAGGTCCTCCAGCTTCGCCCCGGTGCACGCACCGAGGTAGGCGAGGTCGAGCGTCACGTCACGAAAGGCGCCGGCATCCTTGGCGTTGGCCGGGCTGTGCGGCGCCGCCACCTGCGGCGCAAGCTCTTCGGCCTTGAATCGGTGATGAGCCAGCAACGATGCCCCGTCGTCGCTCTGCCAAATGGACTTTTCTCTCGAATTCAAATACTGGAAGGTCACTTCATCGGAAGCAATCAATCCTGTCTGCGCTCCCAGTTCGGCAGCCATGTTGCATAACGTCATGCGCTCCTGCATCGGCAGGGCGCGGATCGCGGCGCCGCGGTATTCCACTGCCTGGTACTGGCCTCCGTCCAGGCCGAAGCGGCCGACCAGGAAGAGCATCACGTCCTTCGCGCACACGCCCGGCGCGAAGCGGCCTGAGAAGTCCATCGCGATGGTCTGCGGCACCTTGAGCCAGATCTCGCCCGTCACGAGGACGCCGAGCATCTCGGTCGCGCCGACGCCGAACATGTACGCGGCGAAGGCGCCGCCCGTCGGCGAGTGGCTGTCGCCGCCGACGGCGAACATGCCGGGCCTGAGGTGGCCGCGTTCCGGCACGACGACGTGGCAGATGCCCTGCTCGTCGTAGAAAGCCTCGACACCGGCCTCGCGCGCCCATTCGCGCGCGATGCGCACGATCCTGCGGCTCTCCTCGTCCTCGGCGGGCACGTAGTGATCGGTGACCACGACGACCTTGGCCGGATCCCAGACCTTTGCGCCCAGCCGCTCGAGCATCGGCTTCACGCGCCTCGGGCCCCCCGAGTCGTGCATCATGGCGAGGTCAACCTTGCACGTGACGATCTCGCCCGGCGCGACGGCGGCGCGGCCGCACGCCTTCGCGACGAGCTTCTGCGCCAATGTTTGCGGAGCGGCAGCCATGGTCAGGCCTTGGAATATATAGCGTCGGGGCCGGCATGGAAGTTGCCACGCTGCTCGCATGGCGAAGCGCGGAACGCAACTCCCGAAGACCTATTCGCGCCTTCCGCGCGAGCGCGTGGAGAAGGCGGAGAAGGATGCGCGGCGCGGCCGGCCGGATACCGAAGCGCGCGGGACGGCGAACCAGGTGCCGCCGGCACCGACGAAGCGGCCGGGCGAGCGCTAGCGCGCCGTTATTCGGCGCGGATTCCCGCTTCTTTCACCACGCGGCCCCACTTCACGTAGTCGGCCTTCACCTTCTCGACCGTCTTCTCGGGCGAGAGGATTTCGGCATCGCAGCCCGTCGCGCTGATGAGGTCCATCGTCGCCTTGTCCTGCCCGGCCTTCGCCATCGCCTGCGTCCACTTGGCGACCACTTCCTGCGGCAAGCCGGCCGGGCCGGCGATGCCGTACCAAGCCGTGGAATCGAAGCCCTTGAGCCCCACTTCGTCCATGGTGGGCACGTCGGGAAAAGCGGCCGAGCGCGCAGGCGAAGTGACCGCGAGCGGGCGGATCTTGCCCGCCTTGACCGCGCCGACCGCCGGTCCGAGCGAAGAGAAAAGCATCGGGATCTGCCCGCCCATGAGGTCGGTCATCGCCGGCCCGCCGCCTTTGAAGGGCACGTGGAGGAGCTTCGCGCCAGTCACGCTCTTGAAATACTCGCCGGAGAGATGATGCGGGCCGCCGACGCCCGAGGTGCCGTAGCTCCATTTGTCCGGGTTTTGCTTCGATATCGTCACTACATCACTCACGCTCTTGAAAGGCGTGGAAGGATGAACGACGAGCAGGCTGCCGCTGCCGCAGACGTGGCCGAGGTGCGTGAACGACTTCACGTTGTCGTAGCTGACCTTGTTGAGGTGCGGTGCGACGGTGAGCGGCCCGGAGTCGAAGTAGTAGAGGGTGTACCCGTCGGCCGGGGCCTTGGCGAGCGCGTCCATCGCGACGCCGCCCGCGTTGCCCGGCCGATACTCGAATACCAGCGGCTGCCCGAGCAATGGCTCGAGCGCTTTCGCGAGGGGGCGCGCGCCGGCGTCGGCGGAGCCGCCGGGGGCGTAGCCGATCATGAGGCGGATAGGCTTCGCCGGATAGGTTTGTGCCGATGCCGAGGCCACGGCCACGCAGCACGCCGCCGCGGCGGCGATTCTTCCCGCTTGTCGCAGAACAGTCGTCATGTCTCCTCCAGTGTGGCAACTTTCGCATACCTCCGGGGAGGGCGCCTTAAAATTCGTTCCACATGCCCGCGGACGAGATCCTGATTGCCTGCGCCGTGCTTCTTGCCCTGCTCCTCGCGGGGTGGCTGGCGATGCGCCGCCGGCAGGCGGCCCTGCAGGCGCGGCTGCAGGAGGCGGAAAAGGCCTTGCACATGGCGCGCACGCGCGAGATCGCGCTGCGGCACGCCGACAGCGCGAAGGACGAGTTCATCGCCATGCTCGGCCACGAGCTGCGCAATCCCTTGAATGCGCTGCTCGCCGCCGCGCACATGCTCGAGCGCATGAAGGGCGCCGATCCCATGGCGAGGGAGGCCGGCGCGGTCGTCGGCCGGCAGGCGCGGCAGATGACGCGCCTGGTCGAGGACCTCCTCGACATGAACCGTATCGTGCGCGGCAAGGTGAGCCTGTCGCGGCGGCCGCTGGACCTTGCGCGTGCGGTCGAGAAGACGGTGAACGAGATGCGCGTCGCCGGGCGCCTGGCCAAGCACGCGGTCCATCTGGCGCTGCGCCCGGCCTGGGTTCGCGCCGACGAGGCAAGGATCGAGCAGATGGTCGCCAACCTCGTCGGCAATGCCGTGAAGTACACGCCCGAAGGCGGCCGCATCGACGTGGAGCTGAGGCGGGACGGCGACGACGCGGTATTGCGGGTGCGCGACACCGGCGTCGGCATGTCCGTCGAGCTCACGTCCAAGGTGTTCGAGCTTTTCGTGCAGGCAGAGGGCGCGCAGCGCCGCGGCGGGGGCCTCGGCATCGGCCTCACGCTCGTGCGGCACCTCGCGGAGCTGCACGGCGGCAAGGTCTTCGCCGCGAGCAGCGGCGCCGGCGAAGGGTCTGTCTTCACGCTCGTGCTTCCCGCCATCGAGGCGGCCGAGGAGCCGGCCTCGGCGTTGCCGGTCACGGTGCAGCACGCACGGCGGCGGATTCTCCTCGTCGAGGACCATGCGGAGACGCGCAGCGCGCTCTTCGCCGCGCTCCAGCTGGATGGGCACCGCGTCTACGAGGCAGCCGACGGGGGCGCGGGGCTGCGGGCGGCGCAGGCGGTGAAGCCGGAGGTGGCGGTCATCGACATCGGCCTTCCGGACATCGACGGCTACGAGGTGGCGAGCGCGCTACGCGCGGACCCGCAGCGCGACGAGATGGTGCTCATCGCGGTGACCGGCTTCGAGCGGCCAGAGACGCAGCGGCTCGCGCGAGAGGCGGGCTTCGACGATTATGTCGCGAAGCCCGTGGCGCCCGACCAGCTCGCGCGGCTGATCGAGGCGGCGTTCAGCCGCCGCAGCGCGCGCAGCGGCGAAGCAACGGGTCCTGCAGCAGCTTGACGTAGGGAATGTCGCCGCCGCAGTCCTCGCAGACGCCGTATTCGGGCGAGCGCAGGAATTCCAACGCCGGCTCGGCCGCTTCCTTCGACGGCATGCCGCGGATCTGCCGCGAAAGCGCGTCGCGCTGCTCCAGGGTGAAGTAGTGGTAATGCATGGCCGTCCTCCTTGCGTTCAGAATGCCAGCCGATTGTTACGCGCCGGCGAACGGCGCGCTTTGACGCAGGTCAGGAAACGGTAACGCTAGGGCGGGTCGATCCGGCTTGTGCGCATCGCCGCCCGGGTTGTTTCTTTTTCAAGCATTTGCATGAACGTCGCGGCCGCCGCGCGGTCAGATGCGTCCACGGAAATCCCCGCCGAAAACCACGTGAGCTTCTGCAGCGGCTCAGGCAGGCCGCCAATGATGTCGATGCCCGGCACCGGCGCAAGCTCGCACAGCTGCTGGATGCCAAGCTCGGCCTCGCCGCGCGCCACGGCCAATCCGACGGGGCCTTTCTCGACGACGACCCGCTTCTTCAATCGATTTTCCATCCCCATCTCCTTGAGAAGGGAAGAGAAATACAAGCCGCTCGCGCCGACCTTCGAATGCGCGACCGATTGCGCCGAGAGGAGGGCGTTCTTGAAGGATTCAAGCGTCGAGATGTCGGGCCGCAGCGCGCCGGCCCGCACGGCGACGCCTACGCCGGAGCTCCCGAGCTTGCGCGCGTCGCGCACCCGGCCCTCGCTTTGCAGTGTTTCGATGGCCTCGGCGGTGAGGATGAGGACATCCGCCTTCGCGCCTTCCCGCAAGGACGCGAGGATCGCCTGCGTCGCGTCGAAGCGAACCTGCAGGCCGGGCACCGCGCGTTCGAAGTCGGCGCGCAGCTTTTCGAGCGTTCCCTTCAAGGCAAGCGTGCTGAACACGAGGACCGGCATGCGATCGACAGGATAACGCGGTAGGCTCGCCGCATGATCAACCAGGTGATCCCGCAGCGCCGCCGCGACCTGGGCGGCTTCGAAGTCGGGCGGGTCCTCCCCTATGCGGGTGGACGGATGGTCGGCCCCTTCATCTTCTTCGACCACATGGGGCCGGCCGACTTCCCCGCGGGAATTTCCAGGTCGGTGGACGTGCGCCCGCACCCGCACATCGGCCTGTCGACGGTGACCTACCTTTTCGAGGGCGAGATCATGCACCGCGACAGCGTCGGCTCGGAGCAGCCGATCCTTCCGGGCGAGGTCAATTGGATGACCGCCGGGCGCGGCATCACGCATTCCGAGCGCTTCGAGCGCGCGCGCCGGCAGGGCGACCGCGTGCACGACATCCAGGCCTGGGTGGCGCTGCCGGAAAAAGACGAGGAAGCGGACCCGGCGTTCGTGCACTACGGCGCCGCCGACCTGCCGTCCTTCGGCGAGAAGGGCGCGCAGGGCCGGCTCATCGCCGGCGAGGCGTACGGCGCGCGCTCGCGCGTGAAGACGCACTCGCCGATGTTCTACGTGCACTGGTCGCTCGAGCCGGGCGCACGCATCGCCGTTCCGGACGGATACGCGGAGCGCGCGCTCTACGTGGCGACCGGCGAGGTCGAGGCCGACGGGCGGACGGTGAACGCCGGCGAGATGGCGATCTTTTCGCCCGGGAACGCGGTCCTGAAGGCTACGCGCGCCGCGACCGCCCTCGTGCTGGGCGGCGACCCGCTCGGGCAGCGCTTCATCGAGTGGAACTTCGTCTCCTCGTCGATGGAGCGCATCGACCAGGCGAAGGCCGACTGGCGCGCCGGACGCATGAAGCTGCCGGACAGCGACCACGACGAATTTATTCCACTTCCCGGCGACCCGCCGCCACCCGCGAACCCGATGTCCTGAGGGGGTGGCGGGCCCGTGGGAACGCTGCTACAAATGCGGCCCCATTCTCACTGGAGGAGAAACCGTGTCGAAGAAGCTCGTCATTGCAACCCTGGCCGCGCTCGCCACCGGCGGCGCGCTCGCGCAGCAGCCGACCCCCCGCGACAACGTTCCGGACAACATGCCGTTCAACGTGCCGTACGGCGCGCCCATCTCGCTCGAGAAGGCCGACGCGGCCATCAACGCCGCCGTGGCGGAGGCGAAGAAGCGCAACTGGCCCATGAACATCGCCGTGTACGACTCCGGCGGCAACCTGCTCGCGTTCAAGCGCATGGATGGCGCCCAGCTCGCGTCGATCTCCATCGCCGAGCACAAGGCCCGCGCCGCGGTGAAGTACCGCCGCGAGACGAAGCTCTTCGAGAACGGCCTGCAGGAAGGCAACCTGCCGTACCTCGCAACCCTGGACGACGTCATCGGCTCGCGCGGCGGCATTCCGCTGGTGGAAGGCGGCAAGATGATCGGCTCCATCGGCTGCTCCGGCGGCACCGGCTCGCAGGACGAAGTGGTCTGCAAGGCCGGCGCGGCCACGGTCAAGTAGGGCCCGCTACTGCATTAGCTTGTTCATGTCCGCGTTGGGAATGATTCCGGCGAAGCCGCCGAACGTTCCCGACGCGGCGATTTCCCGCGCTGCCTTCATGAAGCCCGTCCACGCGCTGCGGGCGAGCGCGCCGCCGACGCTGATGCGGCGCACGCCCATCTCGGCGAGCTTCGGCACCGTCGTGAAGTCGGCGCCGCACAACACGTTGACCGCTTTCGGCGCCACCGCGCGCACGATGGCGCGGATCTGCTCTTCCGTGCGGATGCCGGGCGCATAGAGGCAGTCGGCGCCGGCTTCGGCGTAGGCGACCAGGCGCTTCACCGCTTCGTCCAGGCTGGCTACGCCGACCAGGAAGCCCTCGAAGCGGGCCGTCAGCACCACCCCCTTGCCGTGCTCGTCGACCGCCCGGCGGGCGGCGCGCACGCGCTCCACCGCGAGCTTGAAGTCGTAGAGCGGCGTGGCGCCGTTCTGGATGGAATCCTCGATCGACACGCCGCACAGCCCCGTTTCCAGCGCGGCCTTCACGTTGCGCTGCACGCCGGCCGGATCGTCCGCGAAGCAGCCCTCGAAGTCCGCGCTCACGGGAAGCTCGACGTGATCGACGATGTCGCGGAAGTAGCCGAGCGCTTCCGGCATCGTGACGCCGTAATCCGGCTTGCCGCGCGACCACGCGAAGCCCGAGCTGGTGGTGGCGAGCGCCTGGAACCCGAGGCCCTGCAGGAGGCGGGCGCTGCCGACGTCCCAGGGATTCGGAATGACGAAACAACCCGACTGGTGCAGGCGCTGGAAAGCCGCGTAGCGTTCTATCATTGGCGTCTTCATGACGGCATCTTATATCGTCGGCGCGTACGAGCATCCGACCCGGAAGGCGCCCGACAAGTCGGTCGCGCAGCTGCACGCCGAGGTGGCAAAGGGGGCGCTCGCCGACGCGGGGCTCTCGAAGGAGGACGTCGACGGCTACTTCTGCGCGGGCGACGCGCCCGGCCTCGGCCCGCTCTCGATGGTCGACTACATGGGCCTCAAGGTGCGCCACGTCGATTCCACCGATACCGGCGGCTCGTCGTACCTCGTTCACGTCGCGCATGCCGCGCAGGCGATCGCCGCGGGCAAGTGCAGCGTCGCCCTCGTCACGCTCGCCGGGCGGCCGCGCAGCGAAGGCTCGAGCGGCACCGTGCCGCGCAACTACGGCGCCAACCTGCCCGACGCGCCGTTCGAGGCGCCCTACGGCGCGGCCACGGTCAACATGTACGCGATGGTCGCCATGCGCCACATGCACGAGTTCGGCACGACGAGCGAGCAGCTGGCGTGGATCAAGGTCGCCATGTCGCACCACGCGCAGCACAACCCGAACGCGATGCTGAAGGAGGTGGTCACGGTCGAGCAGGTGCTCGCCTCGCCCATGATCGCGGATCCGCTGCATCGGCTGGACTGCTGCGTGGTGAGCGACGGCGGGGGCGCAGTCATCGTTGCGCGGCCCGAAGTGGCGAAGAAGCTGAAGCGGCCGCTCGTCAAGATCCGCGGCACCGGCGAAGCGCCAAAGGGACAGAACGGTGGCGAGGTCGACCTGACCTGGTCGGCGGCGGCTCGCTCGGGGCCCATCGCCTTCGAGCAGGCGCGCGTGAGGCCGGCCGATATCCGGTACGCCTCGATCTACGACAGTTTCACGATCACCGTCCTCATGCAGCTCGAGGACCTCGGCTTCTGCAAGAAGGGCGAGGGCGGCCGCTTCGTCGCCGATGGCAATCTCATTTCCGGCAAGGGAAGCCTCGCCGTCAACACCGATGGCGGCGGCCTCTGCAACAACCACCCTGCCAATCGCGGCGGCATGACGAAGGTCATCGAGGCCGTCCGGCAGCTGCGCGGCGAGGCGCACCCCAGCGTGCAAGTGCCGAACCTCTCCCTTGCGCTCGCGCAGGGGACCGGGGGCAGCCTCGGCACGCGCCACGGCTCCGCAACGCTCATCCTGGAGCGCGAATGACGGAAGCGAGAAAGATCGCCGCTCCCTCGATCAATGCGGAGAACAAGCCGTATTTCGACGCGGCCGCCCAAGGAAAGCTGCTCATCAAGCGCTGCGCCGCCTGCGGCAAGCGGCACTTCTATCCGCGCGCCGTGTGTCCCTTCTGCTTCAGCGAGCGCACGGAATGGCTCGAGGCGAAGGGCACCGGGACGATCTACACCTATAGCGTCATGCGCGTCGGCGCGCCGTACGTCATAGCCTACGTCACGCTGGACGAAGGCGTGACGATGATGACGAGCATCGTCGACTGCGATTTCGACAAGGTGAGGATCGGACAGAGGGTCAAGGCCATCTTCGTCGCCTCGGAGGGCGGGACGCAAGTCCCGATGTTCACCCCCGCTTAAGCAGCGAAACCCTAAATCGGGGACGCGTACCGATTATTTCCAGCAATCCGCTGCCGGCCAATCTAGTGGCGGCGGATCTTGCTGACGATCTCGTCGCGCACGTCGCTGATGTCGCGGGCGCGGGAGGAGGCGGCGCCATCGCAATGGCCGGTGCGCGGGCAGTCGGAGGCGCGCGGGCAGATGACGCGCGCCGGCTGGGCGAGGGCGTCCTCGACCCAGGCGATGTTCAGCACGCGCGCGGCGCCGCGGATCGCCTCGGAGGCGGCCTCCGGGATCTTCGCCTCGCCGTGGCGATGCAGGCAGGCGTCGGCGATGGTGCCGATGAGGTCGTCGGCGTCGGCGCCGTGCGATTCCAGCGCGGGCGCGAGGTCCACGCCGACCGACAGCACGTGCGGGTTGCCCGCCATGTCGCTCGCGCGGCGCGAGTGGCAGCAGTAGAGGAGCCACCGCTCGCCGTCCTTGAGCACCGAGATCTGCGAGCCGCGGTCCATGCGCCGGTCGTCGATCATGCGGAAGACCGCCCAGTTCGGGCAGGGGTCGCTTACCCGGGCCATGTTGCCCCAGGGGAGCGGGATGCCGTTGCCGCGATACACGGCGCGCAGGTAACCCGGCGGATACGCGTCGAAGAAGTGCCAGTAGGGATAGGGCGAGACCTTGGTCATGCGGCGCATGACCACCGCCGGCGTGAGCTCCATCTTCTCGCCGGCCTCGACCCGGTAGGACTCGCGCGTGAGGAAGCGGCGGAAGGGCGACTTCGGCGCGAGCAGCGCGCCGGCGAAGAAGCTGCACTCGAAGTCGCGCCACGCGTGTAGCACGTCCTGCGGGCTGAGGCCGGCGGCCAGCGCCGCGCCGCCCTCCGGGCTGCCGCCCATCTCGCCGCCCGTGGCGTGCGGCGACTTGAGGCCGTCGCCTTCGTGCAGGATCTTGTGCCCCAGGTGCGAGGCGAGGTCGAACTTGAGCCGCGCCGGGTCGCCCTGCAGCTCCTTGTTGAGGAAGATGGTATCGGGCGCCTCGTAGAACGAGCGCATCATGCTGCGCAGCTCGCGATCCTTGTCCTGCGCGAGCACCGGCTTCCTCTCGAACCAGCGCAGCGTGAGGCCGTGGCGCTTGCACAGGCGCGTCAGGTCGTCGACCGTCATGGGGAACTTGCGCTCGCCGACCGCCTCGGCGGCGCGCTCCAGGTCGGGAAAGTCGTTCCTCGACATCTCCTGGTGCGAGCGGATGAGGAGGTGGGCGAACTGGCGCCCGGTCGTGCCGGTCTGCGCAAGGAGCTCCGGGATCGCCGCCTGCAGGAGGTCCTTGGAGAAAAGGAACGCGGGCTCGAGCGGCACGCCGGCCGCGCCGGCGCGCGGGCCGGCGGGCGCCGTGGCCTCCAGGTCGGGCGTGCCGTCCAGGAACCAGCGCGGCTCTCGCTGGAACACCGAGGAGAGGATGCCCAGCACGTCGTCCGAAGGGACGCGCTTCCCGCTCTCGATCATGCTCAGGTAGGAGACCGACGGGCCGTTGCGCGAGTCCACCTGGATGCAGCGGGCCGAGAGCTCCTCCAGCGTCAGGCCGTTGCGCTTGCGCAGGGCGCGCAGCTTGGTGCCGAGGAAGTGCGTCTTGCGGGTGTGCTGGGTCACGGTGCGAGCGTAAGGGAGCCTGAGCGCGTAGTCCGGCCAGACTAGCACGTTGTGAAATTAACAGTGTGAAATTTCCGTAGTGAAATTTAGCGCGGATCAACGGTCATACTGGGGTCACAACGCACTGCGCGGAGGTTTGGCATGAACATCCTGATCCTGGGCGCCTCGTACGGCTCGCTGCTCGCCACCAAGCTCCTCATGGCGGGCCATCGCGTGATGCTCGTCTGCACGGCGCCGACCGCCGAGCTCATCAACCGCGAGGGCACGCTCGTCCGCTTCCCGTCGCGCGACGGCGACGCGCCGCTCGAGATCGCCTCCAAGTCGCTCCCCGGCGTCCTCATGGCCGCGCCGCCCGAGGCGATCGAGCCGCGCACCTACGACCTCGTCGTCCTGGGCATGCAGGAAGCGCAGTACGGAGCGCCCGGCGTGCGCGAGCTCATGGCGCGCATCGCCGCCGCCCGCCGCCCCTGCCTCGCCATCATGAACATGCCGCCGCTCGCCTACCTCAAGCGCATCCCCGGCCTGGACATCGGCCAGCTGGGCGGCTGCTACGCCGACGCATCGGTGTGGGAGGGCTTCGACCCGGAACTGGTCACGCTGGCGAGCCCGGACCCGCAGGCCTTCCGTCCCGCCGACCAGGCGAAGAACGTTCTGCAGGTGGGCTTGCCAACCAACTTCAAGGCCGCTCGCTTCGAGCGCGTGGAGCACACCGCGCTCCTCGCCGAGCTCGCCGAGGACATCGAGTCGGCGCGCCTCGCGATCGGCGGCAAGCCGGTCGAGGTTCCCGTGAAGCTCAAGGTGCACGACTCGCTCTTCGTGCCGCTCGCCAAGTGGCCCATGCTGATCGCCGGCAACTACCGCTGCATCCGCCGCCACGAGATGATTCCCATCAAGGAGGCGGTGCACGGCAACGTCGCCAAGTCGCGCGAGGTCTACGAGTGGGTGGTGCGCCTGTGCCGGCGCCTCGGCGCGGAAGCGGCGGACCTCGTCCCGTTCGAGAAGTACGCGAAGGCCGCCGAGTCGCTCGGCAAGCCGTCCTCGGCGGCGCGGGCGCTCTTCGGCGGCGCGCAGCACATCGAGCGGGTCGACAGCCTCGTCGGCCGCATCGCCCGGCAGCTGAACCTGCAGTCGGAAGCGGTGCACGAGATCGTCTCGCTCGTGGACCAGCGCCTGGCGGAGAACCGCCTCGCGCGCGACGCCCGCCGCGCCGCCTAGCCTTCAGCCGTGCCGGAGGAACCCCTTGAAAGAGGGGTGGTACGGCTTCGCGTCCGGGTAGGCCTGCGCCGCCATCTCGTACGAGGTGAACCAGGTGACGAAGCTTTTCGTGCCGGCTTCGTGGCGGTAGATCGCGAACCCCGCGTTTCCGAGCTGCTGCGCCGGCTCGATCGTATAGACGATTTCCATCGCGGCGTGAATTGTGACTTATACAAAATGCAGGAAAAAGAGCACAATTGCGGCGTAAATGCATTTTGTATAGGACAACATGGGGTCGGCGTCGAGGCAAATCCCTGAAGCGGCGGGCATTTCGGCCGCCGCACGCGAGTGCGGCCTCTCCAAGGAAAGCCTGCGAATCTGGGAGCGGCGCTACGGCTTCCCGCGGCCGCGGCGCAGCCCGAGCGGCGAGCGCCTCTACGGCGCGGACCAGCTCGAGAAGCTGCGACTGATCAAGCGGCTCATGGACACCGGCCTCGCGCCGCGGAAGCTCGTCGGTGCAAGCGTCGCCCAGCTGCGCCAGATGGCGGCGCAGGCCGGGGCCGCGGCGCCGGCGCCTGCGCAGCACGCGGATGAGATCGCCGCCATCCTGCAGGCCCTTCGCGAGCGCGATGTCGCGCGCCTGCGCGCACGGCTGCGGCGCCAGCTGGCGCGGCTCGGAACGCGCGCTTTCGTCATCGAGCTCGCCGCGCCGCTCGCCGAGCACGTCGGCGCCGCGTGGGCGCGCGGCGACATCGGCATCGCGCAGGAGCATCTTTTCAGCGAGCAGCTGGAGTCGCTGCTGCGCTCCGCGGGCACGCCGGCGCACGCGGAGGCCGAAGGGCCGGCGGTGCTGCTGGCCACGCTGCCCGGCGAGCAGCATCGCCTTGGGCTCCTCATGCTCGAGGCGCTGCTGGCGGGCGAAGGCGCCGCGTGCATTCCCCTCGGGACGCAGACGCCGGTCGCAGAGATCGCGCTGGCCGCGCAGGCCAGCCGTGTCGCCGTCGTGGCGCTTTCCTTCAGCGCAGCCTTCCCGCGCCGCGCCGCACTGAGGGGGCTCGCCGAGCTGCGGGCGCGCCTGCCGGCCTCGATCGCAGTCTGGGCCGGCGGCGGCGCGCTGCGGGGCGCGCGCAAGCGCGTGGAGGGCGTCGTCATGCCGATGACACTCGAATCTGCGCTCGCCGAGCTGCCGAAGCGCCTGGCGCGCGCGGCATAATCGGCCGATGCAGAAACGCTCGGCAGGGAAGGAACTGCGTTCCTTGGGCCGCTCCGGCCTGCAGATCGCGCCGCTCGTCTTCGGCGCCAACGTCTTCGGCTGGACGGTCGACGAGCCGACGGCTTTCCGCCTCCTCGATCGCTTCGTCGACGGCGGCCTGAACGCCATCGACACCGCCGACGTCTATTCGCGCTGGGTGCCCGGCAACAAGGGCGGCGAGTCGGAGACCGTGATCGGCCGCTGGCTGAAAGCGAATCCGGCGCGCCGGTCGCAAATCGTCCTGATCACCAAGGTCGGCGCGGCGGGCGGCCTCTCGGCCAAGGCCATCGCCGATGGAGTGGAGGGCTCGCTCAAGCGGCTGCAGACCGACCGCATCGACCTCTACCTCAGCCACAAGCCGGATCCGGCGACGCCGATCGAGGAAACGCTGCGTGCGCACGAGAAGCTCATCCGCGACGGCAAGGTGCGGGCCATCGGCGCCTCGAACTCCACTGCGGACGGGCTGGCCCAAGCCCTTCGGGTGTCGAAGAAGGACAATCTGGCGCGCTACGAAGTCGAGCAACCGGAATACAGCCTTGCGGAGCGCGGCCGGTTCGAAGGGCCGTTGCGCGATCTCTGCATCGCCGAAGGCCTCGGCGTCATCGTCTACTACAGCCTCGCTTCCGGCTTCCTTTCCGGCAAGTACCGCAGCAAGGCCGACCTGAAGGGCAAGGCGCGCGCGGGCGGCGTCGAGAAATATCTCAACGAGCGCGGCGTCCGCATCCTCAAGGCGTTGGACAACGTCGCGGCCGCCCACGGCGCAAAGCCGGCCGAGGTGGCCCTGGCCTGGCTCATCGCCCGGGAAGGCGTGACCGCGCCCATCGCCAGCGCCACGACCATCGAGCAGGTCGACAGCCTCGTCCGCGCGACGCAACTCGCGCTCACCGCTGCAGAGCTGAAAACCCTGACCGAGGCCTCCGCCTAGCGGAGCACGCGCTCAGCAGTTCTCGGCGATCTGCTTCTGCACGCGCTGCTCGATCGCCGCGCGCTCGGCGTCGTCGACCGCCTGCCGCTCGCCGCCCTGCCCGCGACGGTAGAGCCGCGTCCCATCCATGTCCTGCTGCGCCCGGCGCGCGGCGGCGCATTTCACCTGGCGCTGCTGCGCCTGCTTCGCCTCCGCTTCCTCGCGGGCGATGCGGCGGCGTTGAAACTCCGCTTCGTCGGCCTTCAGGTTCTCGGGCGCCTTCGGGGCCGCGCTCGTCGCAGGCGCCGGCGGCTTCACCGTGTCGACCTTGCTTCCCTTCGCGCTGGGCGGCGGCACGTCGGAATACTGCACCTTGCCCTTCTCGTCGACCCAGCGATAGAGCTGGGCGTCGGCCGAGGCGCCGAGGAGCAGCGCGGCGAGACCGGCGGCGACGGCGAGAGATGTCTTCATCCCCGCCAGCATACTGAAAACAGATGGCCGGCAGCGAGGTTCATGCCCTATATTGGGCCGGATGAGACTGAACGATAAGGAGCGCGCCATGCAGGCCGGGGAGCATGGGCGCGCCGTGCAGGCGGCGATCGAGCACCAGGTGCGAGTCGGCAACTTCTTCGGCGCCGCGGACTTCGTCGAGGTGACGCAGGCGCACATCATGGCGGACACCGAGAGCCTCGGCGAGGCGGGTGTCTCGTGGCTGGAATCGCTCACCCGCGAGGAGCCCGGCGCCCGCGTGCGCGTGCCGACGATCATGGATCCCCGCGGCACCGACTTCTCCAAGGCTTCGCTGCTCGGCCATACGCCGCGGATGCTCGAGCTCGAGCGGCGTGCGATCGAGGGGTTCAAGCGCCTCGGCATCCTGATGACCGACACCTGCATCAATTACCAGACCATCCAGGCGCCGGCGCGCGGCGAGAGCGTGGCGTTCGGCGATACCGGCGTGGTGATCTACTGCAACTCGGTGTGCGGCGCGCGCTCGAACTTCGAGGGCGGTCCGTCCGCCCTGGCCGCGGGCCTCACCGGCCGCACGCCGCGCTACGGCTTCCATCTCGACGCGCAGCGGCGCGCCACCGTGCGCATCCGCGCCGACTGGACGCCGAAGACGCTCAACGACTGGGGCGCGCTCGGCGGGGTGATCGGCCGCCTCGCCGGCAACTACTGGGCCGTGCCCGTGGTGGAAGGGCTCGAGGCGACACCGGGCTCCGACCCGCTCAAGCACTTCGGCGCGGCGATGGCGAGCTTCGGCTCCTCGGCGATGTTCCACCTCGTCGGCCACACGCCGGAGGCCGTGCGGCTGGAGGACACGGGCGGCGAGCGCCTGCCGGTCGCGCACCGCGTGGGCGAGAAGGAAGTGCGGGCGCTGCAGGCGCAGTACGCGGGCGAGAAGGAGATCGACGTGGTGGTCTTCTCCGCGCCGCAGCTCAGCCTCTACGAGCTGCGCCAGCTGGCCGGGCTTTGCGACGGCCGGCGCTTCGTGAAGCCGCTCCTCGCGGTGACGAGCCCGCAGGTGAAGCCGGACGCCGATCGCATGGGGCTCACAAAGCGCATCGAGGATGCGGGCGGCCACGTGCTCTCCGGCATGTGCTTCTACCAGTCCTACGCGCGCGAGATCGCCGAAGCGAACGGCTGGAAGCGGCTCGCCACCAACAGCGCGAAGATGGTGAACATCCTCGGCGGCTACGGCTACGTGCCGCTGCTCGCCAGCATGGAGCAATGCGTCGAGGCCGCGCAGACCGGGAGGCTCGCATGAAGACCTTCACCGCCCGGCACGCAATGGGCGCGAAGGTGCGGGGCGCCGCGCTCGTGGCGAAGGACGGCTTCTCGGCGCGCTATGACCTCGACCGCGCCGCGGGCACCTTCTCGCGCCCGGCACACAAGCTCGCCGGCCAGTCCTATGTCGGCAAGGTTCTCGTGCTGGAAACCGCCAAAGGCGGCGTGGCGAGCGCGTGGATGCTGCGCGAGATGGCGTCGCGCGGAGTGATTCCGCTTGCCATCGTCTTCAACAGCGTGAACCCGATCCTTGCGCAGGGCGCGGCGTTCGGCGACGTGCCGATGCTCGCCGGCTTCGACATCGACATCACCGCCGCGGTGCCGCAGGGCGCCACCGTTGAGGTCGACCCCGAAGCGCGCACGCTCACCGTGCTGGGGTAAACGGCGCCGCTACTGCGCGGTAACGCCGATCTTGCGGATGAGCTCGCCCCAGCGCTGGCGCTCTTCGCGCATGAAGGCCCCCATCTTCTCCGGCGTGCTGTCGAATGCCTCGTCACCCGCGTCGATCAGGCGCTTGTGCACTTCCGGCATCCTGACGATGTCGGAAACCGCCGCGGCGAGCTTCTGTATTACAGGCTGCGGCGTGCCCGGGGGCGCGACCATGCCGGTCCACGAAGCAGCGCTGTAGCCGGGGATCGCCTCGGCGATCGAAGGTATTTCCGGTGCCTGCGGGTTTCGCTTGGCACCGCCGACGGCGATGGCGCGCAGCTTGCCTGCCCGCGTGTTGCGCAGCGCGGTGCTGAAGGCGAAGAAGGTCAGGTCGACCTGGCCGCCGAGCGTGGCCGCCATGGATTCACCGGCGCCCTTATACGGCACATGCACCATCTTGAGGCCCGCCATCGAGCAGAAGAGCTCGGCGGCAAGGTGCGGCGCGCTTCCGGCGCCGCTCGAGCCGAAGTTGAGCTTCCCCGGATTCGCCCGCGCATAGGCGATGAGTTCCTGAAGGTTCTGCGCCGGAAGAGCCGGGTTCGCCGCCAGCATGATGTCCTGCTGCGAGACCAGCGCGATCGGGACGAACTGGTCCGGGTCGTAGGTCAGCTTCGCATAGAGGGCCTTGTTGACGACGAGCGGCCCCGGCTGCGTGAAAAGCAGCGTGTAGCCATCGGGCGGCGAATGGAACACCGCGTCGGCGCCGATATTGCCCGCCGCGCCGGAGCGGTTCTCCACGGTGACCGGCTGGCCGAATTTCTCGCGCAGCTTCTCCGCGAGCACGCGCGCGAGGAGGTCGGTGCCCCCGCCGGCGGCGAGCGGCACGACGATGCGTACCGGCTTTGACGGGTAGTCTTGCGCGCGCACCGTCGTAGCCCCGAGGGCGAAACAGCAAAACAACGCAGCGAGCAGGATGCGCATGGAGGCCTTTTTACGCCATTATCGTCGGGCCATGGAAGCCCAGGGATGAAACGCAGCGACCGGAGGATCCTCACCACGCATGTGGGCAGCCTGCCCAGGCCGCGCGAGCTGCTGGAGCCGCTGCACGCGCGCGAGTCAGGCGGGGCCTACGATGCCGCGGCGCTCGAGCGGCGGGCGGCCGAGGCCGTGTCCGCGAGCGTGCGCCGGCAGGCCGGCCTGGGCCTCGACGTCGTCAACGACGGCGAGCAGGCACGAGCGAGCTTCGCCACCTATGCCAATACGCGCATTGGCGGCCTGGAGCGCATGCCGCGCCCGCCGTCGCACATCAAGCGGCCGACGCGCGACTCGCTCGCCTTCCCTGCCGTCTACGAGGAGATGCGCAGGATGTTCGCCGCGCGCCGCGAGCTTACCGGCCGACCGGAGGACGTGGTCTCGCTCGCTTGCACTGCGCCCATCACCTATATTGGGCAGGCCCAGGTGCAGGCCGACATCGCCCAGCTGAAGGCCGCGACCGCCGGCGTGCCGGCCGAGGACGTCTTTGTCACCGCGATCTCGCCCACGAACCTCGAGATGTACTTCGAGAACCGCTACTACAAGACAGACGAGGAGTACCTCTTCGCGCTCGCCGCCGCGATGCGCGAGGAGTACAAGGCCATCGTCGATGCGGGGTTCATCCTGCAGGTCGACGACCCGCGGCTGATCACGCACTACAACCGCGTGCCGGAGCTCAGCCTGGCGGACAACCGCAGCTTCATGGAGACGCGGATCGACGCGCTGAACCACGCGCTCGAGGGCATTCCGGAGGAGCGCGTGCGCTTCCACACCTGCTACAGCATCAACGTCGCCCCGCGCGTGCACGACCTCGAGATGAAGCACTTCGCCGACCTGATGCTCAAGGTGCGCGCCCAGGCGTACTCGATCGAGGCGGCGAACCCGCGCCACGAGCACGAGTGGGCGATCTGGAAGGAGCTGAAGCTGCCGGAGCACAAGGTGCTCATTCCGGGCGTCGTGTCCCACTGCGTCTACCAGGTCGAGCACCCCGAGCTCGTCGCCGAGCGCATCGAGCGCTTCGCCGGCGTCGTTGGGCGGGAGCGGGTCATCGCGGGCACCGATTGCGGCTTCGCCACCTCCCGCGCCGGCGACGAAGTGCATCCGGACGTCGCCTGGGCGAAGCTGCAGGCGCTCGTCGAGGGTGCGCGCCTGGCCACTCGTCGCCTCTGGCGCTGAGCCGGATTTGCAACCGGCGGCGGCAAGGCGCATAGTCGGCGCCGCGGCGGGGATCACGCCCGCCGTGTTAGCCCGGGAAGAAGATGAACAAGAATCTGGGCCGGTGGCTCGCCCTCGCGTGCGCGACGGCGGGAGTGCTGCAGATCGGGGTTGCAGGCGCGGCGCCCGGCGACCTTAGGGAGGGGCTTTCCGCTTTCGTGCGCGGCCAGTACGAGCGGGCGGCCGACCTACTCGATCTAGCCATATCAAACGCTTCACTCACGGGCGCGGAGCGCGTCTCGGCCCTGCGCGCCCTCGCCACGGCGCAGCTGCTCGCCGGCCGCTATGGCCAGGCCGAGTCAGCGGTCACGGAACTTCTCATCGAGCGGGCGGGCGCCGCCGATCCGGCCGCGGCGAGCGACCTCATGCTCGCCGGTCGTATCGCCAAGGAGCAGGGCCGCTACCAGCGCGCCGAGGCGTCCTACCGCGAGGGAATCGAGCGCCTGGGCCGCAAGTACGGCATCGATCACCCCGAGGTCGCGGAGGCCCTGCGGCAGCTCGGCGACATCGCGCTCGCGCAGGGGCGGATCGGCGAGGCCGAGAAGCTCTACTGGCGCGCGTACATGGTGGGCTCGTACGTCGGCGGTGCCGAGAGCTCCCTCGTCGGCGCCGCGCTCCTCGGCCTGGGCCTCGTGCGCCAAGCGCAGAAGCGACCGACGGAGTCGCGCGAGCTCCTCCTGCGAGCCCTGCAAATTGCCGACAAGCCGCCGCGCTCCAACGGGAAGTGGGACCGCCTCGATGCGCGCGACCTGCGCGCGCTGCAGCCGGAGGAACGGGAGTACGTTGCCGTGCGTGGCCGCATCTATTCGCGCACGGCCGAGCCGAGCCATCCCGATTTCGCCGAGCACCTGGAGCATCGCGCGGCGATCCTGCGCGCGCTCGACCGGCTGGACGAGGCGGCAAGCTCCTACGGGCGCGCGGTCGATATCCGGCGCAGGAACTTCGGCGATTCCCACCCCATCATCGCCTACGACCTCAAGCAGATTGCCGAGATCCAGGGGCGCCGCCCTGGACCTCAATAGCCGTAGAACTCCTCGAAGCGCATGTCCTTCTCGGCCACGCCCATGTCCGAGAGCATGAACTGCACGGCCGCCGTCATTTCTGGTGGTCCGGCGAAGTAGTACACAGGGCGTTCTTGCTTCGGCGCATGGCGTGCGAGGAGCTCGGGCGAGATCCGCGCCGTTGCGCCACCCCAGGGGCGTTTCGAAGCGGCCGGCCGGGTCATGGTCGCCACCAGGCGAAAGTCGGCAGCACGCTTCTCGAGCGCTTGCAGCTCATCGAGGAATGCGGCTTCCTCCGGCGTGCGGTTGGAGTAGAAGAGCGTCAGGGAACGGCGCGGCGGAGCCGCCGTGGCGTGCCGGAGCATCGACAGGAAAGGGGTGATACCGATGCCTCCTGCGATGAAGACGGCGGGACGCGAGGCGTCTTCGTGCAACAGCATCTCTCCCGCCGGACCCGCGATGGTCACTTCCAGGCCGGGAGCGCCCGACAGCAGCGCGCGCTTGAAGGCGCTGTCGCGCATGCGCGTGGCAATCATCAGCTCATGCTCGCCCGGCGCCGAGGCGAAGGTGAACGGGCGGCTCGGGCCCAGGTCGTCCTGCTCGACGGCGTCGACCAGCGTCACGAACGCGTTCTGCCCGGCCTCGAAGGAGAAACCGGAGGGGCGCTCGAAGTAGAACGCCATCGTGCCGGCGGCGACCGTCTCCTTCCTCGTAAGGCGGGCGCGCGGCGCTTCGTCCACTAAGCGCCTTCCTTTTCCCCGGTCGGCGCCGCCGGCGAGGCGACGGGCTTACGCTCGGAAAGCGGTATCCACGAGACCGTCACGTCGCCGTTTACGAAGGTTTGGCATGCCATTCGGTGGCCGGCGGCCAGATCGGCGTCCGTCAGGTGCTTGCGCTCCTTGTCCTTGATCGCGTCGGTGTTCTCCAGGCCTTTCTCGATTCTGCAGCGGCAAGTGCCGCAGATGCCGCCGCCGCACTTGAAGGGAATGCCGCCCTTCTCGCGGATCGAGAGCCGCAGTAAGTTGGTGCCCTCGGGTCCGGAGATCGCCTTCCCGCTCGTGACCAGCGTAACGGTGATCATGCCGGCTCCCGCCGCTGCAGGGAGCAAGTGCCCTCCGGGCCGGCGGCAAGCTCCGCGAGCTGCGCGCGCGCGCCCTCGAGAGTGGGGAAACGCGGCAAAAATTTCGTGGGCACGACGTTCACGAGCGCGGGCTCCGACTCTTCGACGATGCGCACCTTCGCTTCGCGCTCCAGGCGGGCGATGACGAACTCGGCGCGCTTGCGGCCGCAGAAGAGGTACTCGTAGCGCTCGACGGGCACGAGGCCCTCGACGCACTCGGTTCGGAATTCACCCGGCTTGCTGGTCAGGATTACGAACACTTGGAGCGGGAGCAACGAGGTTTTCCTGCGAGAGCTCGAGATCATGGTGGATCCAGAGCTGGCAACACAGCCGGTAGCCCAGCTTCAGGCGCTCGCCCAGAACCTTCTCTTCCTTCCAGTTGGGCGGCGGCAGGTGCTCGGCGCCGCGGAGGATGTGGCTCGCGCACGTGCCGCACTGTCCCATCCCGCACTTGTACTTAAGGTGAGGGTAGGGGAACTGCTTGATGCCGGCGCGCACCACGAGGTTGGTGTTGTCCTTGACGTCCCCCTCGTGCCGTTGGCCGCCGGCGTGAATGATGATCTTCGGCATTGACCTGGCTTAATTCTATCCGTATATTGTATACAACAGCAAATTCGTCGTCCCGCGACTGCCCAGAGGAGCCCGCCATGCCTGCCCTTATGCCGCCCGATCAGTTCCGAACCGCGCTCGAGAAAGCCATCCAGGGGAACAGCGCCAATAAGGCGCCCTTCAGCATTGCCTGGGCGACCGGCAAGCTTTCGCGCGCACACCTCGCCCGCTGGGCCGAGAACCACTACCACTACGTCGGCCCGTTCGCCGACTACCTGGCTTACATCTACGCGCGTATGCCTGATACGTTCACCGACGCCAAGGACTTCCTGCTGCACAACATGTACGAGGAAGAGATTGGCGGCGACCGGCATACCGACCTGCTGATTCGCTTCGCGGAGGCATGCGGCACGACCCGCGCACGCGTGACTGATCAGGACAACATGTCGGCGACGACCCGCGGGCTGCAGAGCTGGTGCTACGCAGTCGCTATGCGCGAGGACCCCATCGTCGCGGTCGCCGGCCTCGTGGTCGGCCTGGAGTCGCAGGTCCCGTCCATCTACCGCAAGCAGACACCGACGCTGCGCGAGAAGTACAAGTTCACCGACCAGGAGGTGGAGTTCTTCGACCTCCACATCGTCTCGGACGAGATCCATGGCGAGCGCGGCTACCAGATCGTGCTCGAGCACGCGACCACTCCGGAGCTGCAGCGGCGCTGCCTCAAGATCTGCGAGGTGGGCGCCCAGATGCGTCTGCTCTATACCACCGCGCTCTACTACGACTACGTGGCGAAAGACGTGCCGCTCGCGGAGCTCGGCCTCGCGCCGACGGAGCGCGCGGCGGCATGAGCGCGGTCGTCGACAAGCCGCGGGTCGAGACGTTCCCGAACCTCGTCGGAGGGGAGTGGGTTCCGAGCGCGTCGGGGCGCTCATTCGACGACGTGAACCCCGCGGATACGCGCGAGATCGTGGCGCGCTTCCAGGCGTCGAACGAAGCGGATGCGCGGGCGGCGGTGGACGCCGCCGCGGCCGCTTTCGAGAGCTGGCGCGCCACGCCGATCAGCAAGCGCGCGAAGGTCCTGCAGGCCGCGGCGGACTACCTCGAGGCGAATGCTGCCCGGTTCGGCGAAGAGCTGACTAGCGAGGAGGGCAAGTCGCTCGCGCTCGCCAAGGACGAGGTCCTGCGTTCGGCGCAGACCCTGCGCTTCTACGCGGTGGAGGGACAGTCCTTCACCGGCGAGACGTTCCCGAACGACGACGCGGACCAGCTCGTCTATACGCTGCGCGAGCCGCTCGGGGTCGTCACCGCCATCACGCCCTGGAACTTCCCGATCTCGATCCCGGCGCGGAAGATCGCGCCCGCGCTCGTCACGGGCAATACGGTGGTCTTCAAGCCTTCCTCCGATGCGCCGCTTTCCGGCTACCGCCTGGTCGAGGCCCTCGCGAACGGCGGTGCGCCCAAGGGCGTCGTCAACTTTATTACCGGCGCGGCTTCGGAAGTGGGGCCAGTCATTACTCAATCGCCGGCAGTGCGTGCCATCACGTTCACGGGTTCCACGCGTGCAGGGGAGCAGATCCACCGCGCCGCGTCCCTGACGACGCGCACCCAGATGGAGCTCGGCGGGAAGAATCCGCTCATCGTCATGGCGGATGCGGATCTCGACAAGGCCGTCGACCTCGCGGTGAAGGGCGGCCTTTCGCTGACCGGGCAGGCCTGCACCGGCACCAGCAGGATCATCGTCCACGCGCAGGTGCTCGAGGCCTTCACCGGGAAGCTCGTCGCCAAGGTCAAGTCGATGAAGGTCGGAAGCGGCTTCGAAGCCGGCGCCGAGATCGGCCCCCTCGCCACGAAGGCGCAGCTGGAAACGGTGCTGCGCTACGTGGACATCGGCAGGAGCGAGGCGAAGCTGCTGTGCGGCGGGGAAAGACTGCGCGGCGCGGCGCACGAACATGGCTACTACGTCTCGCCGGCCGTCTTCGCCGGCGTCACGCAGAACATGCGGATCGCGCGCGAGGAGATCTTCGGGCCGGTGCTCGCCCTCATCGAAGCATCCTCGTACGAGGATGCGATCGCCAAGGCGAACGACACCGAGTACGGGCTTTCCGCCGCCATCGCGACACGCGATCCGCGGCTGGTGCACCGGTTCTCGCGCGACATCCAGTCGGGCACGGTCAAGATCAACCGGACCACGACCGGCAACCTCGTCAACGCCCCATTCGGCGGGCTCAAGCGCTCCAGTACCTCGACCTTCCGCGAATCCGGGCGAGGTGCGCTCGAGTTCTTCACGCAGGTGAAAACCGTGTACCAGGGGGTGTGATGCGTCCTGCGCTCAAGCTCGAGCTGGGGGAGGCGCTGGCGATGGCGCATGCCGCCGTAGCGAAGGCGAAGGAAATCGGCGTGCTGGAAACGGTATGTGTGTGCGATGAGGGCGGCTTCCCGCTCGTCCTCCACCGCATGGACGGCGCGCGGGTGACCGGGCCGCAGATCGCGTGGAACAAGGCCTTCACCGCGGCCGGCCACAAGCGCTCGACGCACCTCTTCACCACGCCGCCCTCCGGCCCGGCGCTACCCGGCAATGAGGCCTTCGGCATCCAGCTCAGTTTCGAAGGCCGCTTCGCCGCATTCGTGGGGGGCTATCCGGTGGTCGTCGACGACCAGGTCATCGGCGGGGTCGGCCTTTCCGGCGGGAACGGCGAGCAGGACACGAAATGCGGCTTGGCTGCGCTGCAGGCGCTGAAGGACATGCTCGGCGGCAAGCATGCGGTCCTCGTGACGGCTGACATCAAGAAATGACGCTGGGGGAAAACCACCTTTCCCTCAGCGAGCGCGTCACCGGCGAGCTCCGCCGCTCCATTCTCACCGGGGAGCGCCGGCCGGGCGACCGGCTGGTCGAGGACAGGCTCTCCGAGGAGATGGGCGTCTCGCGCATCCCCGTGCGGGAAGCGCTGCGTACGCTCGCCGCCGAAGGGCTGGTCGACCTGCAGCCGCGCCGCGGCGCCTCGGTTGCCGACATCTCGAAGGAAGTCGGGCGCGACCTGGTGGAGGTCCGCGCGACGCTCGAAGGGCTCAACGCGCGGCTCGCCGCCCGGCACCGCGAACCGGGGATCATCACGGAGCTGCGGCAGGTGCTGCAGGCGGGCAATGCGGCGGCACGGGCGCGCAGCGTCGAGGACCTCGTGAGGCTGAACGGCGAGTTCCACGACAAGCTGGCGCAGGCAGGACGCAACAGCATCCTGTGGGACATCATGCGCATGCTGCGCGAGCGCACCAACCTGGTGTTCGCCGCGAACGGCGCGCGCCGCGCCCAGCAGGACTGGGACGAGCACTCCAAGATCCTCGCGGCCGTCATCGAAGGGGACGAGGAAGTCGCTGGCATGCTTGCCGAGCGCCACGTGCGCCGGGCCGGCGAGGCCGCGTTGGGAAAGGCGAGTGACAAAAAGCTAGCCGCGTAGGACGCAGGTCCAACCGAGGAGGAGGGGACATGAGCCAGACCGTAGCGCTGACAGGCGCCCACTGGATGTACCTGGTGGGCGTGATCGCGATCATCATCACCATGGCGCTGCGCGCCAACGTCGTCGTGCCGGCGATCGCGGCGACGTTCCTCGTTTCGCTGGCCTATTCCGGCAGCGTGATCGCGTCGCTGGAGTCGGTCTTCAACGGCAGCCTTACGGCGGCAAAGGAGCTCTTCAACATTTTCCTCGTCATCGCCCTGATGACCTCGCTCCTGAACGCGCTGAAGGCGCTGCGCTCCGACATCCGGATGGTCGAGCCCTTCCGCAAGGTCATGGTGAACGGGCACGTCGCCTACGTCGTGCTGGCGGTCATCACCTACTTCATCTCGCTCTTCTTCTGGCCGACCCCTGCTGTGCCGCTCGTAGGGGCGATCCTCCTGCCGGCGGCCATTCTTGCCGGACTGCCGGCCATGGGCGCCGCCGTGGCGATCGCCATCGCCGGCCAGGGCATGGCGCTTTCCTCGGACTACGTGATCCGCGTCGCGCCGGGAATCAGCGCGAAGGCCGCAGGCGCCGGCGTGGCGATGAACGTGGTGGCCGACCGGGCACTCGTACTTTCGCTCATCACCGGGCTGGTCGCGCTCGTGCTGGGATACCTCGCGGTCCGGCGCACCATCACGCTGGCAAGCCCTGAGCTGCTGGTGCGCTGGGAGGCAGGGGCGACGCTGGCAAGCGGCCCCGGCACGTTCGACAAGGCAGCGCTTGCCGAGGCGGCGCCCCACAAGGAGCTGGTCGGCGACGCGGCCGTGGCCGCGGAACTCGGCAGCGTGCCCGCGTCGAAGGAGAAATGGTCGAAGATCTTCGCAATCGTCACCCCGCTCGCATTCCTCGCCATCATCCTGGCGATGGTCTTGCCGAAGTTCGTCGCCGGCATGCCCGAGATCAAGGGGGGCGACGCCGCGGCGCTGGTCGGCGGCACGGCGACGGTGCTGCTCGTGTTCGCCACGCTCGCGTGCGACCGGAGCAAGTTCCTCGACGTGACGGCTGAGCACATCATCGACGGCTTCGTGTTCGCCTTCAAGGCGATGGGCGCCGTGCTGCCGATCGCCGGCTTCTTCTTCATCGGCGGCTCGGACACCGCGGGCGCGATCCTCGGCGTGCCCTCGGGTGCGCACGCGCCGAGCCTGCTCTTCGAGCTGGTGCAGGCGGCCCAGGCGTGGATCCCGCACAATCACTTCTTCGTCGCCTTCGGCGTGCTGATCGTCGGAATGATTACCGGTGTGGACGGTTCGGGCTTCGCCGGCCTGCCGCTCACGGGCGCTCTTTCCGGCGCCCTCGGGCCGACGCTCGGCATCGATCCCGCCACTCTGTGCGCGGTGGGGCAAATGGGGGCGGTATGGACCGGCGGCGGAACGCTGATCGCGTGGTCTTCGCTCATCGCCGTGACGGGCTTCGCGCGCGTCCCGGTGCTTGACGCGGTGCGCATTCTCTTCTGGCCCGTCATCCTGGGCCTGGCCGCCTCTACGGTGGCGGCAGTCTTGATCTTCTGAAGCGAAAAAAGGGCTGGCGCGGCAAAGCCGGGCCAGCCCTTGGGTCCGCCTTAGTACGGGTAGTGGAACGAGTCGTTCAGCGTCGAGTGCGGACGGCTGTCGGCGCGCACGGCGTCGTTGCGCGTGGCGCTCGGCCCGGTGGAAGCGTATTGCGCCTGCGCGCTGTCCGCCGCGTCGAGGACGACCGTCGCATTGGAGACGCCGGCACCGTAGGAGGGCTTCGGGAAGTTCTGTTGCGCCGTCTGCGTGCCGGTGACGGCGGCCGGCGCGAGATCGGTGGTGTCCTTGAAGGACGGTTGCGGGATGCCGGCTTCCGCTTGGGCGGCCGAGAAGGAGCCGAGCGCCAGCGTGGCGGCGACTGCGAGGAGAGTGCGTTTCATGGTGTGCGTTCTTTCAAAGTGTGGATGAATGCGACATGCACACTTTGAAAGCCGCCGGTTGCCCGATCGTTTCTCGCGGCGGGCAGGGCGTTACAGCGGAAACGGGCGGCGAAATCCTCGCCGAAGCGATGGAATTTGCTAATTCTTCCTGGGCGACCAGGCGTATGCCTTCGCGCACGCGCCGCCCATGAGCAGCGCGCGCTCGCTCTCGCTCAGGCGGTCCGTCTTGAGGAACGGCTGGACGGCCTGCTCGTAATTCACCACCGCGAAGGCGCGCGTCCAGTCCGTGCCCCACAGGCAGCGCTCGAATCCCCAGGCATCGAAGAGGCGGGCGAGCGGGTCCCAGATGTCGGGAAACGGGAAGGGCCTGTGCGAAAGGGTGCAGGCGCCGCTCACCTTGATCACGGCGTTGGGGCGCTTCGCGAGCTCGAGGACCTTGGGCAGGTCGGCCCACGCGTTCGCCGGCGCCGGGGGCGTGCGCGGTTGCAGGATGGCCATGTGGTCGATGATGAAGCGCGTGTCGGGATGGCGATCGACGAGCGCTATGCCGTCGTCTACCCGGCCCCAGAAGAGGACGTTGACGGGAAGGCCGTTTCGCGAAGCGGCGCGCGCGATGCGGTCGATGCCCGGATCGTCCGGCCGCACCGTGTCCTCCCGCGGCGTCATCATGATGCGCACCGCGACGGCGCCCGGCTGCTTCT
>JBLNDP010000111.1:0-9551 GCA_050261755.1 Clostridia bacterium
AGCGGTAGGCCTGCAGCAGCCCCGCCGGGCCGACGAACTTGTCCGGGTTCCACCAGAACGAGGGGCACGACGTCGAGCAGCAGGCGCACAGGATGCACTCGTAGAGCCCGTTCAGCTGCTCGCGCTCCTCCGGCGACTGCAGGCGCTCGCGCTCGGGCGGCGGGTCGTTGTTGATGACGAAGGGCTTGATCGAGTGGTACTGCTTGAAGAACTGCGTCATGTCGACGATCAGGTCGCGGATCACCGGCAGCCCCGGCAAGGGCCGCAGCGTCACGTGCTCCGGCAGCTCGGCAACCTTGGTGATGCAGGCGAGCCCGTTCTTCCCGTTGATGTTGATCGCGTCCGAGCCGCAGACGCCCTCGCGGCAGGAGCGGCGGAAGGAGAGCGAATCGTCCATCGCCTTCGCCTTCACCAGGGCGTCGAGCAGCATGCGGTCGGCCTGGTCGAGCTTGACGTCGTAGTCCTTGTAATAGGGCTTCGCGTCCTTCTCGGGATCGTAGCGGTATATCGTGAGCTTCATAGGGTAATAAGCCGTACCTCTTTAGTACGTGCGGACCTTGGGCTCGAACGTCTCGACCGAGAGGGGCTTCAGGTGGACCGGCTTGTAGTCGAGCCGGTTCCCTTCCTTGTACCAGAGCGTGTGCTTCATCCAGTTCTTGTCGTCGCGATCGGGATAGTCGCTGCGCGTATGCGCGCCTCGGCTTTCCTTGCGCGCTTCCGCCGACACGGCGGTCGCCATCGCGGTTTCGACGAGGTTCTCGAGCTCGAGCGCTTCCACGCGCGCCGTATTGAAGACCTTCGACTTGTCGGCGATGAAGGTTCTTCCGACCCTTTCGGCGATCGCCTTGACTTTTTGCACTCCCGCGGCCAAGTCATCGGGGAACCGGAAAACGCCGCAATGCGCCTGCATCGTGCGGCGCAGATCGTTGAGCACGTCGACCACTCGCTCGCCGCTCTTCGCCCCATCGAGCCTGGCGACGCGGGCGACGGTGTTCTCGCCCGCGCCCTTCGGCAGCGCGCGGTGCGGCGAGGGCTGGGTGCGCAGGTCCTTCAGCATCTGCTCGCCGGAAGCCTTGCCGAAGACCACCAGGTCGAGCAGCGAATTGGTGCCGAGGCGGTTGGCGCCGTGCACCGAAACGCAGGAGCACTCCCCGGCGGCGTACAGCCCGGGAACGATGGCTTCCTTGCTGTTGCCTTCCGGAATGACGACCTGCCCCATGTAGTTAGCCGGAATCCCGCCCATCTGGTAGTGCACCGTCGGCACCACCGGGATCGGCTCGCGCACGGGATCGGCGTTGGCGAACTTGATGGCGATCTCGCGGATGCCCGGGAGGCGCTGGTTGATGACCTCGGGGCCGAGGTGATCGAGCTTGAGCAGCACGTGATCGGCGTGCTCGCCGCAGCCGCGGCCTTCCTTGATCTCGGTGGTCATGGCGCGCGACACGACGTCGCGGCTCGCGAGGTCCTTGGCGTTGGGAGCGTATCGCTCCATGAAGCGCTCGCCGTTCTTGTTGAGCAGGTAGCCGCCCTCCCCGCGCACGCCCTCGGTGATGAGCACGCCCGCGCCCGCCACGCCGGTCGGGTGGAACTGCCAGAACTCCATGTCCTCGAGCGGCAGGCCGGCGCGCGCCACCATGCCCAGCCCGTCGCCGGTATTGATGAAGGCGTTCGTAGTGGCCCAGTAGATCCTCCCCGCCCCGCCGGTCGCGAGAAGCGTCGACTTGGCCTGGAAGATGCACAGCTCGCCGGTTTCCATCTCCAGCGCGGTAACGCCGACCACGGCGCCGTCCTGCGGGTCGCGGATGAGGTCGAGGGCCATCCACTCGACGAAGAACTGCGTGTTCGCGCGCACGTTCTGCTGGTAGAGCGTGTGCAGCATGGCGTGGCCCGTGCGGTCGGCGGCGGCGCAAGCGCGCATCGCCATCTTCGGGCTGCCGTAGTTCTGGGTGTGCCCGCCGAAGGGCCGCTGGTAGATCTTGCCGCTCTCGAGCCGGTCGAACGGCATGCCCATGTGCTCGAGCTCGACCACGACCTCGATGGCGCGGCGGCACATGTACTCGATCGCGTCCTGGTCGCCGAGGTAGTCGGAGCCCTTGACCGTGTCGTACATGTGCCAGTGCCAGTTGTCCTCGCCGGAATTGGCGAGCGGCGCCGCGATGCCGCCTTGCGCCGCCACGGTATGCGAGCGCGTCGGGAAGACCTTGCTTAGCACGGCGACTTTCAGGTTGGCGCGCGCGAGCTCGAGCGCGGCGCGCATCCCGGCGCCTCCCGCTCCCACGACCAGCGCATCGAACCTGCGGACCGGGAGCGCCATGCCTATCTCCAGAGGATCTGGATCGCCCAGGCGAGGTAGCCGCCCAGCGCCAGGACCACGAGGATCTCGAGGAAGAGCCGAAAGCCCGTGGGCCTCGCGTAGTCCATCAGGACGTCGCGCATCCCGACCCACGCATGCCAGGCTAGGCTGACCGCGAAGAGCAGCGTCGCCACGCGCATCCAGCCCTGCTCGAACACGGCGCGCCACGCGCCGTAGTTGAGCGGCACGTTGAAGAACAGGACGAAAAGCAGGATCAGCGAATAGATCGCCATGATCGCGGCGCTCACGCGCTGCGCGAGCCAGTCGCGCATGCCGTAGTGGGCGCCTGTGATGACGCGGTTCACCATATCTTGTATGCGAAGTACGCCGTGGCGCAGAGGCTGACGATGAAGACGGCCAGGGCGCTGGCGCGCGCCGGCTTGAGGGCCACGCCCTTGTCGAGGTCGAGCAGCAGGAAGCGAATGCCCGCGCAGAAGTGATGGCAGTAGGCCCAGATGAAGACGATGAGGCCGGCCTTCACGAGCGGCAGGCTGAGATAGTGCTTCACCTTCAGGAAGCCCTGCTCGGAAGCGAGCGAGGCGTCCAGCATGTAGAGCAGCCAGGCGGCGAGCGGGAAGAAAAGGAGCGCGCCGGAGATGCGGTGCATGCCGGAGACCCATGCCATGACGGGCATGCGGATCTCGAAAAGCAGAGCGGGCAGGCTGAGGTACTTCGGTCTTGCCTTCTTGGCGGCCGCGCTCGGGGTCATGGACGTTGGCTTGGATTATAGCGTCGCTGCGCTGCGGTAAAATCCTCGGTTCAAAGCCCTTTCGCGAGCCCTGACAAATGCCCAACGCCCCCGTCCGCGTCGCCGTCACCGGCGCCGCCGGCCAGATCGGTTACAGCCTTCTCTTTCGCATCGCGAGCGGCGACCTGCTCGGCAAGGACCAGCCCGTCATCCTGCAGATGCTCGAGATCCCCGACGAGAAAGCCCAGAAGGCGCTGAAGGGCGTGATGATGGAGCTCGACGACTGCGCCTTCCCGCTCCTCCATGGGATGGTGCCCGCCTCCGATCCGATGGTCGCGTTCAAGGACGCGGACATCGCCCTGCTCGTCGGCGCCCGCCCGCGCGGGCCGGGCATGGAGCGCAAGGACCTGCTGGAAGCGAACGGCAAGATTTTCGCGCCCCAAGGCCAGGCGCTCGACAAGGTCGCGAAGCGCGACGTGAAGGTGCTCGTCGTGGGCAATCCCGCCAATACCAACTGCCTCATCGCGATGAAGAACGCGAAGAGCCTCAAGCCGACGCAGTTCACGGCGATGATGCGCCTGGACCACAACCGCGCGACGAGCCAGATCGCGCAGAAAATAAAGACCCAGGTCACCTCGCTGAAGAAAGTCGCCGTCTGGGGAAACCACTCGGCCACGCAGTACCCCGACGTCTTCCATGCAGAGGCCGACGGCAAGAAGGTCTGGCCGATGATCAACGACCAGGCCTGGCTCGAGCAGACGTTCATTCCCACCGTGCAGAAGCGCGGCGCCGCCATCATCGAGGCGCGCGGGCTTTCGTCCGCGGCGAGCGCGGCGAGCGCGGCGATCGACCACGTGCGCGACTGGGTCAAGGGCAGCCGCGACGGCGACTGGGTGTCGATGGGCGTGCCTTCCGACGGCAGCTACGGCATCCCCGAGGGCGTCATCTACGGCTTCCCGGTCACGACGAAGGGCGGCCAGTACCAGATCGTAAAGGGCATCGACATCAGCGACTTCGCGCGCAAGCGGATGGACGCGACGCTGAAGGAGCTCCACGAGGAGCGGGACGGCATCAAGTCCCTCCTGGGCTAGCCGCGCCGCTACCCTCGCCGCTACCCTAATTCGCTGCGGTAGTAGTGGCGGTCGGTGTTGTAGAAGCTGCGCCGCCACTCCACCGGCCGATTCCCGTAGGTATAGGACACCCGCTGCACCTGCAGCAGCGGGTGGCCCGCGGGAACCTTGAGGAGCGCGGCCACCGTCGCATCCGCGGCGACCGACTTGAGCTGCTCCGCCGCGCGCACCATGCGCGTGCCGAAGCGCGTCTCGAAGAGGTTGTACAGCGCGCCCCGGTGCTGGCGGATCGCGGCGGCGGTGAGGCCCTTGAAAAGGCTCCCCGGCAGCCAGGTCTCCTCCACGATCACCGGATCCGCGCCGAATACCAGGAGGCGCTTGAGCAGCACCGCCTGGTCGCCCGCGCGCAGCTCGAGCGCCTTGGCCACGTCCGCCGGCGCCCGCACGCGGCGGAAGTCGAGCAGCTCGCGGCTCGGCGGCGTGCCCTGGCCGGAGTCCGGCGCAAGGCGAAGGAAGCGAAAGCGCACGCCCGGGTTCCCATGCGTGGCGACGAAGGTGCCCTTCCCCTGCCGGCGCACGACGAGGTGCTCGGCGGCGAGGGAATCGAGCGCCTTGCGCACGGTTCCCTGGCTCGCCCGGTACTTGGCGGCGAGCTCGAATTCGCTCGGCATGAGCTCGCCCGGGCGCCATTCGCCGCGGTCGAGCGCGTCGAGGATCGCGTCGCGGATCTGCTGGTAGAGGGGCCGGAAGAGCGGCGCGTCCATCGACCGCTATCTTATCTCTTATATAAGACACATTGACGCCCCCCGGGGGCGCGCTTACCATCGCCTTCCCCATGACCGCTGGCGAACGATTCCGCAAGGCGCTCCAGGAAGAAAAGCCCCTGCAGGTCATCGGCGCCATCAACGCCTACCACGCGCGCCTCGCGCAGCGCAGCGGCTACAAGGCCATCTATCTCTCCGGCGGCGGCGTTGCCGCCGGCTCGCTCGGGCTGCCGGACCTCGGCATCTCCAACCTCGACGACGTGCTGACGGACATCCGCCGCATCACGGATGTGTGCGACCTGCCGCTCCTCGTGGACGTCGATACCGGCTTCGGCGCGAGCGCGTTCAACGTCGCGCGCACCACCCGCTCGCTGGTCAAGTTCGGCGCGGCGGCGATGCACATCGAGGACCAGGTCGGCGCCAAGCGCTGCGGCCACCGTCCGGGCAAGGAGCTGGTCAGCCGGGAGGAAATGTCGGACCGCATCAAGGCGGCCGTCGACGCCCGCACGGATCGCTCTTTCGTCGTCATGGCCCGCACCGACGCCATCGCCAGCGAAGGCTTCGATTCCGCCATGGAAAGAATGAAGGCCTACGTGGAGGCCGGCGCCGACATGCTGTTCCCCGAGGCGGTCACCGACCTCGAGCAATACCGGCGCGTCGTCGCGGCCGTGAAGGTGCCCGTGCTCGCCAACATCACCGAGTTCGGCAAGACGCCCCTCTTCACCGTGGACGAGCTGCGCTCGGCGGGCGTGGCCATAGCCCTCTATCCCCTCTCCGCCTTCCGCGCCATGAACAAGGCGGCGCTCAAGGTGTATGAATCGGTGCGCAGGCAAGGCACGCAGAAAGACGTGCTCGCCGACATGCAGACGCGCGAGGAGCTGTACGACTACCTCGGCTACCACGACTACGAGCGCAAGCTCGACGAGCTGTTCGCAAGGGAGAAGCACAAATGAACCAGGTCGCTCCGAAGCCGAAGAAATCGGTCGCCCTCTCCGGCGTCCCGGCCGGCAACACGGCGCTGTGCACCGTCGGGCGCAGCGGCAACGACCTCCACTACCGCGGCTACGACATCCTCGACTTCGCCGACCAGGCCGAGTTCGAGGAAGTGGCTTACCTGCTGGTGCACGAGAAACTGCCAAGCCGCTCCGAGCTCGCTGCCTACAAGAAGAAGCTCCAAAATCTGAGATCTTTACCGAAAGAACTCAAAACGGCGCTGGAGCAGCTGCCGAAGACGGCGCATCCGATGGATGTGATGCGCACCGGCTGCTCGGTGCTGGGGACGCTCGAGCCGGAGAAGGAAGATCACGGCGCGGAAGGCGCGCGCAACATCGCCGACCGGCTGATGGCGTGCTTCGGCTCGATGCTCCTGTACTGGTACCACTTCGTAAGCTCCGGCAAGCACATCGAGACGCAGACGGACGACGACTCGATCGGCGGCCACTACCTGCACCTCCTGCACCAGAAGAAGCCTTCGGCGGAGTGGGTGCGGGCGATGCACACGTCGCTCATCCTGTACGCCGAGCACGAGTTCAACGCGAGCACCTTCACCTGCCGCGTCATCGCCGGCACCGGCTCCGACATGTACTCCGCCATCACCGGCGGCATCGGCGCGCTGCGCGGCCCGAAGCACGGGGGCGCGAACGAAGTGTCCGACGAGATTCAGAAGCGCTACAAGAACGCGGATGAAGCGGAAGCCGACATCCGCCGCCGCATGGCGAACAAGGAGATCGTCATCGGCTTCGGCCACCCCGTGTACACCACCGGCGACCCGCGCAACAAGGTGATCAAGGCGGTGGCGGAGCGGCTGTCGAAGACGGCCGGCAGCATGACGCAGTACCAGATCGCGGAGCGCATCGAGTCCGTCATGTGGGCCGAGAAGAAGATGTTCGCCAACCTCGACTGGAACAGCGCCGTCTCCTACAGCCGCATGGGCGTGCCGACGCTGCACTTCACGCCCCTCTTCGTCCTCTCGCGCACCAGCGGCTGGTCCGCGCACGTGATCGAGCAGCGCGCCGACGGCAAGATCATCCGCCCCGGCGCCAATTACACCGGCCCGGAGAACCGCCCCTGGGTCTCCATCGAGAAGCGCTGAAACCATGTACGAGTCCGACATCACGAAGTTCATGAGGAAGTTCCTTACCGAGCACCCCGAGGAGGTCGAGTCGCAGAAGGCCGGCCGCGCCATCTGGTGGGACAAGGGCCCCGGCGAGCGCTCCCCGACTCCCTCGATGCGCCATGCGCCGCGCGCCGGCGGCAACGAGGCGACCTTCCAGCCCTCCGGCGGCTACGAGTGGAGCTTCGGCGAGGACGACAACACGCGCGAAGCGCTCAAGGACGAGCAGAAAAAATAATGTCGAGCCACATTTCCAACGTCCGGCCGAGGCCGGACAAGGTCCTCACGCTGATCGCGGACTACGCGACGAAGTACGACGTCAAGAGCGCCGAGGCGTACGAGACCGCGCGCTACTGCCTGATGGACACGCTGGGCTGCGGCCTCGAGGCGCTCGAGTACCCGGCCTGCACGAAGCTCCTCGGGCCCATCGACCCCGAGACCGTGGTGCCGCACGGCGCGAAGGTCCCCGGAACGCAGTTCCAGCTCGATCCCGTCCAGGCCGCCTTCAACATCGGCGCGATGATCCGCTGGCTCGACTTCAACGACACCTGGCTCGCCGCCGAGTGGGGCCATCCGTCGGACAACCTGGGCGGCATCCTCGCCACGGCCGACTGGCTTTCGCGCAACGCCTTGCACAAGCCCGTCCTGATGAAGGACGTCCTGACGGCGATGATCAAGGCGCACGAGATCCAGGGCGTCATCGCGCTCGAGAACAGCTTCAACCGCGTCGGCCTCGACCACGTGGTGCTGGTCAAGGTGGCTTCCACGGCGGTGGTCGCGCACATGCTGGGCTGCACCTACGACCAGGTCACGAACGCGGTCTCGCAGGCGTGGGTCGATGGGCAGTCGCTGCGCACGTACCGCCACGCGCCGAACACCGGCTCGCGCAAGAGCTGGGCCGCCGGCGATGCGACCTCGCGCGCCGTCCGGCTGGCCCTGATCAGCAAGACCGGCGAGATGGGCTATCCCTCCGTCCTGACGGCCAAGGGCTGGGGCTTCTACGACGTTCTCTTCAAGGGCAAGCCGTTCAAGTTCCAGCGCAAGTTCGGCAGCTACGTGATGGAGAACGTGCTCTTCAAGATTTCCTTCCCCGCCGAATTCCACGCGCAGACAGCGGCGGAGGCGGCAATGTCGATCTTCAAAGAGATGTCTTCTTTGGGAAAGACAGCTGCCGACATCAAGTCGGTCCGCATCCGCACCCACGAGGCGGCGATCCGCATCATCGACAAGCAGGGCCCGCTCGCCAATCCTGCCGACCGCGACCATTGCATCCAGTACATGGTGGCGATCCCCCTCCTCTTCGGCCGCCTCACCGCCGCGGACTACGAGGACGACGTCGCGAAGGATCCGCGCATCGACGCCTTGAGGAAGAAGATCACCTGCGTGGAAGACAAGCGCTTCACGCGCGACTACCACGATCCCAAGAAGCGCTCGATCGCCAACGCCCTGACGGTGACCTTCAAGGACGGCACGAAGCTCAAGGAGGTCGTGGTCGAGTACCCGATCGGGCACAAGCGCCGCCGCAAGGAAGGCATGCCGGTCCTCGTCGAGAAGTTCAAGACCAACCTCGCCCGCCGCTTCGCGGCGGCGCGGCAGAAGCAGATCCTCGAACTGTGCATGGACGCCGAGCGGCTCGCGAAGACGCCGGTGAACGAATTCGTCGATCTCTTCGTCGCCTGATGCTCGACCGGAAACTCCTGGAAGACCGCATTGCCGCGCTTTCGGCCGAGATCCGGGCCTATCCTACGCCGATCGCCCGCTGCGACCTGCACCTCCCGGCGCTGCTCGAAGAGCGCTCGGAACTCATGGCCCGGCTGAACGAGATGGAAGACAAGCAGGCTTGCTCCCCGGAGGCCGTCTGGGCGAACGACGGGGGCGCGGCTTGCGCCTAGCGCGGGCGCTGCTCTTCGCCGCCGCCGTGATCGCGGCGCCGCTCGCGCGCGCCGAGGCGTGGGAGGCATTCTTCAGCCCCTTCCTCGGCGATTTGCGCGCCGAGCTGGCCGATGCGCGCGACGCCGGGCGCAAGGGCATCGTGGTCATGTACCACTTCGACGACTGCCCGTACTGCGCGCGGATGAAGGCCGAGGTGCTTTCCCGGCCGGAGGTTCAGCAGGCCTACGCGAGGGACTTCGCCGCCTTCGCCATCGACACGCGCGGCGCGCTGGCGATCACGGGTGCCGACGGCGGCGTCCTTCCCGAGCGCGACTACGCGAAAGCGCAAGGCGTGCGCGGCACGCCGACCTTCGATTTCCTGTCCGTCGACGGCAAGCGTCTCTACCGCCACGTCGGGGCGCTCTACGACCCGGCGGACTTCATCCTCCTCGAGCGCTACGTGGCGAGCGGCGCCTACCGCTCGCGCACTTTCACCGAATACAAGCTGCTGAAGCCGAAAGGAACCTGACATGCCGAACAATACCTTCAATACCCTGCAGTCGTTCTCGAACGGCAAGCTCTATTCCCTGCCCGCGCTGGGCAAGGCGCTCAACGTGAACATCGAGCGCCTGCCGGTCTCGATTCGCATCGTGCTCGAATCCGTGCTGCGCAACTGCGACGGCAAGAAGGT
>JBLNDP010000112.1:0-33688 GCA_050261755.1 Clostridia bacterium
GCGGTGCCGGGCACGCGGTCGGGCGGGCTGATGAAGAGCGACTCGAGGAAGGGCTCGAGCGGCACGGACGAGGTGCGCAGGCGGTCCATGAGGATCTCCCGCCCGCGCCGCCACGTCGCCATGGTGAGGTACACGAGGCCGCCGATGGTGAGCGGGAACCAGCCGCCGTCGGCGATCTTGAGCAGTGTGGCGGAGAAGAAGCTCGCATCCACGACCGCGAAGAAGCCGGTGGAGAAGATGCACAGCACGAGCGGGTAGCCCCAGCCGTAGCGGATGACGAAGAACGTGAGCAGCGTGTCGACCAGCATGGTCGCCGTCACGGCGACGCCGTACGCCCCGGCGAGGCGCGAGGAGGAGCCGAAGCCGACGACCGCGGCGATCACGGCGAAGCACAACGCCCAGTTGACAAGGGGGATGTAGATCTGGCCGATCTCGCGCGCCGAGGTCTGCACGATGGTGAGGCGCGGCAGGAAGCCCAGCTGCACCGCCTGGCGCGTGAGCGAGTAGGCGCCCGAGATGGTGGCTTGCGAAGCGATCACGGTGGCGGCGGTGGCGAGCGCCACCATCGGGTACAGGCTCCACTCGGGGAAGAGCAGGAAGAACGGGTTCTTCACCGTTTCCGGGCGCGCGATCAGCAGCGCGCCCTGCCCGAAGTAGTTGAGGACGAGCGCCGGCGCGACGATGCAGAACCAGGCGAGGCGCACCGCACCCTTGCCGAAATGCCCCATGTCGGCGTACAGCGCCTCGGCCCCGGTCACGGCGAGGACCACCGCGCCCAGCACGATGAACGACGCGGCGCCGTGGCTCGTGAGGAAGCCGAGGGCATGCAGGGGGTTCAGGGCGCGGGCGATGTCGGGGTGCTGGGCGATGCCGTAGACGCCCGCGGCGCCGAGCGCGACGAACCAGCCGAGCGTGATCGGCCCGAAGAACTTGCCCACCGTCGCCGTGCCGCTCGCCTCGAAGGCGAAGAGCGCGAGGATGACGCCGACCGCGATCGGCACGACGTAGGGCTTGAAGGCGCTGGTGCCCACCTCGAGGCCCTCCACCGCCGAGAGCACCGAGATCGCCGGCGTGAGCACCGCGTCGCCGTAGAAAAGGGAGGCGCCGAAGATGCCGATGACGACGAGCGGCGCGCGCCAGTGCGCGTGCTCCTTCACCGCCGTGAGCGCGAGCGCGATCAGCGCCATGATGCCGCCCTCCCCGCGGTTGTCGGCGCGCATGATCAGCACGACGTACTTCAGCGACACCACGATCATCAGCGCCCAGAAGATCGTCGACAGGCCGCCGAGGATGTTCGCCTCGGTGAGCGGGATGCCGTGCTCCGGGTTGAAGGTCTCCTTGACCGCGTACAGCGGGCTCGTGCCGATGTCGCCGAAAACGACGCCGAGCGCCAGCAGGGTGAGGGCGGCGCGCGAGGAACTCCTGCCTCGGGGGTCGAGTTCTGGCATTGCGGAGGGAACGGCGCGCAAAGCTACTCGCGCACCGCACAAAATGCAAATCAGCCCTTCCTGTGGCCTTGATTTCTAAGGTTTTTTAGGCTGGCCGAGCGAGTAGTCCAGGCGCAGCGCGCCGACCGGCGGAGCCGCCTTTATGGCCCCTTTCGCGGTCACCGGCGCCTGCTCCCCGGGTCGATCCTGCGGCGAGCGCTCGAGGGTCGGCCAGATGAGGACCGCCGTGGCGGCCGCGGCGGCCACCGCAACGGGGATGAGCCAGCCCGGACGGCGTGCCGGCAGCCTGGCTGACTCGGCTTGCGCGTCCTCGCGGCGATTGCGCGCCCCGGCGGCTGCCTCGTCGGCGCGCGCCCGCTCTGCGCGCGCGGCGGCAAGTGCGGTATGAGCGTCGATGCGGCGCCGAGCCGCCGCCTCCGCGCGCTCGTCGGCCTCGGCCCGCTTCTTCGCCGCCGCGGCGGCCTTGCGCTCTTCGCGCTCCTGGTCGCGCGCTGCGCGCTCGGCGGCCTCTTCTGCCGCGGCGCGCTCGCCCGCGGCGAGCGTCGCCCGCTCGTCCGTGCCCGCACGTTCCTTCTGCGCCGCGGCCAGCTCGCGCGCCCTGCGCTCCGCTTCCTGCGCCTTGCGGGCGAGCGCCTCGTCGGCGGCGATGCGCTGCTGCACCACCGCGGTCGCGCGCGACTCCGCCTCGCTGCGCTCGGCCGCGAGCGCGGCGCTCTTGCGCTCCGCTTCCACGCGCGCCGCTTGCGCGGCGGCCGCCTTTCCTTCGCTCTTCTCGCGCTCGCGCGCGAGCCGGAGCGCCTCGCTGTCGGCTTCGGCGCGCGCCTGCGCCGCGCGGCGCAGCTCTGCGTCGAGCGCCTCGCGCTCGCGCGCCGCCGCCGCGGCCTGCGCATCCGCGTCCGCCGCCGCCTTCGCTTCCTGCTCGAGGCGCGCCTCCGCCGCCACGCGGGCGCGAAGCTCGGCCGCCGCCGCGGATTCCGCCTCGCCTCGCGCCTGCGCCTTCGCGCGGCTGCGCTCTTCGGTCTCGATGCGCGCCTGCAGCGCCGCGCCGGCACGGGCCTCGGCCTCTTCGCGCTCGCGCGCGAGCGCCTCGGACGCCGCTTCCGCGGCGAATCGCTCCTCGGCAGCGAGGCGTGCCGCGGTCTCCGCGCCCTCGCGCTCCTTGGCCGCCTCGATCGCCTCGAGCTCGGCGCGGTTCACGGCCGCGGCGCGCTCGTGCAGCGCCTCCTCCGCCCGTTCGCGCTCCTGGGCGGCGGCCGCCGCCGCGCGCTCTTCCTCCGCGCGGGCCTGCGCACGGGCGAGCCGCTGCGCTTCAGCGGCCTCCTTGTCGCGCGCCGCCTGCGCCGCCGCCTCGTCCGCCTCGCGCCGTGCCTGCGCCTCGAGCCGGAGACGCGCTTCCTCCGCCGCTCGCTCCCCCGTCGCCTGGGCGGCCTGTGCATCGGCATCGGCGCGCCCGCGCGCCGCCTGGGCCTCCGCCTGCTCCGCCTCGACGAGGCGCCTCGCCGCGGCAAACGCTTCGGCGTCCGCCTGCGCGCGCGCCTTCGCCTTCTCTTCCGCCGCACGCTCGTGCGTCGCGCGCTCGTCGGCGAGCGCCGCGGCCCGCGCCGCGGCCGCGGTGTGCGCCTGCGCCTGGACGAGCGCCTTCTCCTCGGATTCGCCGCGCTCCCGGGCGGCGGCGAGGGCCTGGGTCTCCGCCTCGACGCGCGCCTGCGCGCGGCGGGCGGCTTGCGCGCTGGCGGCCTCGCGCTCTCGCACCGCCGCGGTGGCCGCGCGCTCGGCGGCGATCTTCTCCTCGGCGGCGGCACGGGCCTGCTCGTCCGCCTCGGCACGCGTGCGGGCCAGCGCGGCCGCGGACGCCTCGAGGCGCTTGCGCTCCTCGGCGGCGAGCGCCGCGCGCGTCTCCGCTTCCTGCCGCGCCTTCGCAGTGTCGATCGCGGCCTGCTCGGTCGCGGCGCGCTCCTTCGCCACGCGGCCGCCCTCTTCCTCCGCGGCCGCGCGCGCTTCCGCCTCGCGCTTCAGGCGCTCCTCGGCGACCTTCTTCTCGCGCGCCGACTCGAGCGCGCGCTGCTCGGCCTGCACGCGCTCGCGAGAGGCGCGCCGCGCCTGGTCTTCCGCCGCCGCGCGCGCCCGCATCGACGCGGCCGCCTCGGCTTCCGCGTCGGCGCGCGCCTTGGCGTGCTGCGCCGACTCCTCTTCCTTGCGCCGGCGCCCCTGCGCGAGCGCCGCCGCCTTGTTCTCCGCTTCCTCGCGCGCCTTCGCCTCGGCGAGCGCCTGCGCTTCGGCGCGCTCGCGCTCCTGCATGAGGCGCGCGGCCTTGCCTTCGGCCTCGACGCGGGCGTGCGCGAGGCGGCGCAGCTCAGCCTCCGCCGCCTGCCGCTCGCGCGCGAGGTCGAGGGCGCGCTTCTCCTCGCCGGCGCGCGCCGAGGCGCTTTCCTCGAGGACCTTTTCGGATTCGATGCGCGAGACGAGCTCTTCGGCGTTGTCGGGCTTCGCCGCCTTCGCCTGCCGGTCGCGCTCGGCTTCCTTCAGCTTGTCGATGAGCTTGCTCATTTGGCCCTTGCCGTGACCTTCGCCTTGCCGCCGCGCGCGTGGCCCGGCGAGAAATCGAGGTCGATCAGGTCGCCGAGGGAATCGGCGTAGGTCTCCAGCACCTTGCGCATCTGCGGCAGCGCGCGCTTGAACGCCTCGACGAGCTTCGGGTCGAAGCGCGTCCCGGCGCCCTCCTGGATCTCGGCGGCCGCCTCCAGCACGTTGAGCGGCGCGCGGTAGAACTGCGTGGTCGTCATGGACTCGAAGGAATCGACGATCGCCATGAGCCGTCCCGGCCAGGGAATCGCGTCCGCCTTCAGCCCCTCCGGGTAGCCGCGGCCGTCCCAGCGCTCGTGGTGGTAAAGCGCCATCTGGCGCGCGATCTTGAGGAGCGGGTCCTCGTGCTCGCCGATGATCTCGGCGCCGAGCGCCGGGTGGCGGCGCACGCGCTCCCAGTCGGGCGCCGAGAGCTTGCCCGACTTGCGCAGCAGGTCCGCGGGCACGCCGAGCTTGCCGATGTCGTGCAGCGGCGCGACGGTCATCATCGCCTCGGCCACCGCGGGCTTCGCCCCGGCCGCCTCCGAGAGGATGCGCGCGTACTGGGCGAGGCGCACCACGCGGTTGCCGACCGCCGAGCTCTCGTGCAGCTCCATCGCCCGCGACAGGCGCCGGATCAGCTGCAGGCGCGTCTGCTCCACCTGCTGCGTGCGCTCGCGCACGAGGCGCTCGAGCTCGAGGCGGTGGTGCGCGAGGGCGATGTGGTTGCGCACGCGGGCGCGCAGCACCGCGGCGCTGATCGGCTTGGTGACGTAGTCGACCGCGCCGAGCTCGAGCCCCTCCACCTGGGTCGCCGGGTCGTGCCGCGCGGTGAGGAAGACCACCGGGATGTCGGCCGTATGGCCCTCGGACTTCAGCGCCCGGCACACCTCGAAGCCCGACACGCCCGGCATCTCGACGTCGAGGAGGACGAGGTCCGGCCGCGGCTTGCCCGAGGCGCGCTGGATCGCCGCCCCGGCGTCCCCCGCCGTGATCACGAAGTACTCGGTGGCGAGCGCCTTCTTGATGAGCGCGAGGATCTCCGGCGCGTCGTCGACGGCAAGGACGACCGGCCGGTCGCTCTCGCGCGGCTCGCTCACGACGCCCTCTTGCCCTTCTTCTTCATCGCCGCCTCCAGCAGGCGCGTGAACGCCTCCTGCGGCACGGGCTCGCCGTAGAAGAAGCCTTGACCCTGGTCGCAGCCGTTGCGCTTCAGGAAGCGCAGCTGCGCCTCGGTCTCGATGCCTTCGGCGATGACGTGCAGGTGCAGGCTGTGGCCGAGCGAGATGATCGCCTGCGCCAGCACGCCGTCGTCGGCGCCCTCGCCCGGGCCGATGTCGCGCACGAAGGAGCGGTCGATCTTCAGCACGTCGATCGGCAGGTCCTTCAGGTAGGAAAGGCTCGAGTAGCCGGTGCCGAAGTCGTCCACGGAGAGCGCGATGCCGAGCGACTTGAGGCCGTGCAGGATGGCGATGCCGTTCTGCACGTTGTGCATGACCGTGCTCTCGGTGAGCTCGAGCTCGAGGTGGCGCGGGTCCACGCCGGTCTCCTCCAGGATGCGCGAGACCGCGCGCACGAGGCCGTCCTGCCGGAACTGGCGCGCGGAGAGGTTCACCGACACCACGCCCGGCTTCACGCCGGCGTCCAGCCACGCTCGCACCTGCCGGCACGCCTCGCGGATCACCCATTCGCCCACCGAGAGGATGAGGCCGGTTTCCTCGGCCAGGGGAATGAAGCGCTCGGGGCGCAGGAAGCCGAGCTCGGGGTGGTTCCAGCGCACGAGCGCCTCGGCGCCGCAGATCGCGCCCGTGCGCAGGTCGATCTTCTGCTGGTAGTGGAGCAGCAGCTCCTTCCGCTCGATCGCCCGGCGCAGCGCGTTCTCGAGGGTCAGGCGCTCGTTGATCCGCTCGTTCATCTCCGAGGTGTAGAACTGGAAGTTGTTGCGCCCGTGGTCCTTGGCGCGGTACATCGCGGCGTCGGCGTTGCGCAGCAGCGTCTCCACGTCGGCGCCGTCCTGCGGGTAGAGGCTGATGCCGGCGCTGCAGGTGACGTAGAGCTCCTTGCCGTCGATGACCAGCGGCTCGCTCACCGCCGCGCTGATCCGCTGCACGGCGCGGAAGATCACTTCCTCGTGCGCCTGGTCGTTGAGGATGACGACGAACTCGTCGCCGCCCAGGCGCGCCACCGTGTCGCCCTCGCGCAGCACCGTGCGCAGGCGCTCGGACATCGCCTGCAGGAGCTTGTCGCCGGTGCCGTGGCCGAGGCTGTCGTTCACGAACTTGAAATGGTCGAGGTCGATGAAGACCACGGCCATGGGGCGCGGCTGGCGCTGCGAGTACACCGACTGGCGCAGCCGGTCGTAGAGCAGGTTGCGGTTCGGCAGGCCGGTGAGCGCGTCGTAGTTCGCCTGGTGCTCGAGCTGCACCTGGTAGCGCTTGCGCTCGATGGAGTACTGCATGGAGCGCAGCAGCAGCTCGCGGTCGAGGCGCCCCTTGACGAGGTAGTCCTGCGCGCCGCCCTTCACCGCCGACAGCGCGACCGTCTGGTCGTCGTTGCCCGTGAGCACGATGATCGGCACGGCCGGCGAATGCGCGTAGACCTTGGCGAAGGTCTCCAGGCCGAAGCTGTCCGGCAGCGAAAGGTCGAGGAGCACGAGCGACGGCGAGCTGCCGCCCTCCACGGTCCTGGAGAGGAGCTCGAGCCCGGCCGAGAGCTTTTCCGCGAACTGCAGGCGGAACGGCGTCTCCGGCTCCTCGGCCAGCATCTCGCGGATGAGGCGGGCGTCGCCGGGGTTGTCCTCGATCAGGAGGACATGGTGCGTGAGCTGGCTTTGCTCCTCAATGCCCATTGGGCAGGGTCACCACCGTCAGCCAGAACGCGTCGATGGACCTCACCACGACGATGAACTTCTCCAGGTCCACCGGCTTCGTCACGTAGCAGTTGGCGTGGAGGTTGTAGGTCTTCAGCACGTCCTCCTCCGCCTTCGAGGTAGTGAGGATCACCACCGGGATGCGCTTGAGGTTGTCGTCCTTCTTGATCTCCTGCAGCACCTCCCGGCCGTCCTTCTTCGGCAGGTTGAGGTCGAGCAGGATGATGTCGGGGCGCGGCGCGGCCCCGTAGCGGCCCTTGCGGCGCAGGAAGTCGAGCGCGTCCACGCCGTCCTTCACCCAGTGCAGGTTGCTGTAGACCTTGCCCTCCTTCAGGGCCTCGCGCGTCAGGCGCTCGTCGCCCGGGTTGTCCTCCACCAGGAGGATCTCGACGGGGCGCGCGCCGCGAGTGGGATCGTTCATGCCGGCTCCTTCGCTTTCGGTAGCGTGAAATGGAACGTGCTGCCCTCGCCGGGCTGCGACGAGACCCAGATGTGCCCGCCGTGGCGCTCGACCACCTTCTTGCAGATGGCGAGGCCGATGCCGGTGCCCGGATACTGGGCCTTGTCGTGCAGCCGCTGGAAGACCTTGAAGATGCGCTCGAAGTACTGCGGCTCGATGCCGATGCCATTGTCCTGCACCGCGAACTCCCATTCGTGCTCCAGCTCCTTCGCGGAGACGTGGATCCTCGGCACGGAAGCCGAGCGGAACTTGAGCGCGTTGCCGAACAGGTTCTGGAAGAGCTGCGCGAGCTGGACCTCGTCGGCCGGCACCGTCGGCAGCGGGTCGTAGGTGATGGACGCGCCCGACTCCTCGAGGGCCGCGCGCACGTTGGTGATCGCGCGGCGCACCGCGCCCTCCACGGCCGCCGGCTTGGGCTCCTTGCCGCGCGTGCCCACCCGCGAGTAGGCGAGCAGGTCCTCGATGAGCTGCTTCATGCGGCCCGCGCCGTCGACGATGAACGCCATGAATTCCTTGGCGTCGCCGTCCAGCTTGTCGCCGTAGCGCCGCTGCAGCAGCTGCGTGTAGCTCGACACCATGCGCAGCGGCTCCTGCAGGTCGTGCGAGGCGACGTAGGCGAACTGCTCGAGCTCGGAGTTGGAGCGCGCGAGCTCGTCGTGCGCGCGGCGCAGCTCGGCTTCGGCCTCCTTGCGCTCGCTGATGTTCTTGCCCACGCCGCGGTAGCCCTTGAACTTGCCGTCGGCGTCGAAGATCGGCTGGCCGGAGAGCGATACCCACGCCTTTCGGCCGTCTTCGCCGGCGCGCAGGATCTCGAAGTCGCGGAACGGCTCGTGCCGCACGAGCTGCTCGCGGTGGCGCCGCCAGTCTTCCTCGGTGAGGTTGAGCGCCGGGCGGTCCCAGCGCTGCTTGCCGAGGTAGGTGCTCGCGGGCAGGCCCGTTCCCTTCTCCATCAGCGTGGACATGAAGGTGAGGCAGAACTTGTCGTCCTGCTCCCAGTACCAGTCCGACGACACCTGCGTGAGGCTGCGGAAGCGCTCCTCGCTCTCGCGCAGCGCCTGCTCGGCCTGCTTCGTCTCGCTGATGTCGTCGAAGACGGCGATCTCGTGCGTCGGCTGGCCGTCGTGGCCGCGCACGAGGGCGATGGCGAGGTCCACCCATACCGTGGCCCCGTCCTTGCGCAGGTAGCGCTTCTCGAAGCGGACCGGCGCGGAGCCGCGCTCGCGCAGGAGCGAGCGCTGCGTGTCGGTCACGTCGCGGTCGGCCGGGTGCGAGATGTCCTTCACCGAGCGGCCGATGAGCTCCTCCTCGGTGTAGCCGAGGATCTCGCAAAGCATGCGGTTCACGCGCTGGAAACGGCCCTGCAGGTCGACGTGCGCGATGCCCGAGCCGGCGAGCTCGAACGTCTGCCGGAAGCGCTCCTCGCTCTCGCGCAGCGCCGCCTCGGCGGCAATGCGATCGCGGATGTCGCGCGACACGGCGACGATCATGTGCCGGTTGCCCGAGCGCAGCACCTGCCGCGTCGACTCGTACGGCAGGTGCGAGCCGTCCTTGCAGCGGTAGTACGAGCGGATGTTCGCGTTGGGCGCGGCCGGATCGGCGATCAGCGCGTCGTAGGCGCGCTCGAGCTCGGCGCGCGGGATCGGCAGGACGTCCTGCGGGCCCATGGCGAGCAGCTCCTCGCGCGAGTACCCCAGCAGCCGGCATGCGGTGACGTTGACGTCGACGTAGCGCATGCTCTCGCGGTCGATCAGCACGATGATGTCGGCGGAGGTGTCCATCGCCGCGCGGAAGCGGCGCAGCTCCTCCTCGGCGTTGCGCTGCGCGGTGATGTCGCCGACGACCGAGACGACGCCGTAGTACTCCACCTCGCCGGGCCGGCGCAGGAACGCCGTGTTGACCGAGAGCCAGGTGATGGAGCCGTCGGGGCGCTTGATGCCTATGATCTGGTCGGTGAGCGGCAGTCCCGAGCGGATGGTGATGCGGGTCGGCCGCTCCTCCGGAGGAAGCGGCGTGCCGTCCTCTCGCACGCAAGGAAGGAGCGACGTGAAGCCGGGCTTGCCGATCAGCTCCGCGAGGGGAAGGCCGATGATGCGCTCGGCGGCGAGGTTCCCGGCCGAGACCTTCAGGTCGCGGTCGTAGACGAGGATGCCCTCGTTCGCCGAATTGACGATCGCGCGGAAGCGCTCCTCGCTCTCGCGCAGGGCCGCATCCGCAGGACGCGGCGACGCCTCCGACGGGCGCAGCGACGCCGCGGCAACCTCGACCTTTGGTTTCCTGGCCTGCCTTGCCTTGGCCATCTCGCTCCTCCGCCCCGATTGTAATGCCCGCCCGGTGCGGAAAATGTCGCGCCGGGCACGCCGGCGTCAGGGTGAGTAAAGCCCCTTCGCGGCCGCCTTGTAGGCAGCGAGCGCCACCAGCGCGTCGAGCGTGGGCGTCGGCACCCCGGCCGAGCGTCCGAACGCGACCGGCATGGCAAGCTGCGCCTCGACTTCCATGGGCCGCCCGAGCTCGTAGTCCTGCACCATGCTGGGCTTGTGGCCGATGCGCCCCGAGCCGTGCCCGCCGCCGGGGCGCTCGGGCGCCCCGGCCGGGTCGATGCCGTGCGCGCGCGCGATCGCCGTGCCTTCGGCCTGCACGCGGGCGATGGTTTCCCGGAAAAGCGGATCGCCCCGCACGTCCGCCACCGTGCCGCCCGAGAGCAGGCAGAGGGTCGACGTGCTCAGGTTGAGCAGCAGCTTTCCCCAGATGACCTGGCGGATGTCCGCGCACGGCGGCGAATGCATGTCGGCGGCGTCGAGGGCCTGCCGCAGCGAGCGGATGCGCGCCGATTCCCGGTCGTCGACCTCGCCGATCGCGAGCATGTTGCGCCCGGGGGTGGAGTTGTGCACGACGCCGGGCGCGACGACCGCATTGGCCGAAAAAACGACGGCGCCGACGACGTTCTCCGCCGGCACGGCGCGCCGCACCACGCCGCCAGGGTCGAGGCGAGAGAGATCCGGCGGCCGGGGACGGGATGGGGAAAGCCCCAGGTCGTACCACCAGGGAATGCCGTTCTGGGCGAAGAGCACGGCGGTCTTGGGCCCGAGGAGCGCGCCGATGCCGCCGGCGATCGCGCCGAGCGCATTCGCCTTCAGCGTGACGATGACGGCATCCTGACGGCCGAGCCGCGCCGGGTCGTCGCTCGCCCTCACGCGCCCGGCGATCTCGCGCTCGCCGTGGCGCAGCCGGATGCCGTTTGTTTGGAGGGCCAGCAAATTGGCGCCGCGCGCCACGGCCGAGACCTCGTGCCCCGCCGCGGAAAGCTTGGCGGCGAGGTGGCCGCCGACCGCGCCTGCGCCATAGAGGCAGATGCGCATAGCTCGCTGATTCTATTAGAATGAACTGGAGGATTTCTCTTTCAGGAGGAGGAAATCATGCAATCGATGAAGCGGCTCGCCGCCGTCGCGGCGGGCGCCCTGATCGCTGGCAGCGCCGGCGCGCAGGTGAAGGTCGGCGTCGTGCTGCCCTACTCGGGCGTCGGCGCGGAGCTTGCCCAGCAGATCGAGCGCGGCATGCAGGTCTACACGCAGCTCCATCCCGACGCGTTCGGGCCCTACAAGGTGGAGCTCGTCAAGCGCGACTCGAAGGCGCCGAACGGCGCCGAGGCGAAGACGGCGGTGCAGGAGCTGATCGCGCAGGACAAGGTCGACCTGCTGACCGGCTTCGTCTACTCGCCGGACGCCATCGCGTCGGCGCCGCTCGTCACGGCGGCGAAGAAGCCGATGCTCATCCTCAACGCCGGCACGGCCTGGATCACCAACCTCTCGCCGATGATCTCGCGCGTTTCGTTCACGATGTGGCAGTCGGGCTACGCGCTGGGCGAGGCGGCGGTGAAGAGCCTGCACGCCAAGACCGCCGTCGTCGGCTACACGGACTTCCCGCCCGGCAAGGACAGCCTCGAGGCGTTCCGGCGCGGCTTCACGGACGCCGGCGGCAAGATCCTCGACGAGATCCCGATGGGCGGGCCGGCGCAGGTGCCCGACTTCACGCCGTTCTTCCAGCGCGCGAAGGACAAGAAGCCCGACGTCTTCTACGTCTTCGTGCCCTCCGGCGACCACGCGGTCGCCGTGACCAAGACCTACAACGCGCTAGGCATGGCGCAGTCCGGCATCAAGCTGATCGGCCCGGGCGACCTCACGCCCGACTTCAAGCTCCAGGGCATGGGGGAGAACGCCGTGGGGCTGATCACGATGGGCCACTACAACGCCGACCTCGACAACCCGGAGAACAAGCGCTTCGTGGCGCAGTGGAAGAAGAACTGGGGCGCGGACGCCTCGCCGGACTTCATGGCGGTGCAGGGGTACGACGGGATGGCCGCGATCGCGCACGTCGTGGTCGCGCAGAAGGGCAAGATCGACCCCGACAAGACCATCGAGGCGCTGAAGGGCTGGAAGTTCAACAGCCCCCGCGGGCCGATCATGATCGACCCGAACACGCGCGACATCGTGATGAACGAGTACCTGAGCCAGGTGGTGAAGAGCGGCGGCAGGCTCGTGCAGAAGCCCCTCGCCACGGTGAGCGCAGTGAAGGACATGTGCAAGGAGCTGAAGGAAGGGCGTTGCAAGCAGTAGCCGGCGCCCCTCGCCCGCCCCACGAAACGCCGCCCGCCTGACGGGCGGCGTTTTTTCATGGACGCTCTCGGCGTGATCTTCGGCGGCGTCGCCGCCGGCATGGTGCTCTTCATCGTCTCGGTGGGCCTGTCGGTGACGATGGGGCTGATGGGGTTCGTCAACCTCGCCCACGGCGGCTTCGCCATGCTCGGGGGCTACGTGATCGTGCTGTCGATGCGGCACTGGGGGCTGCCGTTCGTGGCGGCGCTCGCGCTCGCGTTCGTCGTCGTGGCGGCGTTCTCCGCGGTGCTCGAGCGCCTGCTCTATACGCGCCTGTACCGCGCCGGCGAGCTGGACCAGGTCCTCTTCACCATCGGCCTCGCCTTCGCCATGACCGCGGCCGTCACCCTCGGCGTCGGGCCGGAGACGCAGACGGTGCAGCTGCCCGCGTGGCTGCGCGGCCAGACGGACCTCGGCTTCTTCAGCTACCGCACCTACAGCCTCGCCGTGATCGCCGTGGGCATCGCGCTCGTTATCGGCCTGTGGCTCGGCTTCGAGCGGACGAACTTCGGCGCGTGCATCCGCGCGGCGGTCGACAACCGCGCCATGGCGCAGTCGGTCGGCATCGACGTCGGGCGCCTGTTCACGATCACGTTCGCTGTGGGCAGCGGCCTTGCCGCCGTCGGCGGCGGGCTCGGCGCCGAGATCCTCGGCCTCGACCCGAACTATCCCCTTCGCTACCTCGTGTACTTCCTCATCGTGGTCGCCGTCGGCGGGCTGGGCAAGGTGACGGGCGTGTTCTTCGCCGCGCTGCTGATCGGCATCCTCGACTTCGTCCTCAAGATCTACTTCCCGAAGGGCGGCACGATCTTCATCTACGCGCTGACGCTCGGCCTGCTGCTGTGGCGCCCGCGCGGCCTGTTCAGCCGGAAAACGGCGTGAGCGGCGCGACGACGGCGGCCCGGGAGCTCGCGCGCCGGCACCGCGTGAAGTGGTGGGAGCCGCTGCCGTGGGCCGCCGCGATCGCGGTGTTCTTCCTGTTCCCGAACTACCTCGGCTTCGCCACGCAGGTGCTGGTGGCGATCCTCTTCGCGCTGTCGCTGGACCTCGTCCTCGGCTACGCGGGCATCGTCACGCTCGGGCACGCGGCGTTCTTCGGCGCGGGCGCCTACACGGTCGGCATCCTCGGCCTGCAATTCGGCTGGAGCGAGCCGCTCTCGGGGCTCGTCGCGGCCGCCTTCGTCGCCGGCGCGGTCGGCCTCGTGAGCGGGCTCGTGGTGCTGCGCACGCAGGGGCTCACGCTGCTCATGCTGACGCTCTGCACGATGGCGCTCCTCGAGCAGGCGGCGAACATGGGCGCGGCCTGGACCGGCGGCTTCGACGGGATGCCGGGCCTGACCTTCAAGGACATTCTCGGCCTCTTCCCGTTCGACCCGATCTATTCGCGCTCGCAGTACCTCTACGCGCTCGCGCTGCTGTTCTGCGCATTCCTCTTCGTGCGCAAGCTCGTCTACTCTTCGTTCGGCCGCAGCCTGACCGGGATCCGCGAGAACGTCTTGCGCATGCACGCGGTGGGCGCCCCGGTGCGCTCGCGCCTGGTGGCGGCGTACACGCTGTCCGCCGCGCTCGCCGGCCTCGCGGGCGGCCTGTTCGCGCAGGTCATCGGCTACGTCAATCTCTCGGTGCTCGGCCTGGACCGCGCCGCCGGCATCCTCATCCTGCTCATCCTCGGCGGCCACGGGCAGCTCTACGGCGCCTTCGTCGGCGCCATCGTCTACATGGTTCTCGAGCACGCGCTCGCGCAGGCCTACCCGACGACCTGGCAGCTCGGCATCGGCATCCTCCTCATGGCGGTTGCCCTGTACGGGCGCAACGGCATCCTCGGCATGGCGCAAGCGCTGCGCCGCAAGCTCTCGCCGAGGGCGGCGCGCGAAGGATCGCCATGAGCGCCGCGCCCGTGCTGGAGACGCGCCAGCTGTGCAAAAGCTTCGGCGCCCTGGCGGTGGCGGACCGGATCGACTTCGCCCTCGAGCCGGGCGCTCGCCACGCGCTCATCGGCCCGAACGGCGCCGGCAAGACGACGTTCATCAACCTGCTCACCGGGCTGATCGCGCCGAGCTACGGCGAGATCCGGCTCGGCGGCGAGGACATCACGCGCCTGCCGCCGGCGAAGCGGGTGAAGCGCGGCCTGGCGCGCACGTTCCAGATCAACCAGCTCTTCCGCGGATTGAGCGTGCTCGAGAACGTCTGCATCGCCATCGCCGAGCGCCTGGGCGAGGGCGGCCGCATGCTGCGCGCCGCCGGGCGGCGCGCCGACGTGATCGAGGAGGCCTCGGGCGTGATCGGCATGCTCGGCCTCGGAGAGGACGCCGGCCGGCGCATCGGCGAGCTGCCCTACGGGCGGCAGCGGCTGGTCGAGATCGCCATCGCCCTCGGCCTCGCGCCGCGCGTGCTGCTGCTCGACGAGCCGGCGGCCGGGGTGCCGTCGGCAGAGTCGCACCGCATCCTGGAGGTGCTCGACTCGCTGCCGAAGGACATCGCCGTCCTCATCATCGAGCACGACATGGACCTCGTCTTCCGCTTCGCGCGGCGCATCACCGTGCTCGCCGCGGGCAGCGTGCTCACGGAAGGCACGCCGCAGCAGATCGCCGCCGACGCGCGCGTGCGGCAGATCTACCTCGGGGAGAAGTCGCATGCCTGAGCTGCTCGCCGTCACGGGCCTGCGCGCCGGCTACGGCGACACCATGGTGCTGGAAGACGTGGCGCTCTCGCTGCCGGAGCGCGGCACGCTCGCCGTGCTGGGCCGCAACGGCGTCGGCAAGACGACGCTGCTCGCCAGCATCATGGGGCACACCACGCGGCACGGCGGCGAGATCCGGCTCGCCGGCCGCGACATCACCGGCCTGCCGGTGCACGCGCGCGCGCGCGCCGGCATCGGCTACGTGCCGCAGGCGCGCGAGATCTTCCCCTCGCTTTCGGTGGAGGAGAACCTGGTCGTCGCCGCGCGGGAACGCAGCGGCGGCCGCTGGACGCTCGAGCGCGTATACGCCCTCTTCCCGCGCCTGGCGGAGCGCCGGTCGCACTACGGGAACCAGCTCTCCGGGGGCGAGCAGCAGATGCTCGCGATCGGCCGCGCGCTCATGGGCAACCCGTCGCTCCTGCTCATGGACGAGCCGCTGGAAGGGCTTGCGCCGATCATCGTGGAGGCGCTGCTGCTGGCGCTGAAGCGCCTGATCTCCGAGGAGGCGCTCGCCGTGGTGCTGGTCGAGCAGTCGGCGCGCCTTGCCCTGCAGGTCACGCAGGAGGCGCTGGTGCTGGATCGGGGCCGGATCTGCTATGCGGGGCCCAGCCGGACGCTACTGGACGACCCCGAGCGCCTCGCGGCGCTGTTCGTCGCCCAGTAACGCCCCGCGGGGTTACTGCTTCTTCTGCGTCGTCGAGTCGCTGCTCGAGCTCGAGGGGCTGGAGCTAGAGCTGGAGCTGGACGGCGTGGAGCTGGAGCTGGGCGACGTGGCGCTGCTCGATCCGCTGCTCGACTGGTCGCTCGAGGAGCTGCTCGGCGTGCTGCTCGAACCCGAGGAGCTCGGGGTGGAGGAGCTGGAGCTGCTGCCGGAGGCGCTGGGCGAGCTGGACGACGGCGTGCTGCTCGAGGACGAGCCGGACATGGAGCCGGAGCCCGACGGCGTGCTGCTCGAGCCGGACGACGAAGACGACGGCGAGGACGGCGAAGTCGAGGACGAGCCTGCCGAGGACGACTTGTTGCTGCCGCCCGACGCACCGCCGGTGCGGTCGCAGCCGTAGAGGCCGCCAACGGCGACGGCCAGGGGGATCACGACAAAAGCTGTTTTCTTGAGCAAACTCATCGATGGCTCCTCTCAGTGGGTTGGGATGAGACCAGCGAAGGAGCAAACAACGGGCCTAGAATCCGGGTTTTTCCTCGGTGAGCGGCCCATGACGGCATTTGCCAAAGTGATTCTCTTCACCGACCGCGACGGCCGCGCGCGCTTCCGCGAGGAAGCGGTGGAGCTTTCCGAGGGCAATCCGCAATCCATGCTCTCGCCCGTGCTGCCGGCGAGCGGCGTGCAGCTGCGCGAGAGCCCGGTGGGCTTCCGCAGCGCTTGGCATTGCACGCCGCAGCCGCAATGGGTGTTCATACTGTCCGGCGAGATGGAGATCGGCCTGCAGGACGGCAGCTCCCGCGTCTTCAAGCCGGGGGAGCACTTCTACTCTTGCGACACGCTGCCGCAGGGCGGCAGCTTCGATCCCAAGGTGCACGGCCACTGGAGCGCACAGCGCGGCACCGAAGCCCTAAGGACTCTTTTTATAAAAACCTAGGTTTTCTTGCTGTCGACGCTCGACGAAGTCGAGTGTCTTCCGATGGTTACCTGGTCAGGTTTATGGAGGCGAAGGGTGGATTCGAACCACCGTGGACGGCGTTGCAAACCGTAGCATCAATCCCCTCTGCCACTTCGCCTCGGCAGGAGGAGTATGCGGCGCCCGGCTTTAAGGCGGATGCGGCGGCGCCTGCTACCTAGAGACTAGAGAGCTCCTGGTCGTCGTCGTCGTCCTCCGCCGAGGAGACCATGCCCTCCTCGCCCTCCGCCGGCTTGCCGTGCGGCGCCATGAGGCCGAGCGCCTGCTGGTCTTCCTTGGTCAGCATGACGAGCGGGCTGGTCCAGGCGAGAAACGGCGCCAGGTGGGTGAGCTGCGCGCCGTTGCGCGAAGCGGCGGCGGCGGAGACGCTGAACGGCGTGCCGCTCGGCACGCGCGCGACACGGCCCGGGATCAGGGAAACGAGTTGGGCGATGCGGGCAGGCAGCATGGATCCTCCGTATTTCGACTTGCGCGGCGAATCGTAGCAGCAAATAAACCCGGCTAGGTAATCATCGAAAAACACTCGACTTCGTCGAGCGTCAACACTGAAGAACCCAGCTTTTTAGCGGAAGCCCTGCGAGGCCCGGTTGACGGTGGCGTGGACGATGAGCGCGGTCGCGCCGAGGAAGGCGAGCAGGCCGAGCGGCCCGCGCTTGAAGGCCGAGAGCACGAGGAGGCTCGTGCCGGCCAGCGCTTCGATTTGTGCGGGTTTCATGCAGGGCCTGCAGCAAGAGCCGCGCCGCGCGCTCCCTCCTAGGCCGAACGGAACATCCCTTGCTTGCGGTGGTGGGTATTCTTCATAGGAGGCTCCATGGCAACAGCAAGAACCGCGCTCCCCTTCTCCCTCGCCGCGCTCGCGCTGCTCGGCGCCTGCGCAACGCCCGACTACGGCACCGGCACGCCGGTCGCCTCGGCGAACGGCGCTCCGGTCACCACCGCCAACGGCACGGCGGTCGTCAGCTCGCCGGCGGTCGTGAGCTCGCCGGCCGTCGTGACCGGCCAGCCGGTGCTCATCACCTCGGGGCCCGTGCAGCCGGGCGCCGTCATCGTGCCCGCCGGCAACGTGTTCCGCGCCGGCGTCGGCACCGTCGAGGCGGTGCAGGCCGTGCACATCACGCCGGCAGCGACGGCTTCCGCGGGCGCGAGCGCTCCCGAGCGCCTCGCCTACCGCCTCAGCATGCGGATGGACGACGGCTCCATGCAGGCGGTCGACCAGGACAATCCGGCTTTCCGCGTGGGCGACCGCGTCGAGATCCGCTCGGACGGCAAGGTCATCAGCCACTAGCTCCCGGCGCGCCGAGCCCTCGGCCGGCCTATTCCCGCTTGCGGAATCGCTCGGGCAGGCTGCGGCCGTCGGCGTAGCGATCGAAGGCGGCGCCCATGGCGTCGCCCAGCCGCTCGAGCCGGTCCTGCGGCAGCGGGTGCGTCTTGAAGAGCAGCGCGAGGCTCGCCTCGCGCGGATTGCGGCTGCCGATCTTGCGCAACACCGAAGGCAGGCCGTACGGGGTGTAGCCGGCGCGCGTGGCGAGGACCACGCCGGCGCGGTCGGCCTCGAATTCCGCGCCCTTGTCGAGGCCGCGCGCCAGCGCCTCGGCGCCCTTGCCGATCAGCTGCTCGCTGAGGTAGTCGTTGCCGCGCTGCTGGGCGAGCAGCCCCCCGACGAGGTTCACCGCCTGGTTCTGCTTCAAGAGCTTCAGGTGGTGCTGCAGGACCACGTGCGAGATCTCGTGGCCCAGCACCCCGGCGAGCTCCGCCTCGTCCGTCATCAGGTCGACCAGCCCGCGGGTCACGAACACGTAGCCGCCCGGCAGGGCGAAAGCGTTCAGGTCCGCCGTGTCGAGCACGCCGAAGGTCCACTTCAGGTCCGGCCGCTCGCTCTGCGCCGCCACCCAGCGGCCGACGCGGTTCACATAGCGCTGCAGGACATCGTCGCGCACGAGGGGCGCCGCGCCGAGAAGGTTGCCGGCGAGCCTTCGGCCGATCTGCACCTCCTCCTCGAGCGAGGTGTTCGAGAGCAGCCCCGGCGTCGCGGCCCCGGAGGACTGCTGCGCCGGCGCCGCCGGCTTCTGCACGTTCCGAAGCACATCCTGCAGGAGGCCCGGAAGCTGCGCGTGCGCGCTCGCCGCCGCGCCGAACAGGAAAAGGGCCAAGAGGAATCTCATCGCGCCTCCGCCGGCTGCGCGCTCTGCGCCGGCGCGCCGGGGTCGGGAAGGTAAGCGACGGCGCGCGGCATCAGGCTGCCGCGCTTCGCGAACGTCTCCGCCGCGGCGCGCGTCTCGCCCAGCGCTTCCAGCCGTTGCAGCTCCTGAGCATTGAACTGCGCCGAGCGCAGCTGTTCCTCGTCGAGCCCGCGCACGCCCAGCGTGCCGGAGGTCTCGGCGCGGCGTTCCGTGCCGAGCGAGACCACCTCGCCGAGGCGCGTGCCGAGCGAGACCTGCGCGGCCGGCTCGCCTTTCATGACGTAGAAGGACAGCGCCCAGCCCTTCACGCTGCCCGCGGCGACGTTGGACCAGGCGCCCTTCTCGCCGACGATCTCGAAGCGGGCGCCCTTCTGCAGCGTGCCGACGACCGCCGCTCCCGACACCGGCTCGGCGCGCAGCTCGAGGTCGCGCGTGGCGTAGCCGGGGTCCGCTGCTTTAGCCGCAAGCGAAAGCAGGAGAGCGCACAGGAGCGCGAGCGGCCGCATTGCCTAGTCGATGCGCGCCCCGGAGGCCTTCACGACCTTCGCCATCTTCTGGAAGTCGGCGCGCAGCAGCGCGCCGAACGCTTCCGGCGTCATGGCCTGCGGCTCGACGCCCTGCTTTGCCAGGCGCTCCAGCATGGAAGGATCCTGCAGCAGCTTGTTGACGGCCGAGTTGATCTCCGTCACGGTCGCCTTCGGCATCCCGGCCGGCCCGAGCATGCCGAGCCAGGAGTCGAAGACATAGCCGGGAAGCTGCTCTCCCACGGCCGGAAGCCCCGGGAGGAAGCGGGAGCGCCGCGCGCCCGTCACGCCGAGCAGGCGCACCCGCGCGTCCTTGGCGAAGGGAATCGCGCCGATATTGGCGGCCACGACCAGCTGCGCGCGGCCGGCGAGCACCTCGTTGATCGCCTCGCCGGTCGCCTTGAGAGGCACATGCACCATGTCGAGGCCCGCCAGGTTGGCGAAATAGGCCGCGGCAAGATGCGTCGCGCTGCCGTTTCCGGCGGAAGCGTAGTTCAGCTGTCCGGGGTGTCCCTTGGCGTAGGAAATGAACTCGGACACGCTTTTCGCCGGGACCTGGGCGCCGGTCATGAGCACGTAGTCGACGCTGCCCACGTGCGCCACCGGCGTGAAGTCGTCGAGCGGGTGGTACGGCAGCTTCGCGTACAGCGTCCCGGCGATGGTGTGGCTCGCGGCGGCGAAGACCAGCGTCTGGCTGTCGGGCGCCGACTTGGCGACGGACGCGGTGCCGATCGTGCCGCCGGCGCCCGCCCGGTTCTCGACGATGACGTTGCGGCCAAGCGCGGTGCCGAGGTCGGGCGCCAGGGTCCGCGCGAGGATGTCCTGCACCCCGCCCGGCGCGAAGGGCACGACGATGTGGACGATGTTCGGCTGCGCCGCGGAGGCGAGCGGCAGGCAGGCGAGCGCAAGGAGGGCGGCGATCTTTCTCATAGCTTCCTTTCCAGCGCCGGCCAGACCTCGGGGTTCACGAGGTTGCGCGGGCGGCGCCCGTTCAAGAGGTCGACGATCTGCTCCGCTGCGCTCGACGCCATGCGCCGGCGCGCCTCGTGCGTCACGCCCGCCGTATGGTACGTCGCGATGACGTCGTCGCGGGCAAGGAGCGGATGGTCGAGCGGCGGCGGCTCGCGGTCCCACACGTCGAGGCCCGCGCCCGCGAGGTGCCCTGCGCGCAGCGCTGCTTCCAGCGCCGGCTCGTCATGGATGCCGCCGCGCGCGGTGCTGATGAAGAAGGCGCCGCGCTTCATGCGCGCGAAAGCCGCCTCCCCGAACATGCCGAGCGTCTCGGCGTTGCGCGGGCAATGCAGGGACACGAAGTCCGCGCTCGCGAGCAGCTCCGCAAGCTCGACCTTCCGTGCGCCCCGCGAGCGCACGGCATCGGCATCGACGTACGGATCGAAGGCGATGACCTCGAGGCCGAACGGCTTCGCGAGCGCGGCGACCTGCGTGCCGCAATGGCCGATCCCCACGAGGCCGAGCGTCCGGCCGGCGAGCTCGCGGCCCATCAGCGCCTCGCGCGCGAAGCCCCGCTCCCGGCGCAGGCGCCGGTCGCTCTCGACGATGCGGTGCGCCAGCGCGAGCACGAAGCCGATCGCGTGCTCGGCGACGGAGCGGGCGTTGGCGCCGGACTGGTTGAGCACCGCCACGCCGGCTCGCGTGCACGCCGCCGCATCGATCGTGTCGTACCCCGCGCCCGAGGAGGAAACGCAGAGGAGCTCGGGGCTGCGCGCGAGCAGCGCCTCGCTCACCCACCACTGCCTCGGCAGCTCGTCCTTGGCCGCGGACACCTGGTAGACGTGCGCGCCGGCGAGGGCTGCCCAACCCTCGGCTTCGGCGCCCTGGCGGCGCAGCAGCGAGAGGCTCACGCCCGGCTCCCGGCCCAGGCGCTCCTCGAACGCCGGATCCAGCCAGTAATCGAAGCGGACGACCCGCCGCGTCTTCAAAGTCCTGCCCCTAGAGCCCTTTGGCCTTCAGCGTCTTCTCGATCCAGGCGTCGTCGTAGCGCCGCTCGGCGATCGACTTGAGCGTCGCCGCCTCGGCGGCGGCCTTCTTGCGCGTCGCCTCGGCGACGGCGCGCGCCTCGGCCGGCGGGATCGCGACGACGCCGTCGTCGTCGCCGATGATGATGTCGCCGGGATTGACCACCATGCCGCCGACGGTCACGCGCACGTTGATCTCGCCCGGGCCGTCCTTGTAGGGCCCGCGGTGGCACACGCCGCGCGCGTAGCACGGCCAGTCGTCGCGGCGGAATGCCGCGACATCGCGGATCGCGCCGTCGACGATCGCGCCGGCCAGGCCGCGCGATTGCGCCACGTTCTTCATGATCTCGCCGATCAGCGCCCGGTCGGTGCAGCCCTCGCCGTCGATCACCAGCACGTCGCCCGGCTTCGCGAGCTGCAGCGCGCGGTGGATCATGAGGTTGTCGCCGCTTCGCACCCGCACCGTGAAGGCAATGCCGCGCAGCTGCGCTCCGGGGCGGTGGTACGGCTGCAGCCCGGCGGTGCCGGGCATGCGGTTCATGTTGTCGCTGATGTTGGACGCCGGCAGGCCCTCGAAGAGGCCCGCGAGCGCCGGATCGGTGTCCACTCGCGGCAGGATGCGGAAGCCAGGCTGCTGGTCCATGTCGTCGCTCCGGGAAAACCCGCTTTATAAAGCAAAACCGGCGGCGCGGAACTTGCTGGCACACCGGGCATGCGCAACGGAGCGAAACTCCTGCTCGCCTGCCTGCTCGTCTCGGCGCCGGCCTTCGCGCAGGCGCCGCGCGACGACGACGTTCGCGGGTCGGCGCGGCCGGGCAGCGTGGACGGATCCCGGCCGAGCGACGGCGCGATCCAGGGCGGCTCGATCCTGCCCGGCGAGTCGGCCGGCCAGCCCGCCGCTGGTCGCGGCCCCACGACGCCGCAGGACCATCCGGCGCAGCGCTGCGAGCAGCTTTCGGGAACGCTCCGAGAGCAATGCTTGCTCGACGCGCAGCGCGCAAGCGGCGGCGGCCGCGCCGCGGACCCTGTCACGTCGGGCAGCGCCTCGGGGCGCTCCGCGCCGCCGATCGATCCCCCGCCGCAGACGCCGCGCTAGCGGTGTCGCACCTTCAGACCTTAAGGGCCCAGGCCCGGCGCTCGCGGACGATCAACCGCCGGCGCGCGCGCTCGGCCACCCGCCGCAGCCCGGCGCGCGGCGAGACGAACCATGGATTCTCCTGCAGGACGCCGCCGACGATGGCCTTGGGATGGGCGCACAGGATCTCCGCGAGGAGCGCCGGCGGCACGCGGTTCACGTCGTACACGCATACGAGCGGCTCGATCATCTTCAGCGCGAGGAAATTCACGCGGGTCTCGTATTCGAGCAGCTCGTCGGCGCGCCGCAGCGAGGCGAGCGCGCAGTGCATCTCCCGGAAGCCGCGCAGGGCGCGAAATCCGGCGGCATGGGTCGCGTCGAGCTGGCGCTCCGTCTGGGCGAGGATGCGCTCGGGCGTGGCGCTCGCGTCGCGGGGAAACACCTGCTCCGCGGTCGAGATGTCGAGCCGGCCGCTCGCCATGAGCGCCTCGGGGTCAAGGCCCTCGCGCCGCAGGTACGTCAGGAGCTCGGTCAGGTTGGCCTCGCCCACCATGGTGGCGAGACGAGAGTTGCCGCGCAGCCCTTCGTGCAGGAATGGCAGGAGCAGCCTGTACTCTTCCTCTCGGGAATCGACCAAGGCACAGACATGCATCACCCCGTGGAGGGGCTTCCCGCAGAGGGTCGCTTCGCTGGCCACCCGTCCTGTGCAGCAAGAACCGTACGCTAGTCCGCCCGGCCCTTGTGCCGCGAGCGCTGCTTGTGCGCCTCGCGTGCCCGCTTCGTCGCCCGTTCCTCCCGCGCCTCCCTGAGGGCCCGCGGCTTGCCGGACGGCAGGCGTTCCTTCTTGGCGAAGGGGTTTCGGCCGCTGCGGAACTCGATCGCGAGAGGCGTGCCCACGAGGGAAAATTCCTGACGGAAGAAGTTCTCCAGGTAACGCTTGTAGCCGTCGGCGACCCGGTCGAGCGCGCTGCCGTGGATGATGATGCGCGGCGGATTGTGGCCGCCCTGGTGGGCATAGCGGAGCTTCGGCCGGAAAAGGCCGCTCTTCGCCGGCGCCTGCCGCTCCACCGCCGCCAGCATCGCGCGCGTGAGCCTCGGCGTGGGGAGCTTGGCCATCGCGGCGGCGTAGGTGGCGTCGACCGCGCGCAGCAGCGGGCCGAGGCCCTTGCCCTCCTTCGCCGAGATGAAGTGCGTGTCGGCAAAGCCGAGGAAGCCGATCTTCCAGGCGATCTCCGCCTTGATGCGCTCGCGCGCCGCCTTGTCGGCGGCGTCCCACTTGTTCACGGCGATCACCACCGCGCGCCCGCGCTCGAGGATATAGCCCGCGACGTGCGCGTCCTGCTCGGTGATGCCCTCGGCCGCATCGAGCGTGAGGATGGCGACGTTGGAGGCCTCGATGGCCTGCAGCGCCTTGACGATGGAAAAGAACTCCACCGGCGTGCCGGTCTTGCCGCGGCGGCGCACGCCCGCCGTGTCGATGAGCGTGTACCGGCGCCCGTTGCGCTCGAAGGGCACCTCGATCGGATCGCGCGTCGTGCCCGGCTGGTCGAAGGCGATGACGCGCTCCTCGCCGACGAGCGCGTTGATGAGGGTCGACTTGCCGACGTTGGGCCGGCCGACCACGGCGACGCGCGGGTGCCCCTTGCCTTCGTCCTCCTCGGCCTCGTCCCCTTCGGGAAACCGGGCCAGGACGTGCTCCATCAGCTCGCGCACGCCCTCCCCATGCGCGGCGGAGATCGCCGCCGGCTCGCCCAGCGCGAGCTCGTGGAATTCGGCGGCCGCCGTATCGGGCTGCATGCCCTCCGCCTTGTTCACGGCGAGCACGACGAAATTCTTGGTCTTGCGCAGCTTGGCCGCGATGTCGCGGTCCCCCGGCGCCAGGCCGGCGCGCGCGTCCACCACGAACACGACCGCGTCGGCCTCGGCGATCGCCTGCTCGGCCTGGCGGGCCATCTCGGCGAAGATGCCGCTCTGCGCGGAGGGCGTATCGGTGTACTGCAGGCCGCCGGTGTCGATGGCGATGAAGGAGCGCTCGCCGATGCGCCCTTCGCCGTAGTGCCGGTCGCGCGTGACGCCCGGCAGGTCGTGGACGATGGCCTCGCGGCTGCGGGTGAGCCGGTTGAAGAGGGTGGATTTCCCGACGTTGGGGCGCCCGACGAGGGCGATGACCGGCTTCACGCCGTCGGCTTAGAGGGCCAGCGCGTAGACGCCGCCGCCCAGGGTCTGCACCACGACCGCTTCGCCGCCGGGAAGGCGCTCCGGCGCCGCCCGCACCGCGCTGCCGCCCGTGGCGTAGCGCGCGACGAAAGCCCCCGAGTCGCGCGCGAGGAAGTGCACGTAGCCCTCGAAGTCTCCCACGGCAACGGCATTGCCCACGGGCTCGGGCTGCGAGAGCTGGCGGCGCGTGAGCCGGTCCTGCTTCCAGAGCGTCTTGCCGCTCGAGCGATCGATCGCGTGCACCGTGCCGAGCTCGTCGGCGGCGAACGCGTACGCGGCATCCGTCGACACGCCCGTCGTGGTGGAGAGGTCCTGCGCCCAGAGCTGCCGGCCGTTCGCGCTTTCGAAGCAGGCGACGCGGCCCTGGTAGGCGCCCGCGCACACCTCGGGCCCCTGGATCGCGGGGAAACCGACCACGTCGGTGACGCGCTCGAGCTCCGTCGCGCCCTTGGGATTCGCGACTGACGCTTCCCAGCGCGAGCCGCCGTTGGAGAGCGCGAGCGCGGCGAGGCGCCCGCCCGAGAATCCCGCATAGGCGGTATCGCCATCGATCGTCAGGCCGGCCGGGGAGCGGATCATCAGCGACGCGGCGGCGCGCTGGTACACCCAGCGGCGCTTGCCATCCTCCGCGGCAAAGGCGAATACCCGGCTGTCGACGCTGCGCACGAGCACGAGGCCGCTGCCGACCGCGGGCGCCGCAATGACCTCGCTCGAGACGCGGGCCCGCCAGCGCACAGCGCCGGTCTTCGCGTCGAGGGCGATGACCTCGCCCTCCTCCGTCGCCACTGCGGCCGTGCCGTCGTCCGCCCCGACGCCGGCCGAAAGCTTCGTTTCCGCCGAGGCGCGCCAGACCTGCCGGCCGCTTGCCGCGTCGAGCCGCACGACCGTGCCGTCGCGGGAAGCGGCGTAAACGGCGTCGCGTGTGACGGCGGGCGAGAAAGTGAAGCGGTCCGCCGATCCGACGCTCGTGGACCAGAGGACGCGCACCGGCCGCTCCGCCGTGAGGGTCGGCAGCGGCGCGGGCTGCGGCCCGCTCGGCTTGGCGAACGGGTTGATCTTGTCGATGTACGAGCAGCCGGCGAGCAGGACGAGCGACAGGGCGAGGAGCGCGGCGCGCATGATCAGCCTCCCAGCGCTTCCAGGCGCAGCCGCACCGTCTCGCGGAACGCGGCGTCGTCCTTCGCCTTCTCGAGCGCGACCTTGTAGGACGCCTTCGCCTCCTCGCGCTGGTTCTTCGCGGCCTGCACGTCCCCCTTCAGGGTGGCGTACTGCGCGTCGTACGCCGCGCGGTGCGGCGCCTCCGCCAGCTTGAGCGCCTCGTCGTAGCTCTTCTCGTCGAGCAGGATGCCCCCCAGGCGCACGCGCGCGAGGTCGCGCAGGTCGTCGGAGCCCGATTTGTCGATCACCCACTCGAGCTGCGCCTTGGCGTTCTTCAGGTCCGCCTTCTCGAAGTAGTAGCGCGCCGATAGGAGCGCTCCCATCGAGGCGTAAAGGGTGCGCGGATAGCTCTCGACGAGGGAGCCGCCCGCGTCGCGCACCGCCTTGCCGTCGTTCGCCTGCACGGCGCGCGCGAGGCTCTCGTAGAGCGTCGCGGCGCGCGCGGACTGCTCGCGCTGGTACCAGTTCCACCCCTGCCAGCCGGCGAATGCGATGGCCGCCGCGAGGATCGTCGCCGTGATGAGCGTGCCCCACTGGTTCCACCAGGCCTTCAGCTCGTCGACTTGTTCCTGCTCTTCCAGATCCAGCGGCATCTAGCTCCCTTTCGAAAACGTCTTCAGCACGGCCTCGACCGCGGGCACCACGCCGGCGAGCGGGTGGCGCGAGCTCGCCTGCGAGGCGAGGTTCTTCACCTGCACCTCGCCCGCCGCCAGCTCGTCCTCCCCGGCGATCACCGCCACCTGGAAGCCCTTCTTGTTCGCGTACTCCATCTGCTTGCGGAACTTGCCGCCCTCGAGGTAGATCTCGGTGTTGATGCCCGCCTCGCGCAGCCGCCGGCCGATCTCGAGGTACCGGTCCAGCCGCGCGGGGTCCATTGTAGTGACCAGCACCTGCGCCGGCGTGCGGCCCGCGGCGCGCAGGCCCTTGAAGGCGGAAAAGAGCCGCGTCAGGCCGATGGAGATGCCCACGCCGGGCATCTTCGTGTTCGAGAAATAGCTCGCCAGGTCGTCGTAGCGCCCGCCGGAGCACACGCTGCCCAGCTCGGGATGCTCGAGGAGCGACGTCTCGTAGATCGTTCCGGTGTAGTAGTCGAGGCCGCGGATGACGCTCAAGTCGACGCGGCAGCCCGCCTCCGGCACGCCGAACGCGCGCACCGCCGCCATCACGTCGCGCAGCTCGGCGATCCCTTGGTTGAGCAATTCGCTCCTGTTCTTCAGCGCATCGAGGGCTGCCAGGGTCTCCCCGGTGCTCTGCTTCGCGCTGACCACGCCGTAGAGCTCATCCGCCACGGCCTTGCCCAACGCAGCCTCCGTGAGCTCTTTCTTCACGAGATCGGGCCCAAGCTTGTCCACCTTGTCCAGGATGCGCAGCACGTCGACCGCGCGCGCCTCCGGCACGTCAAAGTGCTGCAGCAGCCCCTTGAGCACCTTGCGGTTATTGATGCGGATCTCGAACCGGCCGATGTCGAGCGCGCTGAACACGCCGTGGATGATGCTCGGGATCTCCGCCTCGGCGAGGATGCTCAGCTCGCCCTTGTTGATGATGTCGATGTCGCACTGGTAGAACTCGCGGTAGCGGCCCTTGTTCACCTGGGGCGTCTCGCCGCGCCACACCCTCTGGATCTGGTAGCGGCGGAAGGGAAAGGCGAGCTCGTGCTCGTGCAGCGCGACGTAGCGCGCGAGCGGCACGGTCAGGTCGAAGCGCAGCGCGCCCTTGGTCGAATCGTCCTCGCCCTCCGCCGCCGCGAGGCGCGTGAGCGCGTAGATTTCCTTTTCCGCCACGCCCTTGGAGGTGAGCGCCTCGACCCGCTCCGCGGACGGCGTCTCGATCGGCAGGAAGCCGAAGCGCTCGAACGTGGCGCGGATCGCGTCCACCCAGGCGTTGAACGCGAGCTGCTCTTGCGGCAGGTATTCCTCGAATCCCCGGAGGAGCGCGGGCTTGACTCGGGCCATCCGCCTAGACCGTCTTGATCGGAATGCTTTTCTTGCCGGCCGCGGCGGCGCCCGGCGCCGCGCCGCCGTAGCGGCGCACCACGTAGTCCTCGACCAGCGCCTGGAACTCCTCGGCGATGCGCTCTCCCTTGAGCGTGACGGTCTTGCGCCCGTCCTCGTAGACGGGCGCGACCGGCGTCTCGTTCGTCCCGGGCAGGCTGATGCCGATGTCGGCGTGCTTGGATTCGCCCGGGCCGTTCACCACGCAGCCCATGACCGCGACGCGCATCTGCTCCACGCCGGGGTATTTCCCTCGCCAAATAGGCATGTTCTCCCTGAGGGATGACTCGATCTTCTGCGCCAGCTCCTGGAAGAACGTGCTCGTCGTGCGGCCGCAGCCCGGGCAGGCGCTCACCATCGGCGAGAAGGCGCGCAGCCCCATCGTCTGGAGAAGCTCCTGCGCGACCTGGACCTCGCGCGTGCGATCGCCGCCCGGCTCCGGCGTGAGCGAGACGCGGATGGTGTCGCCGATGCCTTCCTGCAGGAGGACGCCCATCGCCGCGGCGGAGGCGACGATGCCCTTGGAGCCCATGCCCGCCTCGGTGAGGCCGAGGTGGAGCGCGTAGTCGCAGCGCGCCGCGAGGCTCCGGTAGACGGCGATCAGGTCCTGCACCTGGCTCATCTTGCAGGAGAGCACGATCCGGTCGGCGCCGAGGCCCAGCTTCTCCGCCTCCTTCGCCGACTCCAGCGCCGAGACGATGACGGCTTCACGCATCACGTCGGCGGCATCCAGCGGGCTTTCTTCCTTCGCATTCTGGTCCATCAGCCGCGCGAGCAGCTCCGGGTCGAGGCTGCCCCAGTTGACGCCGATGCGCACCGGCTTCTCGTAGCGCAGCGCGCACTCGATCATGGTGGCGAACTGCTCGTCGCGCTTCGCGCCGCGGCCGACGTTGCCGGGGTTGATGCGGTACTTGGCGAGAGCGCGCGCGCAATCGGGAAATTGCGTGAGCAGCTTGTGGCCGTTGAAGTGGAAGTCGCCGACGAGCGGGACGGCGCAGCCGGCCTTGTCGAGCCGCGCGCGGATCTCCGCGACCTGCGCCGCGGCCTCCGGCGAATTGACGGTGATGCGCACGAGCTCCGAGCCGGCGCGGGCCAGCGCCTCGACCTGGCGCGCGGTCGCGGCGGCATCGGCGGTGTCGGTGTTGGTCATGGACTGCACGACGACCGGCGCGCCGCCGCCGATCAATACGGTTCCGACGCGCACCGGGCGGGAGAGGCGCCGGCGCGGCAGGCTGGCGGCGCTCGTCATGGCAGGGTGAAGCGGGCGACTTCGACGCGCACGTGCGGCTGCAGGTCCACGTCGCGGTCGTTGTAGGTCAGGCGCACGTGGCTCGCGTTGCCGATGACGAGGTTGAAGGGCGGCTTGCCCTGCAGCACGCGCTCGCTCCCCGCCGGATTGAGCGACGAGGCGAGCAGCCGGCCGGCGCCGTCGGTCACCTCGATCCACGCCTCCTCGTCGAAGCGGAAGATGATGCGCTGCGAGCCGCCGCCGATGCTCTTGGGGGCGGCGGAGTCGGCGACCTTCATTTCAGGCTTGCTCTCCACGGGCGCGGCGTCTGCCTCCTTGGGTGCGTCGGCCTTCTTGGGGGCGACATCCGCCTTCTTGGGAGCGACCTCCGCCTTCTTCGGCGGAGCCTCCGCGGGCGCGGCGAGCGGCGCGGCGGGCGCCACGCTCGCCACCTGGGCGGGAGGCACGGCCTGCTTGGCCGGCGCGACGAACTCGGGGGCCGCCTCCTCCTGGCGCCACTGGTAGAGCACCGCGGCGCCGCCGGCGAGCACGCAGGCGGAGAGCGCGAGATAGACGAACGTGGAGCGCCGCCCGCCGTCGGCGAACGGCACCGGCTGCTGGAAGCGCGCGGCGAGCTCGGGCGTCGCGTCGTGCGACTCGACGCGGCCCGCCATGCGCGCGAGCAAGGGCTCCGGATCAAGCTTCAGGAAACGCGCGTAGGTGCGCACCATGCCGCGCGCGATGGTGGGCCCGGGCAGCAGGTCGAAGCGCTCGTTCTCGAGCGCCTCGAGCTGGCGCGGCATGAACTTGAGGTGCTGCGAGATCTCGGCATGGCCGAGCCCCTGCGCCTCGCGCGCCTGCGCGAGCGCGGCGCCGATGCCGAGCGATTCGCCCGGGCCGGCGGCCGCCTCAGTCAAACTCGCCCCTTTGCATCGCCTGGTACTCCGCGGAGGACGGGAAGCGGCGGCGCAGCTGGTTGGCGTAGCTCGCCTCGGCGCTGCGCTCGCCCAGCTTGCGCTCGACGCGCAGCGCGAGCCAGAGCGACTCGGAGCTCGGTTCGGTCACGCGGTTACGCCGCGTCACGAGCCGCCGCGCATCCTCGAAGTTGCCCTCGCGATAGCGCACCTGCCCCATCTGCAGGAGCGCGTTGGGGTCGTCGGGATCGAGCTTGAGGGCGCGCGACAGGAGCTCTTCCGCGTCCTTCACCTTGTTCGCCTTCAGCGAGCACTGGCCGGCGGCGGCATAGGAGCGCTGCGGCGTCGAATACAGCGGGTTGCGGATGGCCTGCAGGAAGTACTTGATCGAGTCGGGCTCGCGCTTCGTCTGGCACAGGAACCAGCCGTAGTTGTGGTTGAGGTCCGGGTCGTTCGGAGCGAGCTTGAGCGCGCGCTCGAAGCTCTGCTCGGCCAGCTGGTTCTCGCGCAGCTCCATGTAGACGAGGCCGAACATGCCGTGCGCGGTCGCGTACGACGGATCCGCGGCTACGGCGATCCGCAGCTCCTCGAGGGCGACGCCCATGGTCCCGCGCTGGTAGTAGGCCGACGCGAGCTCGGTATGAAGGCGGGCGCGGTTGCGGGGATCGCCGATCTCGCCCACGATGGTCGGCGACTCGAGGCTCGGGGCCTCGGCCGGCGAGCTCGGAGTGCCGGCGCACCCGGCAAGCAAGGCCGCGACGGCTGCGGCGGAAAGCCAGGCGGCTCGCTTCATGCCCTCACCTCCTTAAGCATTACGGCGTGGCGCGCGCTGCGGCGCGTGCGATCGGCGACGTCGCCCGCGAGCTGGCCGCACGCCGCAGCGATGTCGTCGCCGCGCGTTTTTCGCGTGGTGACGGTCAGGCCCTCGCCGCGCAGGATCTCGGAAAAGCGCGCGATGCGCTCGGCGCTCGAGCGCGCGAAGCCGGAGGCCGGGAACGGGTTGAACGGAATCAGGTTGTACTTGCAGCGCACCTGGCGCGCGATCGCGCACAGCTCGCGCGCGTGCGTGTCGCTGTCGTTCACGCCGTCGAGCATCACGTACTCGAAGGTGACGAAGTCGCGCGGCGCCCGCTCGAGGTAGCGGTTGCAGGCGGCGATCAGCTCGCGCAGCGGATACTTGCGGTTGATCGGCACCAGCCGGTCGCGCAGCGCGTCGTTCGGCGCATGCAGCGACACGGCGAGGGCCACCGGGCATTCGTCGCGCAGCCGGTCCATCCCCGGGACGACCCCGGAGGTGGAGACGGTCACGCGGCGGCGCGAGAGGCCGTAGGCGTTGTCGTCCAGCATGAGGCGCAGCGCCGGGATCACGTTGTCGAGATTCAGGCACGGCTCGCCCATGCCCATCATCACCACGTTGGAGATGGGCCGCGGATCTTCTTCCGTGCGCAGGAGCTTGTTCGCCAGCCACAGCTGGCCGATGATCTCCGCGGTGGTGAGGTTGCGGTTGAAGCCCTGCTTGCCGGTCGAGCAGAACTGGCAATCCAGCGTGCACCCGGCCTGGCTGGAGACGCAGAGCGTGCCGCGGTCGGTTTCGGGAATGTAGACCGCCTCGATGGCGTTGGCGCCGTCCACCGCGAGCAGCCACTTGCGCGTGCCGTCCTCCGCGGCGGTGTCCGCGACGATCGGCGGCGCGGCGACGCGGGCGTTCTCTTCCAGCTTGGCGCGCAGGCCCTTCGCGAGGTCCGTCATGCGCGCGAAATCGCCCTCGCCGGACTGGTGGATCCAGCGCAGCACCTGCTTCGCCCGGAAGGGCTTCTCGCCCTGCTCGGCGAACCAGCGCGTGAGCGCGTCCGCGTCGAAGGCGAGGAGGTTCTGCTTCACCGGCCGTACACCTCGTAGCCGCGGAAGAAGTACGAGATCTCGGTGCGGGCGGTATCCGGGCCATCGGAGCCGTGCACCGCGTTGGCGTCGATGGACTGGGCGAAGTCGGCGCGGATGGTGCCCTTCGCCGCCTTCTTCGGGTCGGTGGCGCCCATCAGCTCGCGGTTCTTGGCGATGGCGTTATCGCCCTCCAGCACCTGCACGAGCACGGGGCCCGAGACCATGAAGTCGACGAGGTCCTTGAAGAAGGGCCGCTCTCGGTGCACCGCGTAGAAGCCTTCCGCCTGCTGGCGCGAGAGATGCATCATGCGCGCCGCGACGACGCGCAGGCCCGCCTTCTCGAAGCGCGCCATGATCTCGCCGATCACGTTCTTCTTCACTGCGTCGGGTTTGATGATCGACAGGGTCCTCTCGACTGCCATTTCCGGGTTCTCCGCTCGACTAAAAGGTTAGCCGGCGATTTTATCATGCGGCGAGCCCCGTTTTTCGTAAAAACAACGGCTTAGGGCTTTTTCACGGGCGCCGGCGGCGCCCCCTTGGGCGATACGGTGAGGGTGACGAGCGTGCCGCGGCCGAACCCCGCCTCGGCCACTTCCACCGTGGCCGTTCGCTCCTGGCGAGTGAACACGAGGAGGCTCGTCCTGGAGCGCGTCGCACTGAGCAGCGTCCAGCCCTGGCGCGGGTAGCCGTCGAGGAAATACTGGTACGCGGAAGCCGTGTCCTGCGTCGTCTCGAGCACGAGCCGGCCGAGCCAGTCGTCGCCGCTTCCCATGACGAACGACTCGTCGTTGCGCACTTTTGCGCCGGGCGGAAGCTGCGTCTGGCCGAGGAGCGCGCTGGCCTGCTGGGGAGCCGTCGCCGGGGGCGGCTCGGGCGTCGTGCATCCGCAGGCGAGGACTGCGAAGGTGACGGCGATGGCGGCTCGGATCATGGCTGCGCCCCCTTGTATTTATTATGGGCGCCAGCGTAGCACGGGGACGAGGCCCGGTGCGCCGCGCCGCGCCTGGAAGCGCGCATCGATGCCGATGCCCGGCACCCAGGCGAGCGCATCGCCGCAATAGAGGAGCGGCAGCGCCTCGCGCTCCCACGGCGGAACGCCGGCCTCCTGGAAAAGGTTCTTCAGCGTGCGGCGCGGCCGCCGCGCGTCCGGCTGCAGGCGCTCGCCGCCGCGGCGCGCGCGGAGCGACCAGCCCCGGCCGAGCAGCGCGTCCGCGCTCAGCCCGCGTCCCTTCGCCGGCCGGAACTCCACCTCGTATGAGCGATCGTTTCCGGCGCCGTCGACGAGGATTCTTTTCCGATAGAGGCGAAGGCGGGCGCCGTCATGCTCGATCAGCGTGCGTGCGCCGCCGGATTTGATCTGCTTCAACATTTCGGCGAGCTTCGCCGCGCTCGGCGCGCGCAGCCCCTGCCCGGCCAGCGCGTGGCGGAGAAGCTCCTCCTCGCCGGCCTGCCGGCGCGCGAAATGGGCCGCCGCGCGAGCGAGCGATTCTTTCCAGCGGGGGAAGCGCTCGGAGAGGAGCGGCCCGACGCGCCGGCGCACGAAGTTGCGCGTGAGCGACTCGTCGGCGTTGCTCTCGTCCTCGATCCACTCGAGCCCGTTCTGGCGCGCGTAGCTCTCCACCCAATTTCTGGTTTTTGAAAGGAGGGGCCGGAGAAGCTTCCGGCCATGGAAGGGCGCTTCGGCAGGCATGCCGCTCGCGCCGCGCACGCCGGCGCCGCGCAGCAGGTTCATGAGCACGGTCTCGGCCTGGTCGTCGAGGTTGTGGGCGAGCGCGACGTCGCTCTTCAGCGCCTCGAACACTGCGTATCGCGCGCGCCGGGCCGCCGCCTCGGTCCCCTCGCCTGCCCGCGTCACTTTCACCTTCCTCACGACGAGGGGGATCTTCCACGCCTTGCAGAGCCTGCGGCAGAAGGCGGCCCACGCGCCGGCGTTGGCGCTGAGCCCGTGATGCACGTGCACGGCCGAAAGCCGGACGCCCGGCTTCGCTTCGCTCTTCAGGAGGTGCAGCAGGACGACGGAATCGATGCCGCCGGAGAGCCCGACGGCGAGCTCGGCGCGCCTAGCGCTCGGCCGTTTCCTTGATTTCCTTGAACTTGCCATAGCCCGTCAGGCGCTCCAGGCGCTCCTCCACCAGCTCGCGCGGCTTCTTCTCGGCGAGCTGCTTGAGCGCCTCGACGAGGGCCTTGCGCAACGCCTGGCCCGCCGCCTGCGGATCGCGGTGCGCGCCGCCGAGCGGCTCGC
>JBLNDP010000113.1:0-4779 GCA_050261755.1 Clostridia bacterium
GAGCGCCTGGCGGCCATCGCGCCCGAGCGGTTCTCGCGCGTGTTCTTCACCAATTCGGGATCCGAGTCGGCCGATACCGCGCTCAAGATCGCGCTGGCCTATCATCGCGCGCGCGGCGAAGGGCAGCGTTTCCGCTTGATCGGGCGCGAGCGCGGCTACCACGGCGTCAATTTCGGCGGCATGGCGGTGGGCGGCATTCCCGCCAACCGCAAGGCCTTCGGCCCGGGCGTCGCCGGCGTCCACCACATCCGCCACACGCACGACCTGCAGAAGAACGCGTTCTCGAAAGGACAACCGCGCGTCGGGGCGGAATTCGCCGAGGACCTGGAGCGCGTGTGCACGCTGCATGATCCCTCGACCATCGCCGCGGTGATCGTCGAGCCCGTGGCGGGCTCCGCAGGGGTGCTCGTGCCGCCGGAGGGCTACCTGCAGCGGCTTCGCGACATCTGCTCGAAGCACGGCATCCTCCTCATCTTCGACGAGGTGATCACCGGGTTCGGACGCCTCGGCCAGCCGTTCGCCTCGCAGCGCTTCGGCGTGATGCCCGATCTCTTCACCGTGGCGAAGGGAATGACCAACGGCACCGTGCCGATGGGCGCCGTGCTCGCCAAGGACTCGATCTACGACACGTTCATGGACGCGCCCGAGGGCATCGAGCTCTTCCATGGCTATACCTACTCGGGGCATCCGCTCGCCTGCGCCGCCGGCATCGCCACGCTCGATACCTACGCCGAGGAAGGCCTGCTCACCCGCGCAGCCAGCCTCGAGAAGGTTTTCGAGGGAGCCATCCATTCGCTGAAAGGCGAGAAGCACGTGATCGACGCCCGCAATCTCGGGCTCATGGGCGCCGTGGAGCTTGAGCCGCGCGCGGGCCAGCCCGGCAAGCGGGCCTATGAGGCCTTCCTGAAATGCTTCGAGGCCGGCGTGCTGGTGCGCTATACCGGCGACACGCTCGCCTTCTCGCCGCCGCTCATCGTCGAGAAGGCGCAGGTCGAGCGGATCTTCGACACGGTCCGCGCGGCCCTCAAGGCCGTTTCCTAGAAATAGAAAAGGGGCCCGCAGGCCCCTTTTCTCCGCGCTCTTTCCGCTTACTTCGCCGCGGCGCGCACAACGCCCAGGCGACGGCCGCGCGCCGGCTGCTTCAGGCGCGCGGGAGTGACGAGGTCGCGCACGAAGTTGGGCAGCGCAAACACGCCCTCGTGCGTCTCGCCGTTGTAGTACTGCAGCGCCTGGAGCTTGCGCGCGTCGATGCGGCGGTCGATCTCGTCCGCCGTGAAGGACTTCGGATCGAGCTTGTCCGAGCACACGGCCATGCACCAGAGCGACCCGTAGAGCGGGATGTACATGAGGTAGGGACGCACGATGCGGAAGACGCCGTTCAGCCGCTGGGCGAGCTCCGCGACGCGCTCGGGGCGCGCCACCGGCGCGCCGATGTGCAGCGTGAGCGCCCCGCCCGGCGCGAGGATCGCGCGGATCTGCTGGAAGAACTCGGTCGAATAGAGCGCCTCCGCCGGCCCCATCGGATCGTTGAGGTCGAGCGCCACCAGGTCGAACTTCTCCTGCGTCTCGCGCACGAACTTCATGCCGTCGTCGACCAGGACGCGCAGCTTCGGGTTGTCGAACACGCCGTTGTGCACGGCGCGGAAGTGCTCCTTCGCCACCTCGATCACGTCGCCGTCGATCTCGACCATCGTCACCTGCTCGACGCTCGGGTGCTTCAGCGCCTCTTCCGAGGAGCCGCCGTCGCCGCCGCCGATGATCAGCACCTTCTTCGGCGCCGCGTGCGCGGTGAGCGCGGGATGGATAAGGTTCTCGTGGTAGACGAACTCCTCCTTCTCGGAGGTCATGTTGAACCCGTCGAGCCGGAAGAGCTTGCCGTAGTGCGGCGTCTCGTAGATCGCCATCTTCTGGTACTTCGTCTGCCACTCGCCGAGCTGGCGGGTCGCCTTGATGTAGAAGCCGGTCGTCTCGTTGAGCGGCTCCATGAGCAGGTGGTCGCCGCGATCGACCTCGTGCTTGGCCACTTCGCCGGGCTGGAAGTACTCGACCAGCTGGTCGAAGAGCTTCCTCGCCTTGGCGGAGTTGTCGGCGCTGTAGTTGCAGACGTAGACGTCGAGCGTCAGCCCCTGGCGCTCGGGCCAGGTATGGATCGCGAGGTGCGATTCGGCGAGCACGACGGTGCCGGTGAAGCCGCCGCCGTCGAAGGTGTGGAAGGTCGAGTCCATGGTCGTGAGGCCGGCGGCCGCGACCATGTCGATGCACTTCGCCTTGAAGCGCTCTCCGTCCAGAAGGAGCTGCGGATCGCAGCGGCAGCCGGTGAGGTCACCGATGAGATGCAGACCGTTCATTTCTTCACCCTCCAAAATGCGAAGGCGAGGCCCGCGGTTCCGAAGCCTCGCCTTCCATCCGCGCCATTCGGCGCAAAACAGAGCTCTTCAAGAGCGTTCAATTCGTTCAAAACCTCCTAGTCACTGCGCGGTTCCGCCCGCATTTCGCCGGACACTGCATCGATCAATCTGCGAGCGATCGAGATTCTGCTCGGAAGTTTCGGTAATTGCAATACTTTGAACCAGTTAGCCGCCTCGATCTCGCCTTCCTGCGGCCGGATCTCGCCCGACTTCCAGTCGCAGACGAAGGCGATCATGAGCGAGTGCGGGAAGGGCCACGACTGGCTCGCAAAGTAGCGGATGTTGCTTACGCGCACACCGACTTCCTCCTGCGCCTCGCGGGCTACGCACTGCTCGAGCGACTCGCCCGGCTCGACGAAGCCGGCGAGGGCGCTGTACATGCCCGGCGGGAAGTGCGGCGAGCGGCCGAGCAGCAGCTCGTCGCCGCGGCGGATGAGCATCATCACGGCCGGGGCGACGCGCGGGTAGGCGGTGAGCCTGCAGGCGGGACAGACGCGCGCCCGCTCCTCGCGTTTCGCCTCTGTGCGGGCGCCGCAGCGGCCGCAGAACTGGTGCGTGCGGTCCCAGTCCACGAGCTGGATGGCGCGTCCGGCCAGGGCGAAATGGGCATCGTCGAGCACGCTGAAAAGGGTCCGCAGCCCCTCCCAGGCGAGCCCCTCCTCCGGGACCGGCGCTTCCTTGGGGAGCTCGGCCACCCAGCAGTCCTGGCCGTGCAAGCGCCCTAGATATAGGGTCCGGAGGGGCTGTTCCCCCAACCAGTTGTGGTTTTTCCGCAACGGCAGGCGAGCCCAGGATGGCCGTTGGCGGACCCGCGGATCGTCGGAGGGACGGGGATCGGGCGGGCCGAGCTCCACCAGCAGCTGGTCGCCGCGGAACACGAACCAGTGGCCTTCGCCGGGTGCTTCGCAAACGCACAGATGTTCGAACCCGTCCGGGCTCGAGAAGGGAAGCTCGCGCATGGCGGCCAGTATAATTTGCGCCCTCCGATGGATTCCCCCGTTCTGCCCAAGGCGTCCGACGCCGAGCTCGCCAATTCCATCCGGGCGCTCGCGATGGATGCGGTGGAGGCGGCGAAGTCCGGGCATCCCGGCATGCCCATGGGCATGGCGGAGATCGCCGTGGCGCTCTGGACCCGGCACCTGCGCCACAACCCCGCCAACCCGGCCTGGCCCAACCGCGACCGCTTCGTGCTGTCGAACGGCCACGGCTCGATGCTTCTCTACGCGCTCCTGCATCTCACCGGCTACGCGCTGCCGATGGAGGAGCTGCGCCGCTTCCGCCAGCTCGGCTCGAAGACGGCGGGCCATCCCGAGTACGGGCATACGCCCGGGGTCGAGACGACGACCGGCCCCCTGGGCCAGGGCTTCGCCAATGCGGTCGGCATGGCGCTCGCCGAGAAGCTCCTCGAAGCGCAGTTCAACCGGCCCGGCCTCGACCTGGTCGACCACTACACCTACGTCTTCATGGGCGACGGCTGCATGATGGAGGGCATCTCGCACGAGGCGGGCGCCTTCGCCGGCACGATGGGCCTGGGCAAGCTCATCGCCTTCTACGACGACAACGGCATCTCCATCGACTCCGAGAAGGGGCAGATGTCGAGCTGGTATACCGACGACGTGCCCAAGCGCTTCGCCGCGTACGGCTGGCACGTGATCCCGAACGTTGACGGCCACGACGTCGAGGCGCTCGACAAGGCGATCCGCAAGGCGAAGCGCGACAAGACCCGGCCGAGCCTGATCTGCTGCAAGACGGTCATCGCCAAGGGTGCGCCCAAGAAGGCCAACACGGGGGCCGCGCACGGCGCTCCCCTCGGCGCCGAGGAGATCGCCGCCACCCGTGCCGCCATCGGCTGGCCTTACCCGCCCTTCGAAGTGCCGGTCCAGGTAAAGCAGGCGTGGGACGCCACGGACGCGGGCAAGCGTGCGGAGCGCCGGTGGAATCGCACCTTCAAGGACTACGAGAAGCAGTTCCCGGCGGAAGCCGCTGAATTCATGCGCCGCACGAAGGGCGAGTTGCCGGCCGACTTTGCCCAGCTGAAGGCGCGGCTCCTCGAAGAAACGAACCAGAAGGCCGAGACGATCGCCACGCGCAAGGCGTCGCAGAATGCGCTGGAGGTGCTGAAGCCCGCGCTGCCTGAGCTCCTCGGCGGCTCGGCCGACCTGACCGGCTCCAACCTCACGATGGTGAAGGCTTCGAAGCCGCTCATCCCGGGCGCTTTCCCCGGCAATCACATCTTCTACGGCGTGCGCGAGTTCGGCATGTGCGCCGTCATGAACGGCCTGGCCCTGCACGGGGGGTTCATCCCCTACGGTGGCACGTTCCTCGTCTTCTCCGACTACGCCCGGAATGCGCTGCGCATGGCGGCGCTGAT
>JBLNDP010000114.1:0-3333 GCA_050261755.1 Clostridia bacterium
TGAGCTTGGCCTCGTGCGCCTTCTTCTGCTCGCGGTAGCGGAACTTGCCGTAGTCCATCAGCTTGCAGACCGGCGGGTTCGCGAGCGGCGCGATCTCCACCAGGTCCACGTTCTGCTCCTCGGCCATGCGCAGGGCGTCTTGCACCTTCTGGATGCCGAGCTGGTCACCGTTGTCCGCTACCAGGCGCACTTCCGGGGCGGTGATTTCCCGGTTGATGCGTTGCGACCGTTCGAGTGCGATGAGTGAAAAGCTCCTCTGCCCGTTAAAAAAATCAGCCGTGCTGCTTCGCGTCCGACCGAGCCCGGATTTCGGTCTCGAGTCGCGCCGCGAAGGCCTCGAGGCTCATGCTCCCGAGATCTTCGCCGCTGCGAGTGCGCACGGCCACCGTGTCCGCCTGCATTTCCTTGTCGCCGACCACCAGCTGGTAGGGCAGCTTCTGCAGGCTATGTTCGCGAATCTTATAGGAAATTTTCTCGTTTCGCAAATCGCTGATGGCCCTAAACCCGCGCTCCGAAAGGGAATTTTTGACCTGCGCGGCGTAGTCCGACTGGCGCTCCGTGATGCTCAGGACGGCGACCTGCACCGGCGCGAGCCACGCCGGAAAAGCGCCGGCAAAGTGCTCGATCAGGATGCCGATGAAGCGCTCCATGGACCCGACGATCGCCCGGTGCAGCATCACCGGCGTGTGGCGCGCATTGTCCTCGCCGACGTACTCGGCGCCGAGGCGCTCCGGCATGAAGAAGTCCACCTGCATCGTCCCGCACTGCCAGACCCGGCCGATGCCGTCCTTCAGCGAATACTCGATCTTCGGGCCGTAGAAGGCGCCGTCGCCCGGCGAGACCTCGTAGGGGACGCCGGAGCGCTTGAGCGACTCCATCAGCGCCTGCTCGGCCTTGTCCCACTGGGCGTCGTCGCCGATGCGCTTGGCCGGGCGGGTCGCCACCTTGTAGACGATGTCCTTGAAGCCGAAGTCCGCGTAGACCCGCTGCAGCAGCGCGGTGAACGCCTCGCACTCGCCCTGGATGTGCTCGGCGGTGCAGAAGATGTGGCCGTCGTCCTGCACGAAGCCGCGCACGCGCATCAGGCCGTGCAGCGCGCCGGAGGGCTCGTTGCGGTGGCAGGAGCCGAACTCGCCGTAGCGCAGCGGCAGGTCCCGGTAGCTGCGCACGCCCTTGTTGAAGATCTGGATGTGCCCCGGGCAGTTCATCGGCTTCACCGCGTAGTCGCGGTTCTCCGACGATGTGATGAACATGTTGTCGCGGTAGTTCTCCCAGTGGCCGGTCTTGATCCACAGCGACTTGTCGAGGATCTGCGGGCCGCGCACCTCCTGGTAGCCGTTGTCGCGGTACACGCGGCGCATGTACTGCTCCACCTGCTGCCAGAGCGCCCAGCCCTTCGGGTGCCAGAAGGCGAGGCCCGGGGCCTCCTCCTGCATGTGGAAGAGATCGAGCTGCGTGCCGAGGCGTCGGTGATCGCGTTTCTCGGCCTCCTCGAGCATCTTCAGGTAGGCGTCCTGCTCCTCCTTGGTCGCCCACGCGGTGCCGTAGATGCGCTGGAGCATCTCGTTCTTCGAGTCGCCGCGCCAGTAGGCGCCGGCGACCCGCATGAGCTTGAACACCTTGAGCTTGCCGGTCGACGGGACGTGCGGCCCGCGGCAAAGATCGATCCAGTTGCCCTGGCCGTAGAGCGAGATCGGCTCGTTCGCCGGGATCGCGCCGATGATCTCCGCTTTGTATTTTTCCCCAATATTCAAAAAATATTGGACGGCTTCGTCGCGGGCCATCACCTTGCGTTGCACCGGCAGGTCGGCCTTTGCCAGCTCGCCCATCTTCTTCTCGATCGCAGCGAGGTCTTCCGGCGTGAAGGGCCGCTTGTACGAGAAGTCGTAGTAGAACCCGTTCTCGATCACCGGCCCGATGGTCACCTGCGCGCCGGGATAGAGTTCCTGCACCGCCTGCGCCATGAGGTGCGAGGTGGAGTGGCGCAGGATGTCCAACCCCTCCGGGCTCTTCGGCGTGATGATCTGGACTTCGGAATCCTCGGAAACCGTGAAGCTCGTGTCGACGAGGCGGCCGTTCACCTTGCCGGCGAGCGCGGCGCGCGCGAGGCCGGCGCCGATCGACTGGGCGATCTCGGCGACCGTTACGGGGGCGGGGAAGCTCTTGGTGGAGCCGTCGGGAAGACGGATGTCAGGCATCGAACGGCATCGGCAGGCTGCTTGTGCGCTTCGCTCTTCCCGGGAGAATGTTGGTAGGCGCGATTGGACTCGAACCAACGACCCCCACCATGTCAAGGTGGTGCTCTAACCAGCTGAGCTACGCGCCTCTCGGAGCGGGGGCGAGGACATCTTCCCCGCACCCCCCTCTGAATCAGGTTACGAATTTTATACTAGGCGCATGGACCTGATCCTCTGGCGGCACGCCGACGCGGAAGACGGCATCCCCGACATGCAAAGGCGCCTCACGCCGAAGGGGCGCAAGCAGGCGCAGCACGTCGCCGCCTGGCTGAAGCAGCGCCTCCCCGGACGCTACACGCTGCTCGCGAGTCCCGCCCTGCGCGCGCAGGAAACGGCCGCCGCGCTCGGCGAGCGGGTGAAAACCGTGCAGTCCCTCGCGCCCGGCGCCGCGCCGCGGCAGATCCTCGAGGCGGCGGGCTGGCCGGGTCGCGAGGGCACCGTGGTGGTCGTCGGCCACCAGCCCGACCTCGGGCGCACGGCGGCGTGGCTCGTCGGCGCCGCGCAGGCGAGCTGGAGCGTCAAGAAAGGCGGCCTGTGGTGGATCGCGTCGCGCACGCGCGATGAAGCGGATCAGGTCGTGGTCCGTGCCGTGATGTCGCCGGACTTGCTGTAGTGAGGTCCGGCCCGCCGTGGAACGTCAGCGGACCTGCTTGAGCACCGAGACCTTCTTGTCGGACAGCGCGCCGATCTCGAGCTTCATCCCGGCCGCCTTCCACTGCGCGGCCTCGTTCTCCAGCGCGTCGGCGGTCAGCGGGTTCTCGTCCAGCCAGGACTGAGGCAGGTCGATCGCGAAGCCGCCGGCATCGGCGGCCACGCGCAGGAACGGCAGCTTGTCGTCGGCGCGCCGGCGCAGGATGAGCGACGCCGTGCGCAGCGCGAAGACGAGCTTCCAGTCCGCGCCTTCCATGCCGCCGTCCTGGATCTTCGACAGCTTGCCGCGCTGCGCGAGGATGATGCGCGCAAGGCGCGCCTGCTCCATGCGCGAGAAGCCGGGCATGTCGGCGTTGGACAGCACGTAGGCGGAATGCTTGTGGTACTGCGCGTGCGCGATCGACAGGCCCACTTCCGAAAGGCGCGCCGCCCAGCCCAGCATCTG
>JBLNDP010000115.1:0-6766 GCA_050261755.1 Clostridia bacterium
GACGCGGCTGCCGCCGGCAATCCTCGAGAAGAAGGGACCGCTCACGCCGGCGGAGGCCGACATCGCCAAGATGCACGTGCAGTTCTCGGCGGAGGTGCTGAAGGCGACGCCCGGGATCCACGCGAAGCTTCCCGAGCTGGTGCTGCTGCACCATGAGCGCCAGGACGGCACCGGCTATCCGCGCGCCCTGAAGGGCGACGAGATCGGCCTCTACGGCTCGATGGCGGCGATCGCCGACACGTTCGACGCCCTTACCGCCGTGCGCGCCTACGCGCAGCCCCTCTCGCCCTCGAGCGCGCTCAGCTTCCTGTACAAAGAGCGCGGCACGGGTTTCCACGCCGAGCTCGTCGAGCAGTTCATCCAGTGCGTCGGCGCCTTCCCGGTGGGCAGCGCCGTGGAGCTCAACTCCGGCGAGGTCGGCATCGTCATTGCGCAAAACCTGGTGCGGCGCCTGAAGCCGCGGGTCATGATCGTCCTCGACCCGAAGGGCAATCCGGTGCGGCCGCACAAGATCCTCGACCTCGACCGCGACCCGAAGGTCGGCGACGAGGTCTACAAGATCCGCCGCACCCTCGAGCAGACCAGGGTCCAGCTGGACCCGCGCGAAGTCTTCATGTAGCCGCGCGCCGCGGGCGCGCTAGCGGATGTTGGCGATCCCGAACGGCACGTGGCCCGAGGCGACGTGCGCGCGCGCCGAGTCGATGTGGCCGCGCTGGTCGTCGAAGTAGAAATCCGGCTCGAACGACTTGAGGAACGGGCCCTTGTCGAGGCCGCCGAGGAACATCGCCTCGTCGACCGAGATGTTCCAGTCCGTCAGCGTATTGATGGCGCGCTCGTGCGCGGGCGCGCTCCGCGCCGTGACGAGCGCCGTGCGCACCCGCATGGGCGTCGCCTTGTCCTCGCGCGCCGCCTTCTGGAGCTCGTGCAGCGCCTCGAGGAACGGCTTGAAGGGGCCGGCCTGCAGCGGCGTGAGCACGTTTGCCATCTCGTGCCGCGTGAAGGCATCCAGGCCGTCCTTCTGGTAGACGCGCTCGGCCTCGTCCGAGAAGAGGACGGCGTCGCCGTCGAAGGCGATGCGCACCTCGTCCGCGTGGCGGCTTGCCTGCTGCCGGGACTCGGGATAGACGCGCGCCGCCGGCACGCGCGCCTGCAGCGCCCCGATCACGTCCGCCTCGTTGGCGGAGAGGAAGAGATTTGCCTTCAGCGCGTCGAGGTAGCCGTAGGGGCTGCGTCCGCGGGTGAATACGCCCCGCTCGATCTGCAGCCCGGCGCGCAGCGCCGACTTGAAGATGCGCAGCCCCGAGACCGGATCGTTCTTGGAGAGCACGACCACTTCCACGCGCTGCGTCTGCGCCGTGTTGAAGGCGAGCAGCTTCTTGACCAGCGGGAAGGCGACGCCTTCGCGCGCCGGGACCTCGAGGCGCCCGAGCTGCAGGGCCACGTAGGCGGCCTCGCCGTCGCGGTCGAAGACGCTGTTTTCCTCCTCGAAGTCGAACAGCGCCCGCGAGGAGATCGCCACGACCAGCTTGCCTTCGACCGTATAGGGCATGAAGCTTTCGGCTCGGTAAGGGTCAATGTAGCACGCGGTGTATCCTTGCGGCGAGGCAAGAGACACCCAGCGGATGCGCATTCTCGTAGTCGAAGACGACAAAGTACTGGCCGCCGCGCTCACCCGCGCGCTCACGCAGGCCGCGTACGCGGTGGACCACGTGGACAACGGCGAGGACGCAAACCGCTGCGTCTCCACGAACACTTACGACCTCATCGTGCTCGACCTCGCCCTGCCGAAAGTCGGCGGCCTTACGGTGCTGCGCCGCCTGCGCGACCGGCGCTCGCGCGTGCCGGTGCTCATCCTGAGCGCGCTCGACTCCCTCGACGACCGCGTCGCCGGGCTCGACATGGGCGCGGACGACTACATGACCAAGCCGTTCGACCTGCCGGAGTTCGAGGCGCGCGTGCGCTCGCTCCTGCGCCGGGGCCAGCATCACGCGAGCAACACGGTGCGCCATCGCGGCTTGCGCCTCGACCTCGCCGCGCGAAGGGTGTTCTACGAGAACCAGCCGATCGACGTGTCCGCCCGCGAGCTGGCGGTGATCGAGCTGCTCATGACCCGCCAGGGCCGCGTGGTGTCGAAGGAGCAGATCATCGACCGGCTGTTCGGCTTCGGCGAGGACGTGGGCAGCAACGCGATCGAGGTCTGCGTGCACCGCGTGCGCCGCAAGCTCGAGCCCTTCGGCATCGAGATCCGCACCGTGCGCGGCATGGGCTACTTGCTCGACAAGGCCCTCGATGAGCACGCCGCCGACCCTTCGTAGCAAGCTGCTGCGCTCGGTGCTGGTGCCCGTCTCGCTGATCGTCGTGGCGGACGTGGTCGCGAGCTCCTTCCTCATGGGCGCGATCAGCGACCGCATCTACGATCGCGAGCTGGCCGAGATCGGCCGCGAGCTCGCTTTGCACGTTCGCCGCGACGCCGATGGCATTTCCTTCGACCTCTCGCCCGAAGCCGAGCGCACGCTGCTCCTCGACGAGGTGGACAAGGTCTACTATGCCGTGCGCGACGGCCGCGGCGCCGTCGTCGCCGGAGAGGCCGGCCTGCCACAGCTCGCATCGGCCGGCGGCGCGGCGAGATTCGCGGACGACTCGTTCCGCGGCGAGCGCGTGCGCCTTGCCGCCCTGCCGGTGTCCGGGGCTCCCTCGGGCACGGTCGTGGAGATCGCCGAGACCATGGGCAAGCGGCATGAGCTGGCCCGCGAGCTTCTCCTCGGCTTCGCCCTGCCGCAGGTGGTGCTCATCGTCCTGGGCGGCGTGCTGGTCTCCATCGGCATCGCGCGGGGGCTCTCGCCGCTCGAGCGGCTGAGGGCGGCGGTGGCCGCCCGCTCGCACACCGACATGGGCCGCATCGAGGCGAGCGATGCGCCGGGCGAGGTGCAGCCGCTCGTGGCGGCGGTCAACGACCTGATCGACCGCTTCGGCGCGGTGCTCGACTTCCAGACGCGCTTCATCGCCGACACGGCGCACCAGCTGCGCACGCCCGTCGCCGGCCTCAAGGCGCACATCGAGGTGGCGCTGCGCGAATCGAGCCTGGCGAAGGTCCACGAGGCGCTCGCCCACCTGTATACGAGCGCCGACCGCATGTCGCGGCTCGTCTCCCAGCTCCTCTCGCTCGCGCGCAATGAGCCGAACACGGCACGGCGGGTGAATTTCGACGAGGTGGACTTCAACCAGCTTGCGCTGGAAACGACGAAGGACTGGGTCACCGAGGCCTACAAGAAGAACATCGACCTCGGGTTCGACGGTCCGGAGCGGCCGGTGTTCGTCTACGGCGACCCGGCCCGCCTCACCGAGCTCATCAACAACCTCGTCGACAATGCCATCCGCTACACGCCGCAAGGGGGGCGGGTGACGGTGCGCGTGCGTGGCGACGAGCACGCGGAGCTGGTCGTGAACGACGACGGGCCGCGCATTCCGGTTGAGGAGCGCGAGCGGGTATTCGAGCGGTTTCACCGCTTGCTCGGCACCCACGCGGAAGGAAGCGGCCTTGGCCTGGCGATCGTCCGGGAAATCGCGACCCTGCACGGCGCGCAAATCCGCCTCGAAGAGGATCGCGACGGCGTCGGCAATACGTTCACGGTCACGTTCCCGCCTGCTGCCGCGCACAATCCGCAAAGCTTGCAGCCCGGTAATCCAGCGGCAAGCTTGCGCTAATCCCGCGGAAAGCGGCCCATCACCGGGGGCGAAAGGCTCGGTAAGTGCCGGTCACTAGCGTAGGAGGCTCATTCCCATAGGAGCCTCGCGTGACCGAAATGCTGACCAACCCGGATGTCTGGGTCGCCCTCTTCCAGATCTGCGTCATCAACGTGCTGCTGAGCGGCGACAACGCCGTCGTCATCGCGCTCGCCTGCCGCGACCTGCCGCAGAAGGAGCAGAAGCTCGCCTTCGCCATCGGCGCCGGCGGCGTCATCGTCCTCATGACGGCGCTGACCGCCTGCGCCGCCTACCTCATGTCGCTGCCTTACCTCGAGATCATCGGCGGCGTCGTGCTGCTGTGGATCGGCGTGAAGCTGCTCGCGGCCGAGGAGGAGGAGATCGAGGGCGAGGGCAAGCGGGCGGCGAGCTTCTGGGACGCGGTGAAGACCATCATCATCGCCGACATCGTCATGAGCCTCGACAACGTGCTCGGCATGGCGGGCGCCGCCAAGGGCCACCTCGGCATGCTGTTCATCGGCATGGTGATCACGATCCCGCTGGTGCTCTTCGGCAGCGCCATGATCATGAAGCTGATGGAGCGCTTCCCGGTGTTCATCACCTTCGGCGCCGGCCTCCTCGGGTGGGTCGCGGGCGAGATGGCGATCGCCGATCCCGCCTTCAAGGAGGTCATCGAGCAGAAGGCGCACTTCATGGAGTACGTCGCGCCGATCTTCGGCGCCATTCTCGTGGTGGTCGCCGGACGGGTGCTCGCGCGCCGCAACCAGGCGAAGAACGCTGCCCAGCCCGAGCAGGCGCCGGTCGCGAAGGAATCGCGGGAGGTCGCATGATCGGCGTCGTGCTGCTGTCTCTCGAGGAGGGGCGCGATCCCTCCGAGGCGGTGCGGCACGCGACCTCCCTGCACCGCAGCAGCGGCGTGCGCGTGCACCTGCTCAACGTGCGCACGCCCCTTCCCTCGTACGTGACGCGCTTCATCGCGAAGGGCGAGGTCCACCAGTTCTACCAGGACTGCGGCATGGCGGTCCTGAAGCCTGCCATGGAGGCGCTCGACGCCGCAGGCGTGCCGCACCGCGAGCACGTCCTCATCGGCCCCAAGGCCGAGACCATCGCCGGATTCGCCCGCGACCTGCAGTGCACGCACATCATCGTGCCGAGCGGATCGGGCGGCCTCCTGCCGGACCTGGGACTCAATCTGGGCTCGATCGGCACCCAGCTGCGCCACCTGATCGGTGCCGGCGGCTGCCAGATCTCGGAAGTGCGCTAGTGCTTCAGTCCCTGGGGACGACGCGGCGAAAGGCGGCGAAGAGCGCCAGGTCGTAGGCGATCTTCAGGGCGCCGCAGGCAACCAACGGCGCCGCGAGCGCGCCCGCGGCGAAGAGCCCGCCTGCAAGCGAGGGCCCGAGCGCCGAGGCGAGGCTGCGCGGCACGGCCGTAAAGCTCGCGGCGGCCGGACGCTCCGCGGGCGTGACGACCGACATCACGAAGGCGCTGCGCGCCGGGACATCCATTTGCGAGAGCGCGCTGCGCGCGAGCAGCAAGCCGAGCGCGAGCTCGAGGCTCGGCGCGAAGGCGGCGGAAATGAGGCAAAGGCTCGCCGGAATGTGCGTGAACACCATCGTGTTGACCAGCCCGATGCGCCTGGCAAGGGCGGGCGCCGCGAGCTGCGAGCCGGCGCTGAGAAGACCCGTCCAGAAGAAGAAAGCGCCGGCTGACGCGAGCGATAGATGGAAGCGCTGGAAGAGCCAGAGCGCGAGCAGCGAGTTCACCAGCAGCCCGCCGGCGAACGAGTCGACGCTGAAGAGCCCCGCGAGCTTCCACACGATCGCCCGCGACGGTCCGAGGGCGGCGGCTGCGCCGGACGTCTCGGCGCTCGACGCCGGCAGCCTGAGGTAGAGGAGCCACACCGCCAGGCCGATGCCCGCGTAGAGAACGAACATGGCCCGCAGCGCGTCGAGCGTCGAGACGCCCGCCTGCGCGCCCAGCCACTCCGGCACGGCGGATGCGAGTGCTCCCACTGCACCGAGCATCGAGCCAAGAAAACTGTACCGGGCAAATGTCGCGGTGCGCTCGCCCCCGCCCGCCGCCGCGGCGATGACCGTATGCTCGAGCGGCAGGAAGACGCTGACGTCGCCGCCGCTCGGATTGAGGGGCCCGAGAAACGCGACGACGAGCAGTGGCCAGAGCGCCGAGAGCGAGGCGAAGCCGAGCCCCGTAAGCACCATCACCAGCGCTGAGCCGAGGAGCAGCCGCCGCATCGGAAATCCCTTGCCCCAGCGTCCCACCGCCAGCGTGGCGAGCGCGGAGCCCAGGAGCGCCGCGGTGCTCAGCACGCCGACGGCGAGCTCGCCATGGCCGAGCGCGAGGAGATAAGCCGGCAACAGCACGGCGACAAAGCCGTCGCCGATCGCCCTCAGGGCTCGGGCGACAAGGACGATGGCGATCGATCTGGACGCGTCCACGAAGGCTCCTCGGCAGAGCTTGGACGCTAGCGGCGTCTTGGCCGGGGAGTCCGCGCCATCCCCGTGGCGCCGATTCTACGCGAGCGCCCCGCACCTCGGGTTTTTGCCGGAGCCGCTCCGCCGCGGCGCGCATGACAACGTCGATGAGCGCGAGTTAGGGTGGCTAAGCCGCACGGAGCCCGGCCGAGCGGCGCCTGAGTCACGCCGGGAACACACCAAAACCACGGAGGATCACATGCATCTCGCTTACCGCACCGCCGCCCTACTCGCCGCCGCCTGTCTCCTCAGCGCTGCCGCGCAAGCCGCGGCGCCGGCGCCGAAGAGCAAAGAGGGCTACCTGACCGACAAGGCGGGCAACATCGTCACGAGCAAGACCACCGGACTTTGCATCCGCACCAAGAGCTGGACCGCAGAGAACGCGGACCCGGCTTGCATGGCGAAGACGAACGCCACCAAGCACTGATTCCGGCGGCCTCCACGGACCCCGCTGCGGCGGGGTCTTTCTTTTGGGCTCCGCGCGGAGCCGGTGGAGCGGGTGAAGGGAATCGAACCCTCGTATGCAGCTTGGGAAGCTGCCGTTCTGCCATTGAACTACACCCGCT
>JBLNDP010000116.1:0-2870 GCA_050261755.1 Clostridia bacterium
AGCTCGGGTTCTGGTCCAGCGCGTCCTGCAGCTTGCCGGGATTGGCGGCGGCCCACGTTTTGATGCCTTGCATGGAAGCCTGGTCGAGCGTGAGCTCTCCGCGCTCGACGAGATAGCGGCCGAGGGAGCGGAACGGATGCCCATTCTGGTCGGCGTAGCCGATGCGAATGCGCGTCCCGTCCTCGAACTGCACTTGGCCCGAGCCCTGGATCTGCAGGAAGAAGAGCTCCACTGCATCCGAGGTCCAGGCGATGACCGGTGCGGGCAACGAGCCGTTGCGGGCTTCAATCTCGCCGCGCGAATAGTAGGGAACGAGCCTCCGGCCCTCGAGCCTGCCCCGGAGACGCAGGTTGCGCACATCTGGATTCACCGAGGCGAGATCGACGACGATCAGGTCGTCCGGTACGCCCAGGATCGGCAGCGGATGCGTGGCGCTACGCGAGCGGCTGCCATCGATGACGGGCTCGTAGTAGCCGGTAATCAAGCCCGTGTCCGGGCCGTCGGAGGAGACGAGCGCGTAGGGCTGGAAGGTCGACTCGAAGAAGCGGCGCGCGGCTTCTTCATCGTCCGTCGGGACGATCCGCGCCAGCTCGCACGCCCGGCCCAACGAATTCGGTCGCGGACAGCCCGAGAGAAACGCGCGCAGGCTTTTCGCAAGCGATGCGGTGCCCCAACCGGGCAAAGCTTCAAAAGGCGCCTCGATGTAGCGCGCTGTTTCCGGCGGGGGCTTCACGGGTGGGCACTGCGGACAGGCGGGACATGCCGCCGCGGGCGCCGGCTTCGGGCAGGCGAGCGCCGGACCCTGCTGCGGCGCCTGCGCGCAACCGGCCAGTACAATCAGCCCAGCCAACAGGACAGGGACCAGCCAAGTGTGGGTCGTCGTGATCGAAATGCTCGCCGCGCTGGGCCTAGCCGTGTTCATCGTCTGGTTCACCTGGCCGAAGAAGAAGCCGCCCGAGGACAAGTGAAGAGAATGGGCTCAGGCGCCTTTTTCAGTGAAGCACACGCGGGACGGACAGCGTGAACTGCGGGATGGTCGCTTCGAAGCGGGTGCCGTCCTCGGCCAGCATCTGATAGGTCCCGCGCATCGTGCCGACCGCGGTGGCGATGGAGGCGCCGCTCGTGTACTCGAACGTCTCGCCGGGCTGCAGCAGGGGCTGCGCGCCCACCACGCCCAGGCCGCGCACTTCCTGCACGACGCCGTCGGCGTCGGTGATGACCCAGTGCCGGCTCACGAGCTGCGCCGCCACCGTGCCTGCGTTGCGGATGGTGATGGTGTAGGCAAAGACATAGCGGCGCGCCGCTTCGTCGGATTGCTCCGGAAGGTATTGCGTCTGCGCGCTGACCGAGACCGCGTGGGCCGGTTTCTCCTCCATGCGCCGCATTGTAAACTTGCGCCGTGAAAGGCCGCATCGCGCCCAGTATCCTGTCCGCCGACTTCGCGCGCCTCGGCGAGGAAGTCCGCGCCGTCGCCGCGGCGGGCGCCGACGTCATCCATTTCGACGTGATGGACAACCATTACGTCCCGAACCTTTCGGTGGGCCCGCTCGTGTGCGCGGCGATCCGCCCGCACGTGCAGCTGCCGATCGACGTGCATCTCATGGTCAGGCCCGTCGACGCGCTCATCGCGCCGTTCGCCAAGGCGGGCGCCAATATCATCAGCTTCCATCCGGAAGCGTCGGAGCACGTCGACCGGACGATCGCCCTCATACGGGAAAACGGCTGCAAGGCGGGCCTGGTCTTCAATCCGGCGACGCCGCTTTCCTACCTGGACTACACGCTCGACAAGCTCGACCTCGTCCTCATCATGTCGGTGAATCCGGGCTTCGGCGGCCAGCAGTTCATGCCATCGGTCTTGCCCAAGGTCGCGGAAGCGCGCAAACGCATCCAGTCGAGCGGGCGCGATGTGTGGCTCGAGATCGATGGCGGCATCAAGTCGGACAACATCGCCGAGGCGGCGCGCGCCGGCGCCGACACCTTCGTCGCGGGATCGGCGGTCTTCGGGTCGAAGGACTATGCGGGCACCATCCGCGCCATGCGCGAAAAGCTCGCCGTGCTATAGTCCTTCCGCCCGTGCAATCTCTCACCACTCAGGTCGAGTCGCTCTCCCGGCGTAGCTGGCGCTGCTGGCGCCGCTAATCCCTCGCGCGCCCCGTGCGGCCCGGCGGCGCGTCGCCCCAGGCCGCAAGCAGTAGCAGCAGTCCTTCAGCAACCGACCGAAGTACGAGTGGATTCCGTCATGACTGAGCACGATTTCCAGCAGCTCGCCGCGCAGGGCTATACGCGCATTCCGGTGATCGCGGAGGCACGTGCGGACCTCTACACGCCGCTGGCGGTGTACGTCCAGCTTGCGAACACGCCGTTTTCCTATCTCCTGGAGTCCGTAGTGGGGGGCGAGCGTTTCGGCCGCTACTCCTTCATCGGCCTCGCTTGCGCCGAACGCATCGAAGCGCGGGGACGCAAGCTGCGGCGCCTACTGCGCGACGCCCGTGGCACGGACGTGACGCTCGAGAGCCTCGATGACGCGGACCCGTTCGAATACGTCCGCGCGTGGCTCGGCCGGCATCGCGTCGCTCCCGTCCCGGCCGCGCTTAAGTTCGGCGGCGGCCTGGCCGGCTACTTCGGCTACGAGACGGTGCGCCACATCGAGAGCCGCGCGCTCAAGGGGGAAAAGGCGGACCCGATCGGCACGCCGGACATCCTCCTGCTCGTCTCGGACGAGCTAGCCGTCGTCGATAACGTTCTGGGAAAGCTTTACCTCGTCGTGTACGCGGATCCGCAGCAGCCGAATTCATTCGCCGCGGCGCAACGGCGTCTCGGCGAGCTGCGCGCGCGCCTGCTGGTTCCGTTGCCCGAGAAGATGGTCCTGT
>JBLNDP010000117.1:0-2604 GCA_050261755.1 Clostridia bacterium
GCGCGTTCCAGCCCACCGTCGACATGGTGCGCGCGGCGTGGGGACCCCGGACCAAGGGGTTGCTCCTCGGTTCGCCGTCCAACCCGACCGGCACCCTGGTCGAGCCGCGGGCCCTGAAGGAGATTGCCTCATTCGTCGCGCAGAAAGGCGGCGTGCTGCTCGTCGATGAAATCTACCAGGGGCTCGTCTATGGCGCGGAGCCGCGCACCGCGCTCGGCCTCGACGGCGAGGTGGCGATCATCAACAGCTTCTCGAAATATTTCTGCATGACCGGCTGGCGCCTGGGCTGGGTGGTGCTGCCGCAGGCGGCGATGCGCAGCTTCGAGAAGCTCGCGCAGCACTTCTACATCTCTGCACCCTCGCCGGCGCAATACGCCGCGGCGGCAGCCTTCTCCGCGGAGTCGCTGCGAATTCTCGAGGAGCGACGCGGCGAGTTCGCCCGGCGCAGGGACTTCCTGCTGCCCGCACTGCAGCGCGCCGGACTCGGCGTGCCTGCCGAGCCGCGCGGTGCGTTCTACATCTACGCCGATTGCGGCCGCGACTGCCGGGCGTTCACGCGCGAGCTGCTGGAGCGCGAGGCGGTGGCGGCGACGCCGGGCGTGGATTTCGGCTCGAACGGAACCGAGCGCTTCGTGCGCTTCGCCTATACCCGCGCTCTGGCCGACCTGGAGGAGGCGGCCGAGAAAATCAGGCGCTTTGCTTCTTCAGCTTCTGCCTGAGGACCTCGAGGCGCGCCTTCTCCGCGAGGACCTTGGAGGCGTACTGCGAGGTCGGCTCGTCGAAGGCGCCGGCGTACATCTGCAGCGCGGTCTCCGTGTCGCCGAAGCGGCGCTGATACTCGCGCAGGATCTGCGCGCCCACCGTAATGTTGACATCGGGATCGAGCAGCGCCCGCTCGCCGCCGTGGTCGAGCAGCTTCTCGAGGTGGAATTTCGGGATGACCTGCATCAGGCCCTTCGCGCCGGTGACGCTTTCGGCGACGGGGTTGTAGCGCGATTCGACCGCCATGACCGCGAGGATGAGCAGCGGGTCGACCGAGTACTCGGCGCCGGCGCGGTAGGCGGCGGAGACGAAGCCGCCGACGGCCAGCTCGGAAACGCGGTAGCGCCTGGCGATGAACTCGGTCACCGCGCGCTGCTCCCGCTCGCGCGAGGTTTCTGTGACGGGCACCTGGATCGGGCCCGCCGCGATCACGGTCGGCATGGCGAACGGATCGGTCCAAGCCGGGAGGGCAAGAAACGAGTAGTGGCCCAGGAGGGCCTCCCGCTGCGCGGGAAGCGCGAAGAAGACGGCGAGGGCGGCAAGGCCTACGGCGGCCAGGCTGGCCTTCAGGGCGGCGTACGCCCGTGCTGCAAGACACACGGCAAGGTTCATTTGCGATCTCCCAGCTTCCTTGGACCGTTCGCCGGAGGGCGAAAGTTCTGTTGAGGCGGTCTGGGGAAGGGTTCTCGAGAGCGCCTGGATCAGGGCTTCGAGTCGAGCAGGATGCTGCGGTGCAACGGCGGGCATCATAAGTTAAATTCCTGTGCTATGTCAATAACTTCTCCTCACCTCGGAACCTGTTCATGTGGCAGCGCGAAACGCTTGTTTCCGCATCTTTTTTGGCGCACCCGGGCGGCGCGTAAAATCCCCCGCCTGAGGGGAAGCCTCGCGGACCGGCCTAGGTCTCCAGTTTCGGGCCGAATGACCAAGCCGGTCCGCTGAGCTTCGAGGGCCTAGCGGGGGCTTGCGCCCCTCGCCGCGTTCCCCCGGGTCCCGGTTACGGCCGGGAGCCCGTAGGGAACGGCCATGCGGCCGCTGGATTCAGCGCGGTTCTCGCGCCGGGCGTCGCAGCGGTGGACGGCATTGAAGCCAGTGCCGTCCTTGCCGCAGGGCTGGCCGTAGGTCTGGCGGCTCGGATCGCCTTCTTCTTCTTGCCCGCCTTGTTCTTCTTCTTGGCGGATTTCTTGCGTCCTGCCGCCTTTTTCTTACCAGCTTTTTATAACGATTTTTTCTTTTTTTTTGATGCTTTCTTCTTCTTCTTTTTCTTTCCGCCTTTTTTCGCTTTTTTCTTCGCCATGCTCAGTCTCCTTCAAGGTTGTTGAACAAAAAAAGCCCGGCCGTCCAGGCCCGGACTATCCAACCGCCGGCGGTTCCCCGCCGGCCTGCTGAATGCCGTCCGCTTTCTTCTGCTGCGCCACGTCGTGGTAGAGCACGTCGGGATCGAGGCGGATGCCGCCTTCCCAGGTGACCGTGGCGGTCTCCGGGTCGACGCTCACCTTCTCGAATTCGCGCACGTCGCGCCACAGCTTGAAGGCTCCGATCTCGAGCAGGTTGCCGAGGAACACGCTGCCTTCGAGACCGTCCTCGAAGCGCAGCCACAGCTTGTAGTCTTCCTCGGGTTTGCAGGCCGTAATTCTGTGCATGTCGTTCCACTCTTCTTGCATGTGATTAATCCCAGCTCAGGGCGCCGCCGGTCTGGTACTCGATGACGCGGGTCTCGAAGAAATTGCGTTCTTTCTTGAGGTCGATCATCTCGCTCATCCACGGGAAGGGATTGCTTGCCCCGGGGAAGAGCGCCTCCAGGCCGATCTGCTGGCAGCGCCGGTTCGCGATGTAGCGCAG
>JBLNDP010000118.1:0-18831 GCA_050261755.1 Clostridia bacterium
CCTCGCCCCCGAACTTCTTCGCCAATATGTGCGTCATCGCCGCCGTCAGCGTCGTCTTGCCATGATCGACGTGACCAATCGTGCCAACGTTCACGTGGGGTTTGGTTCGCTCGAATTTGCCCTTGGCCATGTGCTGAGTCCTTTAGATCTTTCCGCTTACTTGGTCTTGGCGCTGATGACCGCCTCGGCGACGCTCTTCGGCGCCTCGGCGTAGTGCTTGAATTCCATCGTGTACGTCGCGCGGCCCTGCGTGAGGGAGCGCAGCGTGGTCGAGTAGCCGAACATCTCGCCCAGCGGCACCTCGGCCTTGATCGCCTTGCTGCCGCCGACGAGGTCTTCCATGCCCTGGATGATGCCGCGGCGGCCCGACAGGTCGCCCATCACGTCGCCCATCTTTTCCTCGGGCGTCTCGACCTCGACCGCCATGATCGGCTCGAGCAAGGTCGGCTGCGCGGAGCGCATGCCGTCCTTGAAGGCGAAGATCGCGGCCATCTTGAACGCGTTCTCGTTCGAGTCCACCTCGTGGTACGAGCCGTCGAACAGCGTTACTTTCACGTCCACCACCGGATAGCCCGCGAGCACGCCTTCGTTCAGGGCCTCGTTGACGCCCTTCTCCACGGCGGGGATGAACTCGCGCGGTACGCGGCCGCCCTTGATGGCGTCAACGAACTCGTGGCCCTTGCCCGGCTGCGGCTCCAGCTTGAGCCACACGTCGCCGTACTGGCCGCGGCCGCCCGACTGCTTGATGAACTTGCCCTGCTGCTCGACCGCCTTCTTGAAGGTTTCGCGGTACGCGACCTGCGGCTTGCCGACCGAAGCCTCGACGCCGAATTCGCGCTTCATCCGGTCGACGATGATCTCGAGGTGCAGCTCGCCCATGCCGGAGATGATGGTCTGGCCCGATTCCTCGTCCGTGCGGACGCGGAAGGACGGGTCTTCCTGCGCGAGGCGCCCGAGCGCCACGCCCATCTTCTCCTGGTCCGCCTTGGTCTTCGGCTCGACCGCCTGCGAGATCACGGGGTCCGGGAACACCATGCGCTCGAGCGTGATGACGTTCTTCACGTCGCTGATGGTCTCGCCCGTGATCACGTCCTTCAGGCCGACCACCGCGGCGATGTCGCCGGCGCGGACTTCCTTGATCTCCTCGCGCTCGTTCGCGTGCATCTGCAGCAGGCGGCCGATGCGCTCCTTGCGCGCCTTCATCGAGGTGAGCACCGTGTCGCCGGAGTTCAGCACGCCCGAGTACACGCGGATGAAGGTGAGCTGGCCGACGAAGGGGTCGGTCATGATCTTGAAGGCGAGCGCCGCAAACGGCTGGTTGTCGTCGGGGCTGCGCGTCGCCGGCTGGCCGTTCTCCAGCTCGCCCTTGACCGGCGGGATGTCGACCGGGGACGGGAGGTAGTCGATGACCGCGTCGAGCATCGCCTGCACGCCCTTGTTCTTGAACGCCGTGCCGCACAACATCGGCACGATCTCGTTGGCGATCGTGCGCAGGCGCAGGCCGCGCTTGATTTCCTCGCTCGAGAGCTCGCCCGACTCGAGGTACTTGTTCATGAGCTCTTCGTTCGCCTCGGCGGCGGCCTCGACCATCTTGCCGTGCCATTCCTTCGCCTCGGCCTGGAGCTCGGCGGGGATTTCCTTGCGCTCGAACTTCATGCCCTGGGACGCCTCGTCCCAGTAGATCGCCTGCATCGTGACGAGGTCGACGACGCCCTGGAACTTGTCCTCGAGGCCGATGGGAATCTGGATCGGCACCGGGTTGCCCTTCAGGCGGTCCTTGATATGGCCGTAGGACTTGAAGAACGTCGCGCCGACGCGGTCCATCTTGTTGATGAACGCGAGGCGCGGCACGCGGTACTTGTTGGCCTGGCGCCAGACCGTCTCGGACTGCGGCTGAACGCCGGCGACGGCGTCATAGACCATGCACGCGCCGTCGAGCACGCGCATGGAGCGCTCCACCTCGATGGTGAAGTCCACGTGCCCCGGGGTGTCGATGATGTTGATGCGGTGCTCCGGGTAGGACATGTCCATGCCCTTCCAGAAGCAGGTCGTCGCCGCGGACGTGATGGTGATGCCGCGCTCCTGCTCCTGCTCCATCCAGTCCATCGTCGCGGCGCCGTCGTGCACCTCGCCGATCTTGTGGTTGACGCCGGTATAGAACAGGATGCGCTCGGTCGTGGTCGTCTTCCCGGCGTCGATGTGAGCCGAGATGCCGATGTTCCGGTAGCGTTCGATGGGGGTCTTGCGGGCCACGGGGATCCTTGCGCCTAGAAGCGGTAGTGCGAGAAAGCCTTGTTCGCTTCCGCCATACGATGAACTTCCTCGCGCTTCTTCATCGCACCGCCGCGGCCCTCGGCCGCTTCCTGCAGCTCGCCGGCGAGCCGCACCGTCATCGATTTCTCGCCGCGCTTCTGCGCCGCCTCGCGGATCCAGCGCATCGCGAGGGCGACGCGGCGGACCGGGCGGACCTCCACCGGGACCTGGTAGTTCGCGCCGCCGACGCGGCGGCTCTTCACCTCGACGATCGGCTTCACGTTCTGCACCGCCTGCGTGAAGATCTCGATCGGGTCCTTGCCGGACTTGGTCTTGATCGTGTCGAGGGCGCCGTAGATGATGCGCTCGGCGACGGACTTCTTGCCGCGCGTCATCAGGACGTTGACGAACTTCGCCACGTCGACGTTGTTGAATTTCGGATCCGGGAGGATCTCCCGCTTGGGGACTTCTCTGCGACGCGGCATGTGTCTTTACCCTGCCTTGGGCGCCTTGGCGCCGTATTTCGAACGGGACTGCTTGCGGTCCTTCACGCCCTGCGTGTCGAGCGAGCCGCGCACGATGTGGTAGCGCACGCCGGGCAGGTCCTTCACGCGCCCGCCGCGGATCAGCACCACCGAGTGCTCCTGCAGGTTGTGCCCTTCGCCGCCGATGTAGCCGATCACCTCGAAGCCGTTGGTGAGGCGCACCTTGGCGACCTTGCGCAGCGCCGAGTTGGGCTTCTTGGGCGTCGTCGTGTAGACCCGGGTGCAGACCCCCCGCTTTTGCGGCGAGCCGGCGAGCGCCGGGACCTTCGATTTCGGGCGCTTGGCGACGCGTCCCTGACGCACTAACTGATTGACGGTGGGCATGTTTTTAAGGTTTCCAGAAACGAACCGGGCGGCTATCGGGTACTTAGATGAGCCGCCCAGGCACCAAAAAAGAGGCCGGATTATAAAGAGGAAATCAGGTCAACGCAATGCTACGGGGTGTCACGGAACGGGGTCCGAAACGAAGCGGAAGCGCCCTTCCACCTCGCCCCGGTTGATGCGGCGCAACGAATCGGCCTCATCGGCGTACCGGGCGAGGTCGCGGTCGTCCAGCAGGCCCACGCTGCCGCGCCCGCTGATGAGGAGCGACCCCTCCTCGTCCACGAACTTCTCTTCGGCCTGAAACGGCCGCCCGCAATGGTCGACCAGTCCCTCGCCGTCGTGGCGCAAGACGAGGGGCGTGTAGTCGAGCCGCACGTACACCCGCTGCGGCCCGTTCTGGAAGAACCACCGGCCGCGCTCGTCCGCCTCGTAATTGCGGCCGATGAAGTCGCGCAGCGCCGCGTTGGTGATCTTTTCGAAGCGTTGAGCCGCGCTTGCGCTCCGGAGGCGCCAGTTGCCGCGCCGGTCGAGCACGAGCCAGCCGAAGACCGCCGGCACGTTCGGCCACTTGGCGAGGCTGCGGGCGACGGCCTCGTCCACCCGGGACGCTAGCCCGCGAGCTTGTCGATGGGCTGCGGCTGCACGATGCCGAAGCCCTGCGCGTAGCCGACGCCGAGCGACTTCAGGCGCACGAGGACGTCCTGTTCCTCGACGCACTCGGCGATCACGCCCAGGTTGATCGCCTTGCCGACCTGGAGGATGGCGTTCATCTTCGTGCGCGCCACTTCGCTCGTGGTGATCTTGCGGACGATCGAGCCGTCCACCTTCACGAAGTGCGCGCCGACCGTCTTGAGCGGCGCGAAGGACACCGCCTTGTGGCCGAAGCCGTCGATGAGAACCCCGCTGCCCACGACCTTCATGGATGCGACGAAGCGCTCGACCGCCTGCGCCCGCTGCAGCACGTCGGCCTCGTTGATCTCGAAGACGATGGAGTCCGCCGGGACGCCCTGCGCCTTGAGCGCTTCCTTGACGTAGCCGGGAAATTGCGCGTCCTCGAGCGTCTGGTCGGAGATGTTCATCGTGAAGGACGGGATCTTCGAGCCCTTGGCGAGGCGCTTGGCGATGTTGCGCACGACCCAGCGATCGAGCTGCGGCATCATCTTGAAGTGCTCGAAGACGGGGAGAAATTCGCCGGGCGGGATCATCGCCTGCTCTTCCTCGCGCATGCGCACGAGCACCTCGGCCATGGGAAAGCGCTCCGAGCCGGACAAGGCGAGAATCGGCTGGCAATACAGCGCGAACTCGTCCTTCTCGAGCGCTTCGCGGAGGCGCCCGGCCGGGTCGGCACCGAAGCCGGACAGGTCCGGATCGTTTTCGTTTTCCACGGCCGCGATTCTAGCGGCCTGTGCAACAATCGAGCCGTTCCGGAGCGATTGAAACGCCGATGCCGCGGGAAGATTTCACATGCGCGCACCAGCTGCGCGTGCGCTGGGCCGAAGTCGACATGCAGAAGATCGTCTTCAACGGCCATTACCTCACCTACATCGACACTGCGGTGGCGGAGTACTGGCGCGCCATCGGCCTGCCGTACCCGGAGGGCTATGTCGACCGGTTCGGCAACGACGTCTACCTGCGCAAGGCGACCGTCGAGTATCTCGGCTCGGCGCGCTATGACGACGTTCTGACCGTGCTCGTGCGCGTGGCGCGCCTGGGCAACACGAGCATGACTTTCGCGTTCGAGATCTACGGCGAAAAGCCGGCGCCGCTCGTGACGGCCGAGCTCGTCTACGTCAACGCAGACCCTTTGACCATGAAGGCGGCGCCGCTTCCGCAGGAGCTGCGCGGCCGGGTGCAGCGCTTCGAGAAGGTGGCGCCGCAGCCATGATGTATTGGGAAGACTTCCAGCCGGGCGACCGCATCGACATGGGACGCCACACCTTCGGCGCCGACGAGATCATCGCCTTCGCGCGCCAGTTCGATCCGCAGCCGTTCCACGTCGACCCGGAAGCGGCGAAGCGGAGCTTTTTCGGCGGCCTCATCGCCAGCGGCTGGCACACCTGCTCGGTTGGCATGCGCCTCACGGTGGAAAGCCACGTCAACCAGGCGGCGAGCCTCGGCTCTCCGGGGCTCGAGAACATCCGCTGGCTGAAGCCGGTGCGCGCCGGGGACACGATCTCCTACTCGCGCGTCGTCCTGGAGAGCCGGGCATCGGAGAGCCGTCCGGGAGTGGGCCTGGTCAAGAGCCGGTGGGAAGCCGTGAACCAGGCCGGCGAGACCGTGATGACGATGGAAGGCTGGGGCATGTTCGGCCGGCGGCCGAAGTGAGCCGCCGGTGAGCGGGCGGCGCCTCGAGCTCAACCACAAGGTCCACGTCCTCACCAAGCGCGAGGAGCTCGACGGCGTGCGGCTCGCCGGCAAGGTGGTCGTCGTCCTCGACGTGCTATTCGCGACGACGACCATGGCCGCCATCCTCGCGCACGGCGCGACGGAGGTCGTTCCGGTGCGCGACGAGGTCGCCGCGCGCGCCCGGCACGCGCGCCTCCCGGAGGGCAGCTGCGTGCTTTCCGGCGAGCTGATGGCCGAGACGCTTCCCGGCTTCGCGCATCCGGCGCCGCTCGCCCTCATCGAGCATGGCGTGACCGGCAAGACGGTCGTCTACTCCACGACGAACGGCACCGTCGCGATGCAGGGCGCGGAAGGTGCCGCGCATGTGTACTGCGGCGCGCTGATCAACGCGGGCGCGCTCGCCCGGCACATCGCGACCGAGCACCGCGGCGACACGGTATTGCTCGTCTGCTCGGGCTCCGCCAACAACTTCAACCTCGAGGACTTCGTCGGCGCGGGCGCCATGGTGGAGCGACTCGCCGCGCTGCTCGGCGAGGCGGCCGACCTGTCCGACGCGGCCAAGGCCGCGCGCGCGGTGTACCGCTCGGCCGAGCTCCCCGGCACGCTGCTCGACTGCCGGGTCGGCCGCATGATGGCCCAGCGAGGGCTCCGCCACGAAGTGGAATTCGCCAGTCGCGAGGACTGCTTCGACGTGGTGCCGGCGCTGCGCGGCGGCGTGCTGCGCGCGCTTTAGTATCGATCGAGGCCGTAGAAGCTCATGACGAACCGCGCGAGGCCGTAGGTCGTCCAGATGAGGAGCCGCCGCCAGAGCGGCTGGCGGCTCCACTCGCGCGGCGCGAGCGGCGCGGCGTCGGCCCGCATGGCGTGCTCCACGCTTGCGCGCAGCTCCGCGGCGAACGCCACGTCGTCGATGAACACGTTCGCCTCGCGCGCGAGCAGCAGGCTGAAAACATCGATGTTGGATGAGCCGACGCAGGCGCAGCGCCGGTCGAAGATCGCGACCTTGGCGTGCAGCAGGGCGGCGTTGTACTCGTGGATCTCGATACCGGCGTCGAGGAGCGCGCCGTACAGGCCGCGCGAGGCGTAGTGCACGAACGGGTACTCGATCTTTCCCTGCAGCAGGAGCCGCACGCGCACCTTGCGCGCCGCCGCCTCCATGAGCGCGCGGCGAAATCGCCGGCCGGGGAAAAAATACGCGCAGGCGATGATCACCTCGACGCGCGCCGCGGCGATCTGCGCCAGGTAGGCCTCCTCGATGTCGCGCCGATGGCGCATGCTGTCGCGGATCACCAGCGCGCCGCGCTGCGTTCCGGCCGCCGCCGGCGCGGGCGGTGCCGACTCCAGCTCGCCGCGCCGCCTGAGCCGCGCCCACGAGACCTTGCGCCACAGGCGCGCCGCCGTGCCGCGCACCTCGGCGGCGAGCGGACCTTCGATCTTCACCGCGTAGTCGTGGCGCGGCGGCGTCACGCGCGGATCGTCGAAAGGCGTCTCGTAGTCGTCGACGACGTTGATGCCGCCTACGAAGGCAATGCGGCCGTCGATCACGGCGATCTTGCGATGCATGCGGCGCAACCGCGTGCGCCGCAGCATCGGGCGCACGTTGCGGCGGAAGACGAGGACCCGCCCGCCTGCCGACTCGATCGAGCGCCGGAAGCGCACCGGGAAATCGCGCGCGCCGAACCCGTCGATGAGCAGGTGCGCCTTCACGCCGCGCGCGGCGGCGCGCGCGATGGCATCGGCGACCAGGCTGCCGGTCTCGTCGTCGGCAAAGATGTAGGTCTCGACGAACACCTCGGCCTGCGCCGTGTCGAGCGCCGCGACGAGGGCGGGAAAATACTGCTCGCCGTTCTTGAGGAGGGTGAAGCGATTGCCGGCGACGTACTGCACCACGCCTAGCCGCGCTGGAGCTCGGCGCTCACGGCCAGGTGGTCCGAGAGGCGCGACCAGGGCTTGCCGGAATGGACACGTGAGGCGGCGATGGAGAACCCCCGCACATAGATGCGATCCAGGCGCAGGAGCGGCAGCGCGCTCGGGAAGGTCCGGTGCGGCTTGCCGGCCTGCGCGATCGACGCCTCCTTCATGCCGAGGCGGTGCTCGAGGATCGAGCTCGCGCGATGACGCCAGTCGTTGAAGTCCCCGGCGATGATGATCGGCAGGTCCTTGGAAGCGAGCTCCTCCAGCCGGCGCGAGATGGCCTCGAGCTGCCGGTTGCGGCCCCCCTCGTGGAGCGACAGGTGCACGCACACGCAGTGCAGGTTGCGGCGCCAGCCGGGGACGGCGACCACGCAATGCAGGAGGCCGCGGCGCTCGAAGCGGTGGTCGGAGACGTCGTGGTTCTCGAAGGAAACGAAGGGGAAGCGCGAGAGGATCGCGTTGCCGTGGTGCCCGTGGTCGTACACCGCGTTGCGCGCGTACACGTGCCGCCATTCGCCGCCGGCCAGGAACTCGTGCTGCGGCTCGGGCGGGCAGCCGGGAAAGCGCAGCGCATGGCGCTGGTTGAGCCCCTGCACCTCCTGCAGGAAGACGATGTCCGGGGCGAGCTCGCGCAGTCCCTCGCGCAGGTCGCGGATGACCATGCGCCGGTTGAAGTGCGAGAGGCCCTTGTGGATGTTCAGCGTGGCCACGCGCAGGCGCTCGAGCGTGCCGCTCACGGCGAGTGCCCCGCGAGGTCGAGGACGAAGCGCTTCTCGAGGAGATCCGCATCGTCGAAGTGGCGCCGGCCCACGAACGCGGTCGCCTGCCGTCCCGATTGCCGCATCGCGCCGGCCGAGCGGATGCCCATCGGCCAGAAAAGGAAGCGCTCGCCGCGCTCGCTGCCGGCGATCAGCCCGTCGGGCCCGAAGACGCTTCGCCGGCTTCCGTCGGGCCGAGGCAGCGACCGCAGCTCATCGTAGTCGCGCAATCCGTAGCGCACGACGCTCTCCGCGTCCCGCGTAATGGCCACCGCCTGCAGGTAGTGCGTGCCGGAGGCGAGGCGCAGGACCGGCCGCTCGCCTTCGGCCACGCGCGGCAGCGCGAGCGGCGAAAACGCCCATTCCTCCAGCGGGTCGGGCGCCGGCAGCGGCCGGGCGCGCGGCGTCGGGAAGAACTCGTGGTAGCAGCCGCAGGGATGGATCGAGTCGTAGAGCAGCGGTTCGCCGTCGGGAGCCACAGTCACGCGCCACACCAGCCCGTCGAGTCGTCCGGCAAGAAGATCGCCTTCGTGGCCCGGCGGGCGCTCCGGGAACCACAGTGTATAGACAAGCTGAAGCAAGATGCGATCCCCGTAGCGCACGTGCGCCTGTTGCACATAGGCCACCGGCTCGGCCGCGTCGACCACAGGCGCGTCCTGCGTGCGCGTCCAGCGCAACGCGCCGAAGCGGTCCGCATCGCCCGCGATCGCGATTTCCACGGACGGCGCATACGCTGCGGCGAACTGCGCCAGTTCGCGCTCCGAGAGGACGGGGACCCCGAGCGGGTCGAGCTCCGCGCGGCCAATAAGGGCGGCCGCGGCCGCCCGCTTGAGCGGCGGCGAGCTGTTCTCCGGCGCATAGCGCACTACGCCGGCCTGCGGCGCCGGCGCGGCGAAGCTGGCTTTTGCTTCGTCTTCCCAGCGGCGCACGCCGCGCGCGAAGACCACGCGACTCAGCGGATACAAGCCGACCGCGCGGGCAACGTCGGAGTAGTCGTCCGGGACCTGCGCCTTTGCGAGCAGCGCTTCGCGCGTCCCGGGCTTCGCCAGGTCGAGCTCGCGCAAGAGCCTGCCGCAAGACTGCGTGCGCGCAAAGGCCGCCGCGCGCCGCTCGTCCTCGGCGGCACCGGAAACCGCCGGGATCGCCTCCCTCGGCAGGTTGGCAATCTCGTGCGCGCGGGACTCGAGGTCACGCGCGAGCAAGCGCTCCGCGTAGGCATCGAAGGCCGCCGCGCTCGAGCGCGCACGCGGGGCGAGCGCAGCCAGCAGCCGATCCACGCGGAGGTATGGGAAGCCCTCGATCCGCGTGTATTGCGCATCCCGTACCCGCGCCGCGTCCACCGCATCGTCGAGCACGCGGTACCAGCGCGCGCATTCGCTCACCTGGGGGGCCTGCGAGCCCAGGTCCGCGTCCACGCCGGGGCGAGGTGCGGCGCACCCGGCGAGCGCCGCGGCGAGGGCGAGCGCCGCGAGGCGCGCGATCATTTGGTCGCCGGCGCGGCGGCGCGCCGCTCGATCTCGGCGACCATCGCCGTGAACTGCTCCTCGATGAGGCTGCGCATCGCGGCGATGCCGACGATCGGCGGCAAGGCGAACGCCGGCTCGAGCAGTCCCTCGTAGCTCAGGGTGCAGGTGCCGCGCGCGAGGTCGGCCGCCACGTCGTAGCGCCCGTACATGCGCCGCAGGTTGCCCGCGGTCGAGCGCGATGCGATCCAATCCGGCGGGCTCTCCGTCACCTCGAGCCGCACGTCGATGGGAAACGAGAAGATGAAGAAGCGCGCCTCGCCGGACTGCTCGAGGACCAGCCGGGAGCCCTGCTTCTCGCGCACGACGCTGCGGCTGATGCCGGGAATGAAGCGAGGCAGCGCCTCGTAGTCCGTGAGCACGGCCCATACGAGGCGAGGCGCCGCGGCGACGGTCGCATGCGCTCGCACTTCTACGCTGTCGCCCTGGCGCTGCGCCTCCACGAGGAGGTCATCGGCCGCGTGCGCGCGAGCGGAGGCGCCTAGCAGCAGGGAAAGGAACGCGCCGGCGAGTCCGGGGAGGGCACGGGACCGCACGCGCCTAAATTAGCACAGCGCCCTCGCCGAGCAGGCGGATAGCGTCGCGGTTGGTCCAGGAGAAGCAACGCGCGGCCGCCTCTTGCCATGACAGCCACAGGAAAGCATCGTGCTCGTCTGCCGCGAGGCGCACCGGGACTCGCTCGGCCAGGCGAAAGCCGAAGACATGCTCGGTGTTGTACACGGTGCCCGCCGCAAAGCGGTGCCGCCACTGCGGATAGATCTCGAACGTGTTGGCCACGTTCCAGTCCTGCAGGCGGCCGGAACCGGCCGCGATGCCCGTCTCCTCGGCCAGCTCGCGTGCCGCGGCCGCCGCGCGCGGCTCGTCGAGCCGGTCCAGCGAGCCGGTCACGCTCTGCCAATAGCCCGGTCGTCCCGCGCGCTCGAGGAGCAGCACGTCGAGGTTCCCCGTGTAGACCACGACCAGCACCGAGAGGGGGAGCTTCGGCGTCACTGCTCGCGGAAGAGGTCCTGCAATCCGGTCGACCGCCCGGGATCGACGAAGACGGCAAAAAAGGAGCGTCCGCGACCGGCCCAGGACTCCGCCGACGAGCGAAGAACGTCCGTGAGGATGCCGAGATCGTCCTTCGCCAGCGCATCGAAGCGCTCCAGCACGAGGACGTGTCCTTGCGCGGGACGCCACGACAAGTCGGCCAGGCAGTCCTCCAGCGCGTCCCAGTTGCGGCCGAACCAGTCCGGAAAGCCGAGCGCCAGGGACAAGGCGTCCATCAGCGCGTGCTTGTCGCGCGCGCCCGCGAGCGAGATGCGCGAGAGGCGGAGGTCGGTCCCCTGCAGGGCGTCCTCGATCTCCTCCGTTCGGCTGGCGCGGTAGACGCCCGAACGCGACGGGTCGAGCAGGCGCTCGGTCAGCTTGCCCATCGGTTCACTCGCGGATCCTCCGGAAGGATCGGTAATGGTCGTCGGTGTAGTAGAACTCGCCGCCGTTCCCGGCGACGATCCGCCGCGGCCCGCGGTCACGTGCGCCGGGGGTCTTTACCGTGTATTCGCGATAGTAGCCGTAGGCCCGCATCGGCAGGCGCTTCTCGCGGTTCGCGAATGTGGCGCCGTCCTGCGGGTAGGCGAAGGGGCCGTTCTTCCGGACGAGCTCGAGCGTATGCCGCGCCTCCGGCGGCAGCTTATCCAAAGCGACATCGTTCGAAAATGCGAAAGCCGCCGGGAAAAACAGCGCCGCCAGCAGCGCGGCGGCAATCCTCACTGCCGCTGCGCCTTGCTCAAGCCGGCGCGTTCCTCAGCCGGATGTGCAGCTCGCGCAGCTGCTTTTCCGTCGCCGCGCTCGGCGCGCCGGTGAGCAGGTCCTGGCCGCGCTGGGTCTTCGGGAAGGCGATCACGTCCCGGATCGCGTCCGCGCCCGCCATGAGCGTCACCAGCCGGTCGAAGCCGAAGGCGATGCCGCCATGGGGCGGCGCGCCGTACTGCAGGGCGTCGAGCAGGAAGCCGAACTTGGCTCTCTGCTCTTCTTTCCCGATCTTCAACGCGCCGAAGACCAGCTGCTGGACTTCCGGGCGGTAGATCCGCACCGAGCCGCCGGCGATCTCCCAGCCGTTCAGCACGAGGTCATAGGCCTTGGCGTAGGCTTTTTCCGGGTCGGCCTCGATGTACTTCTCGTGCCCGTCCTTCGGGCTGGTGAAGGGGTGATGACGCGCCTTCCAGGCCTTCGTCTCCTCGTCGAACTCGAACATCGGGAAGTCGACGACCCAGAGCGGCCGCCAGCCCTTCTCCGCGAGGCCGCGGTCATGCCCGACCTTCTGACGCAGCGCGCCCATGTATGCGTTGCAGGCGGCAGCCTTGTCCGCGCCGAAGAAGATCAGGTCGCCGTCCTGGGCGCCGGTGCGCTCGAGGATCGCCGCGAGCGCCCTCGCGTGCAGGTTCTTCACGATCGGCGATTGCAGGCCCTCCGCCCCTTTCGCCTTCTCGTTCACCTTGATCCAGGCGAGCCCCTTGGCCCCGAGCGCCTTCACTTGCTCCGTGTAGGCATCGATCTCGCCGCGCGTCAGTGCGCCACCGCCCGGGACGCGCAGCGCGACGACCCGCCCGCCCGCGACATTGGCCGGGCCGGAAAACACCTTGAACTCGACGTCTTTCATGACGTCGGTGAGCTCGGCGAGCTTGAGCGGCACGCGCAGGTCGGGCTTGTCGACGCCGTAGTCGCGCATGGCGTCGTCGTAGCGCATCACCGGGAAAGGCTCGGGCAGCTGGATCCCCGCGGCCTCTCGGAACATGTGCCGCGCGAGGCCCTCCATGAGGTCGCGGATCGCCTGCTCGTCGAGGAAGGACGTCTCGATGTCGATCTGCGTGAATTCCGGCTGCCGGTCGGCACGCAGGTCCTCGTCGCGGAAGCACTTGACGATCTGATAGTAGCGGTCGAAGCCCGCGATCATCAGCATCTGCTTGAAGAGCTGCGGCGACTGCGGCAGCGCATAGAAGTGCCCGTCGTGCAGCCGCGAGGGCACGAGGAACTCGCGCGCGCCTTCCGGCGTGGACTTGTAGAGGAACGGGGTCTCGATGTCGATGAAGCCGTGCTCATCGAGGTAGCGCCGCGCGGCCATGGCGGCGCGGTGGCGCAGGCGCAGGTTCTTCTGCATCGGCTCGCGGCGCAAATCGAGCACGCGGTTCTCGAGGCGAACCGTCTCCGAGAGATTGTCGTCGTCGAGCTGGAACGGCGGCGTCACGGACGGGTTGAGGATCTCGGCCTCGTCCACCACCACCTCCACCTCGCCGGACTTGAGGTCCGGATTCGTCGTGCCTTCCGGTCGCCTGCGCACCTTGCCCTTCACGCGCAAAACGAACTCGCCTCGCACCTTCTCGCCCAGGGCGAAGGCCTCCTTACGATCCGGATTGAAGACGATCTGCGCCAGGCCTTCGCGGTCGCGCAGGTCGACGAAGATCACGCCACCATGGTCACGGCGCCGGTGGGCCCAGCCGCATAAGGTCACCTCGCGGCCTACGAGCGCGGCGGACAGCTCACCGCAGTAGTGGCTTCTCATCTTTCTCCAGCGGGGGCACGACGCCCATTGAAATGATGTACTTCAGCGCCTGGTCGACGGTCATGTCGAGCTCGATCACCTTGGCGCGCGGCACGATGACGAAATAGCCGCCTGTCGGGTTGGGCGTGGTGGGCACGTAGACGCTGACGCAGTCGGCCGGGAGGCGCCGCACCACGTCGCCGCCCGGGGTTCCGGTCAGGAAGCCGATGGTCCACATGTCGGCGTGCGGCCACTGCACCAGGAGCGCCTTGCGGAACGCCTGGCCGCTCGACGAGAAGAGCGTGTCGGAGATCTGCTTCACGCTCGAGTAGATCGAGTTCACGACCGGGATCCGGTGCAGGACCTCGTGCCAGAGCGCGACGAGCCGGGCGCCGAAGAAGTTCTGCGCGAACACGCCCGTGGCGAAGACGATGGCGATGGTGAGGATCGCGCCCAGGCCGGGAATGTGGATGCCGAGCCAGTTCTCGGTGCGCGCCGACTCGGGGAGCAGGAGCAGCGACTGGTCGAGGGCATCGACGATGATCTTGAGCACCCACAGCGTGATGACGAGCGGGATCCAGATCAGCAGGCCGGTGATGAGGTATTTCTTCACGGTGCTAGAAACGAAAAAGCCCGGCGGGTGCCGGGCCTGCCTTTACGAAAATTCGTAACGGCCGGGCCCCTTGGGGATCAATTGGCGGTCGTCGCTTCGGACTTCGGCTTGGACTCGGTCTTGGCGTCGCCCTTCGCGTCGCTCTTCGTCTCGGTCTTGGCCTCGTCCTTCTTCGCCGCCTTGTCCGTCTTCTTGCCGGTGGTCTTGAAGTCGGTCGCGTACCAGCCGCTGCCCTTCAGCTGGAAGCCGGCCGCGCTCAGCTGCTTCTTATAGGAAGCCTTCCCGCAGGCCGGGCAGACCTTGAGCGGCGCCTCCGAGACCTTTTGCAGGTGCTCGTCCTGGTGACCGCAGGCTTCGCAACGGTATTCGTAGATCGGCACGGCGCCAATTATATAGCTATAGCGCTGATTTCAGAACGGAATGTCGTCTTCCATGTCCTCGAACTTGCCGCCGCTCTTCTTCTCGCCCGCGGGCTTGCCGGCCGCGGGGGCGGGCCGCGGCGCCGAGCGCTCGCCGGCGTCTTCCCTTGGCATGCCGCCGCCTTCCCGCCGGCCGAGCATCTGCATCACATCGCCGCGGATTTCGGTGGAGTAACGGTCCTGGCCGTCCTTGTCCTGCCACTTGCGCGTGCGCAGGCTGCCCTCGATGTAGACCTGGCTGCCCTTCTTCAGGTACTCACCGGCCACTTCGGCAAGGCGGCCCCAGAAGCTGATGCGGTGCCACTCGGTCTGCTCCTTCATCTCGCCGGATGCCTTGTCCTTCCACTTGTCGGTCGTAGCGACCCGGATATTAGTGACCGCATCGCCGCTAGGCGTGTAGCGCGTCTCGGGATCCGCGCCGAGGTTGCCGACGATGATCACTTTGTTTACCGAAGCCATAGGAACCCTCCGTTGGAATCACAACGCCGCATCAGGCGGCCCGTTGACCGGGCGGCGGCAATGGTCTCATCCCCGCCGCGACGGCCAGCCAGATAGCGCACAAGGCCGCACAGCCCGCGAATACCCCGTTGGCGCCATGATGCCTCGCCAGCCAGCCGCCAAGCAATCCGCCGAAGAAAACGCCCAGCGTCTGCGTGGTGTTGTAGACGCCGATCGCCACGCCTCGGCCCCGCGCCGGGGCAAGCCGCGACACGAGCGCCGGCAACATCGCTTCGAGGACGTTGAAGGCGACGAAGAACCCCAGCATCAGCGCCGCCAGGACGGCGATGCCGGCGTGGAAGGCCGCGAGGGCCGCCTCGACCGCCAGCAGCAAGGCCACGGCGCCGAGCAGCACCGGCTTGGGACGGTTGCGGCGATCGGCATAGAGGACCGCCGGCACCATGAGGACGAAGGAAACAAGCACGACGGGAAGGTAGAGCTTCCAGTGCTCGGCGAGCGGCAGGCCCGCCTCCACGACCAGCGGCGGCACCACGACGAACATGGCATAGAGCGCGACGTGCAGGATGAAGATCCCTGCGTTCAGCCGCAGGAGCTCCGCATCGAGCAGCCTGGTGCTCGTGCGTGTGCCGGCCGCCGGAGAGGCCGGCCCGGGCGGGACCGGCACGATGAAACGGACGACCGCCACGGCGGCCAGGGCGAGCGCGCCGGTGAGCGTGAAGACGCCGTCCATGCCGATCGCGCGGTAAGCGAGGGGCGCCGCGACGAGGGACACCGCGAACATGGTGCCGATCGTCGCGCCGATCATCGCCATGATCTTCGTACGGTGCTCGTCGCGCGTCAGGTCCGCCGCGAGCGCCATCGCGACGGAATTGATCGCCCCTGCGCCTTGCAACGTGCGTGCGGCAATCGCCGCCCAGATGCTCGTCGCGAACGCGCCGAGGAAGCTGCCGGCAGCGAACACCACGAGACCGGCGTAGAGGGCCGGCTTGCGGCCCCAGCGGTCGGAAGCGAGCCCGAAAGGAATCTGCAGGATCCCCTGCGAGAGGCCGTAGGCGCCGAGCGCCACGCCGACGAGCGTGAGGTTATCGCCGCCTTCGAGCGTCGCCGCGTGCACCGCGAACACCGGCAGGATGAAGAACAGGCCCAGCATGCGCAGGCCGTAGACGCCGGCGAGGCTTGCGCCGGCGCGCAGCTCTTCTGCGCTCATGCGCTCGGAGGACATGGGATGGAACCTGTGACGGCGAACGTGGCGGCGGTAAAGCGAAGCGCGCTATAGTACCCGGTTTCCCTTCGCATCTGCCGCGTTTCATCGATGGACAGCCTACGCATCCGCGGCGCGCGGACGCACAACCTGAAGAACATCAGCCTCGAGCTGCCGCGAAACCGCCTGGTCGTGATCACCGGGCTCTCCGGCTCCGGCAAGAGCTCGCTCGCCTTCGATACCCTCTACGCGGAAGGCCAGCGCCGCTACGTCGAGTCGCTCTCCGCCTACGCGCGGCAATTCCTGGAGCTCATGGAGAAGCCCGACGTCGACCTCATCGAGGGCCTCTCGCCCGCGATCGCGATCGAGCAGAAGGCGACCAGCCACAACCCGCGCTCGACCGTCGGCACGGTCACCGAAGTGCACGACTACCTGCGCCTGTTGTTCGCGCGCGCCGGCACGCCTTATTGTCCCGAGCACCACGTCGCCTTGCAGGCCCAGAGCGTCTCGCAGATGGTCGACGCGCTGCTCGCGCTGGCGGAAGACACGAAGCTCATCGTGCTCGCCCCGGTCGTAGCGGGGCGCAAGGGCGAGCAAGCGAGCCTGCTCGACGAGCTCCGCGCGCAGGGCTTCACCCGCGTGCGCATCGATGGCCGCGTCCACGAGCTCGACGCGGCGCCGAAGCTCAGCCGCAACCGCAAGCATTCCGTCGACGTGGTGGTGGACCGCCTGCGGGTGCGCGCCGACGCGAAGCAGCGGCTCGCCGAGTCGCTGGAGACGGCGCTGCGCCATGCCGACGGCAAGGCGATCGTCGTCGACGATGACGGCAAGGAGCACCTCTTCTCTTCGCGCTTCTCGTGCCCGCTGTGCGACTACGCGCTTCCCGAGCTCGAGCCGCGCCTGTTCTCGTTCAACAACCCGGCAGGCGCCTGCCCGCGCTGCGATGGGCTCGGCTCGGTGGAGTTCTTCGACCCGAAGCGCGTCGTCGCGCACCCCAACCTCAGCCTCGCCAGCGGGGCGATCCGCGGCTGGGACCGGCGCAACTCCTTCTATTTCGCCCTGCTGCAGTCGCTCGCGCGCCACTATCGCTTCGACGTCGAGCAGCCGTGGGAGATGCTGCCCGACCCGGTGCAGAGAGTGGTGCTCGAGGGCTCGGGAGGCGAAGCGATCGCGTTCAGCTATCCGGGCGAGCGCGGCCGCGCACAGATGAAGAAGCATCCGTTCGAGGGCGTGCTGCCGAACCTCGAGCGCCGCTACCGCGAGACCGACTCCGCCGTGGTGCGCGAGGAGCTCGCCAAGCTGCGGCACGCGCAGCCTTGTCCGGACTGCGGCGGCACGCGCCTGCGCCGCGAGGCGCGCAACGTGAAGATCGGCGAGCGGACGATCTACGAGATTTCCGCGCTGCCGCTTCGTTCGTGCCAGGAATTCTTCACGTCCCTGAAGATCGACGGCGCCAAGGGCCAGGTCGCCGAACGCATCGTGCGCGAGGTCGCGAACCGCCTCGAGTTCCTGGTCGACGTCGGGCTGGACTACCTCTCGCTCGATCGCTCGGCCGAGACGCTTTCCGGCGGCGAAGCGCAGCGCATCCGCCTCGCCAGCCAGATCGGCTCCGGGCTCACCGGCGTGATGTACGTGCTCGACGAGCCCTCCATCGGCCTGCACCAGCGCGACAACGCGCGCCTCATCGACACGCTGAAGCGGCTGCGCGACCTCGGCAATTCGGTGATCGTCGTCGAGCACGACGAGGAGGCGATCCGCGCGGCCGACTACGTGGTCGACATGGGCCCCGGCGCGGGCGAGCACGGCGGGCGCGTGGTGGCCGAAGGGCCGCCACCCGCCATCCTCGGGAACCCGGGCTCGCTCACCGGGCAATACCTCTCGGGCAGCCGCTCCATCGCCGTGCCGCGCTCACGCAAGCGCCCGGGCAAGGAGCGCGTGGTCATCCGCAACGCGACCGGCAACAACCTGAAGGGCGTGGAGCTCCAGCTGCCGCTCGGCCTGCTGGTGTGCGTCACCGGCGTCTCCGGCTCCGGCAAGTCGACCCTCATCAACGACACCCTGTACGCCGGCGTCGCGCGGCACCTGCACGGGTCGGCACTGGAGGCCGCGCCGCACGAATCGATGGCGGGCCTGGAGCTCCTCGACAAGGTGGTGAGCGTCGACCAGAGCCCGATCGGCCGCACGCCGCGCTCCAATCCCGCCACGTACACCGGACTCTTCACGCCGATGCGCGAGCTTTTCGCCGGCGTGCCGGAAGCGCGCAGCCGTGGCTACGACGCCGGGCGCTTCTCGTTCAACGTGAAAGGCGGGCGCTGCGAGGCCTGCCAGGGCGACGGCGTGACGCAAGTCGAGATGCACTTCCTGCCGGATATCTACGTGCCCTGCGACGTCTGCCACGGCAAGCGCTACAACCGCGAGACGCTCGATATCCGCTACCGCGGCCGCAACATCCACGAGGTGCTGGAGATGACCGTGGCGGAAGCCGCCGAGCTCTTCTCCGCCGTGCCGGCGATCGCGCGCAAGCTCCAGACGCTCATCGATGTCGGGCTGGGCTACGTGCGGCTCGGCCAATCGGCGACCACCCTCTCGGGCGGCGAGGCGCAGCGCGTGAAGCTTTCGCTCGAGCTCTCCAAGCGCGACACCGGCCGGACGCTGTACCTCCTCGACGAGCCCACCACCGGCCTGCACTTCCAGGACATCCAGCTCCTCCTCAACGTGCTGCAGCGCCTGCGCGATGCCGGCAACACCCTCGTCGTGATCGAGCACAACCTCGATGTCGTGAAGACGGCCGACTGGGTCATCGACCTCGGCCCCGAGGGCGGCCAAGGCGGCGGCCGCATCGTCGCGCAAGGCACGCCGGAAGAGGTCGCGGCCTCGCCGAAAAGCTTTACCGGCAAGTACTTGAAGCAGGCCCTGCGTCCCGCGGTGCGAGCCGCTTGACCTCGGCGCCGCGCGC
>JBLNDP010000119.1:0-3250 GCA_050261755.1 Clostridia bacterium
TGGCGCTGGGACACGGACTGGTTCTGGTGCTCGAAGAACGTTTTTGCCCAGCAACCCCTCGTCAGGCGCTGGCTGTACGGCAAGGACAAGCTGGGAAGCAAGACCTATACGAAGATCATGCGCTGGAACAGCTCCGCCGGCATCAGCAAGAAGGTCGAGAGGCTGCTCGGCCTGCACTCGGAGTCGGTGATCCAGGACGTGGACATCCCGATCGCCCGTGCGCCGGAATTCCTGGCGTTCTACGAGGAGAACATCGCGCTCTGGCCCCAGTGGATCTGCCCCATCGGCTTCCAGCGGCAGCCCTTCACGCTCTATCCCATGAAGAGCGACTGGTACGTCAATTTCGGCTTCTGGGACGTCAAGCGGACGAGGGAGGCGCATCCGCCCGGCCACTTCAACCGCCTGATCGAGCGCAAGGTGGCGGAGCTGGGCGGCATCAAGTCCCTCTACTCGGACAGCTTCTTCCCGGAGGAAGAGTTCGGCCGTCTCTACTCGGGGGCCGCTTACAGGACCATCAAGACGAAATACGACGCGATCGGCGCCTTCCCGACGCTCTACGAGAAATGCGTGCTTCGGGCGTAGCTACAGCGTAGGCGACGCCGGGCGCCCGTTCTCCTTCTCGTGGGCGCTCTGGCAGTGGATGCAGCGAAGCGCCGACGGATTGGCGCGCAGCCGCTGGTAGTCGATGTCCAGGCCGCAATCGATGCACACGCCGTACGTGCCGTTGCGCACGCGCTCGCGCGCCGCCTCGATGGCGCGCAGCTCGTCGAGGTCGCGGCCGAGGTCGGCCTGGTCGAGGTCCTGGATCAGGCTCGCGACCGACTCGTCGCCCGGGTCGGGCGTCGCGCCGGCCACTTCCCCGAACTGGTCTCGCCGCGCGCGGGCGCGGTCCTCGCGGATGTCGGCCTCGAGCGCCTGGCGCCGCGCCTCGATGGCGGCGCCGAGCTCGTCGGATTGCTCTCGGGTGAGGGGCATGTCTCCTGCGTTGCAAGCCACGTGCCGCCGCTAGGGGCGCTCGTTGCACCGGGGCGCCCGCTCGTGCGCGCGCAGGTATTCCTCGAGGAGCTCGCGCTCGCGCGCCGCCGGGTTGGCGGCGATTTCCCAGCTGTAGTGGCTCGCGCGGCGGCTGCATACGCCGACCATGCCGGAATAATGGTCGACCAGACGCGAGCGGATCGTGCTTGCGCCGCCGCGCGCGTGGCCCAGGTAGATCAGGGACCCGTCGAGCCACAGGGCGTAGACGCCGCCGTGCTCGGGGGCGACGGCGATCAGCTTCGCCGTGAAGGGAAAGGTCTGCGCGTGGAGCGCCACGCGCGCGATTTTAATGTTCCCGAGGGAACTTAGCGCGCGGATCGAAGCGGGAAACGGCCTTGAGCTCCTCGAACGCCTTGCGCTCCCGCTCGGTCGGCGCGGCCGGCACGGCGATCGACAGGACGGCGTACAGGTCACCGGCGCCGCCGCCGGGGCGCGGCAGCCCCTTGCCGGCGAGGCGCAGCTTCTGCCCGCTTTGCGAGCCCGCCGGCACCTTGAGGCTGACGCGGCCCTCCAGGGTCGGGATCTCCACCTGCGCGCCGAGCGCCGCTTCCCACGGCGCCACCGGGAGCTCGAGGTCGAGGTCGTGCCCGGAGACCTTGAACAGCGGATGCGGCTCGAGCGCGATGTGCAGGAGCAGGTCGCCCGGCGGCCCGCCATTCGCTCCGGCGCCGCCCTTGCCGCGCAGCTTGAGCTCATGGCCGTCGGTCGCGCCCTTGGGGATCCGCGCCCGCACCGTGCTGTCGCCGATGCGGAACTCGCGCTCCGCGCCGCGAAACGCCTCGTCGAGCGTCAGGCGCACGGTGATCGCATAGTCCTCGCCGCGGAGCGGGAAGCTGGCCTTCCTGAAGCCGCGCTGGCCGCCGCCGCGCATTCCGCCCATCCTCGCGCCGAGCGACTCGAAGAGGTCCGAGAGGTCGATGTTGCCCAGGTCCTCGAACTCCGCCTCGCCGCCGCGCGCGCCGAAGCGCTGGTACCAGTCGTGGGAGGGCTGGAAGTCCTGCCCGGCGCTGAAGCGGCCGAGGTTGTCGTAGGCGGCGCGCTTTTCCTTGTCGCGCAAGGTCTCGTAGGCCTCGGAGACCTCCTGGAATTTCTCCTTGGCGTCTTTTTCCTTGGAGACGTCGGGGTGATACTTGCGCGCGAGCTTGCGGTACGCCTTCTTGATTTCCTCGTCGGACGCGCCGCGCTGCACGCCCAGCGTCTTGTAGTAGTCCTTGTACTTCATCAGGGTTGGAATATGGGGGCTCGGTTGACCTGCCTCAAGGTCTCCGAGCGAGGCAGGACTAGCCTGATTTCATGCGAGAAATCCGTTCCGTCCCCGAGCTTTATGCTTCCGCCCTCGCGATCGAGCGCGAGGCCGCGGAGCGCTACGCCGAGTTCGCGCAACGCATGGGCGACCTGGGAAACGATGCCGTCGCGGAAGTCTTCTCGAGCCTCGCGGGATTCGAGGCGGAGCACCTCGACGAGCTCGAGCGCCGCACGCGCGGCGTGGACTTGCCGCCGCCGCCGGCCGGCGGCTGGCGCTGGCTGGAAAGCGGCGGGCCGGAAACCGCCGCGCGCGAGCTGGTCTTCCGCGTGCTGACGCCGCGCCAGGCGCTGGAAATCGCGCTCGCGGCGGAGAAGCGCGCGCAGGCTTTCTTCGAGGGCGCGCTCATGCTGGCGGGCGATCCGGGCGTGGAGGCGCTGGCGCGCGAGATGGCCGCCGAGGAGCAGGAGCACGTCGCCATGGTGGAGCGCCTGCTCGAGCACACGCCGGCGCCCGTCGACTGGGCGGCGCTCTTCGAAGCCGCTAGAGCGGACAGACAACTGTAACGTCCGAGCCTTCGCGCGAGCTCACCGAGAAGCCGAGCCGCAGCGCGAGCTCCAGCATGTCGTGGTTGGCCTCGAGGATGTTGCCGTAGAGCGCGCGGTAGCCGGCTTTCTTCGCCTCGACCTTGAGCCGCTCGAGCAGCGCCCGCCCGAGCCCCTTGCCCTGCCAGGCGTCCGCCACGGTAAGGGCGAACTCCGCCGTCTCGCCGTCCTGGTTCGGCGCGTAGCGGCCCACGGCGATGAACTCGCCGCCGCGCAGCGCGACCAGTGCGAGCTCGCGGTCATAGTCGAGCTGCGTGAAGCGCGCCAGCATGCGCGGCGAGAGCCGCGGCAGGTATTGCATGAAGCGCTGGAAGCGCGAGCGCTCGGAGAGGCCGTCGAAGAAGCGCTGCTCGAGCGCCGTGTCCTC
>JBLNDP010000120.1:0-7080 GCA_050261755.1 Clostridia bacterium
GAGGAGGGCATCAACATCCAGATGATCTCCACCTCGGAGATCAAGATCACGGTGGTGATCGAGGAGAAGTACACCGAGCTCGCCGTTCGCGTGCTCCATAAGGCGTTCGAGCTAGAGCAGGCTTAACCTGCCGGGCGGGGAATCGGGGTTAGAATCCCCGTTCCTTCGCACTGCGCAGCACCGGAGTGATGCCCGAGTGGCCGAAGGGGGCGCCCTGCTAAGGCGTTATACGGGCAAAACCCGTATCGAGGGTTCGAATCCCTCTCACTCCGCCAGAATCCCCCAGCGAACCGGAGGCGACATGGAAAACTGGACCGTTCGCGAAGAGGACCGGCCGTACCTCCGGCCGCCTCGCAAGTCCCAAGCCTGGCTCTACGGGTTCGCCGGCGCCGCGGTGCTCGCGGCCGCGGGCGCCTACATCTACTACAGCGGCCTGCTGAGCCGCGAGGCGCCGCCTCCGCCGCCCGCGCCCGTGGCGCAAAAGGCGCCGGAGCCCGCGCCCGCGCCGGCGGACGTGAATGCGATCCGCCACCCCGTGGAAGCGGAGCCCGCGCAAGGCCTGCCGACGGTGGAGAACAGCGACTCGATGCTCCGCAGCCAGATCGCCGAGCTCATGGGCCGCAAGGCCTTCGGCGACCTGGTCGTGCCCGACCAGATCGTGCGGCGCATCGTCGCCACCGTCGACAACCTGCCGCGCCCGACGGCGCCGCGCCGCATGCTGCCGCTCAATCCGGTTCCCGGCCGCTTCGCCACCGAGGGATCCGGCGACAGCGAGGCGATCGCCGCGGCGAACGCGGCGCGCTACGAGCCGTACGTGCGGGTGATGGAATCCGTCAACACGCACGCCCTCGTCTACAGCTATAAGCGCGCCTATCCGCTCTTCCAGAAGGCGTACGAGGAGCTCGGCTTTCCCGGCAAGTACTTCAACGACCGGCTCGTGGCGGCGATCGACGACATGCTGGCGGCGCCGGATCCCGAGACGGCGCCCAAGCTCGTCCGCGGCCGCGTGCTCTACGAGTTCGCCGATCCGGACCTCGAGACGCGCTCCGCGGGGCAGAAGATCCTCGTGCGCATGGGGCGCGAGAACGCCTTGCGCGTCAAGGCGAAGCTCACCGAAGTGCGCCAGGAGCTCGCCGCCGCGCCGGGGAAGAAGCCGTAGACCGCCGCGCGCTCCTCACGCCGCAGCGCACGCTGCCGCGCGACGGCGGGCGGGCGCTCCTCGTCGGTCGCGCCTGGATCGACGGCCCGACGCCCGGCCCGAGTCCCGTGCTGGTCCGAGACGGCCAGCTTCTGGACGTGTCGTCGGTGGCGCCGACCGTGTCGCATCTTTTGAATGTTCCAAGCTTGGCAGAGAAACTGCGCGGCCAGTTTCCGGTCGCCGGTTCCCTGGAAAAGATCCTTGCGGACGGAAAGCTGCTGGCGCCGGTCGACCTGCAGCCGGTCAAGGCGAGTGGCGTCACGTTCGTGGAGAGCCTGCTCGAGCGCGTGATCGAGGAGCAGGCGCGTGGAGATCCTTCCAAGGCGCTTGCGATCCGCGCGCGCATCGACGCCCTCTTCGGCGGCGACCTCAGCCGCGTGCGGCCGGGATCGCCCGAGGCGATGAAGCTCAAGGAGGCGCTCGTCGCTCAGGGGGCCTGGTCGCAATACCTGGAGGTCGGCATCGGCCCGGACGCCGAGATCTTCACCAAGACCGCGCCCATGGCGAGCGTGGGCACCGGCGCGGACATCGGCATCCTGCGCGAGTCCACCTGGAACAATCCCGAGCCGGAGATCGTCATCGTGGCGAACGGCCGCGGCGAGGCCGTCGCGGCCACGCTCGGCAACGACGTGAATCTGCGCGACCTCGAGGGCCGCAGCGCTCTTCTTCTCGGACGCGCCAAGGACAACAACGCGTCATGCGCCATTGGCCCATTCCTCCGCCTTTTCACTCCCGAATTTTCCGTGGAGGAAATTCGCAAGGCGGACATAGCGTTGACCGTCGAGGGCGAGGACGGCTTCCGGCTCGAGGGTGTGAGCTCCATGTCGAAGATCAGCCGCGATCCGCTGGACATCCTGTCGCATGCCACCGGCAATCACCATCAGTACCCCGACGGCGTCGCGCTTTTCCTCGGCACGATGTTCGCGCCGACCCAGGACCGCGGCGCGCCGTGACAGGGTTTCACGCACAAGCCGGGGGACATCGTGACGATTTCCACGCCGTCGCTCGGCGTGCTGGTCAACCGCGTGCGCTACTGCGACGAGATCGCGCCCTGGACGTTCGGCGTCGGGGCGTTGATGACGAATCTCGCGCGCCGGGGGCTCCTCAAGTAGTCAGGCAGGCGCAGCCCGTCGCTGCACCCGGTTAAAGCTTCTGGAAGATGCTCGCGGGATGCGCCTGCTCTTCCTCTCCGCTTTCTTCTTCATCGGAAACGCGATGGCCGCGGTCGACCCGGCCGACATTCTCGGCCAGGCGCAGGCCGACGTGCCCTTCGCGCGGCAGACGGGCTGGGGCGGGCAGTTCCTCGGCAAGTATCCGGATCCGAAGGTGATCCCCGAGTCGGGCGTGCACGGCGCGCCGCTCGCGAACGGCGAGACGCTGCGCTTCGGCAAGGTGGACGACCCGGCGCGGCCCGGGCGCAAGGCGCTCCTGTTTCAGCTCTCGCCCGAGGATCCGATGACGTCCTCGTCCAAGCGCACGGAGATCGCCTTCGACCCGAGCATCGAGGAGGGCCGGGTCTACTGGATCGCGTTCAGCCTCTATGTCTATGACTGGGGCAGGCTGCCGCGCGGCGACGAGAGCCTCTTCGGCACGCAAGTGCACTCGGGCGACAATCGGCGAGGCCTGAGCCCTTCCTTCACGCTGGGCTCGCTGCGCGGCGACACCTTCGTCGTCTCCGTGCAGTACAGCACCAGTCCGGACCCCACGCCGCGCAACATGGTCTCGCGCAAGTATCCGGAGATGCCGATCCCGTTCGGGCGCTGGACCGACTTCGTCTTCCGCTTCCGCCACAGCCAGGGCGGCGACGGCTTCCTGCAAGCCTGGATGGACGGCCGCGAGATCGTCGAGTATCACGGCCCGCTCGGTTTCCATACGCCCGGCTACAAGGACTACGCCAAGTTCGGCTACTACAACTGGAGCCGCTTCGACTCCAGCCGCAAGGTGCTGCTGCGCTCGCCGGTGCTGGTCGCCGACCCGACCGGCACGAAATACCGCGAGGCCGACCTGCGCCAGTTCGTCGCCGCGCACTGATCCGGCACGCGTCATGCTGCAGTTTGGCCGATGAACCGGCTCGTTTCCTTGTCCTTGCTCGCCCTGGCCCTCGCCGGCTGCGAGTCGGCCCGCCTGCCGCTGGAGGCGGTCGAGGGCCCGCATCCCGAGCTCGTTGCGCCGCGGCACGAGCTGATCCCGACCGTCGAGATCGCCCCCGCGATCGGCTGGCCGCGAAACCGCACCCCCGTGCCGGCGCAAGGCCTGGCGGTAAACGCGCTTGCCAGCGGGCTCGAGCATCCGCGCTGGCTTTACGTCCTGCCCAATGGCGACGTGCTCGTCGCGGAGACGAACGGGCCGGAGCGGCCGGAAGATACCAAGGGCATCAAGGGCAAGGTGTACAAGGCGGTGCAGAAGAAAGCGGGCGCGGGCGTGCCGAGCCCCAACCGCATCGTCCTCTTGCGCGATGCAGATGGCGACGGGATCGCGGAAATTCGCACGGTGTTCCTCGAAGGCCTCAACTCGCCCTTTGGCATGGCTCTCGTGGGAAACGATCTTTACGTGGCAAATACCGATGCGGTGCTCAGGTTTCCGTACCGGAACGGGGATACGAAGATCGATGCAAGCGGCACCAAGGTCGTCGACCTTCCCGGCGGGCCGCTCAACCACCATTGGACGAAGAACATCCTGCCGAGCCGCGATGGCCGCAAGCTCTACGCCACCGTCGGCTCGAACAGCAACGCGGGCGAGAACGGCCTCGACAAAGAGGAGGGGCGGGCCGCCATCGTGGAAATAGACTTGGACAAGAAGACCGTCACGCCGGTCGCGACCGGCATGCGCAATCCCAACGGCATGGACTATGAGCCGCAGACCGGGAAACTCTGGACGGTGGTGAACGAGCGGGACGAGCTCGGCAGCAACCTTGTTCCGGACTACCTCACCTCAGTGAAGGAAGGCGGCTTCTATGGCTGGCCGTATAGCTACTACGGACAGCATGTCGACAAGCGCGTGAAGGCGCAGAGGCCGGACCTGGTCGGCAAGGCCATCGTTCCCGATTTCGCCCTGGGCTCTCACGTCGCGGCTCTCGGCCTGGCGTTCTATGACGGCAAGCTTCTGAGAGGCTACGAGGGCGGCGCGTTCATCGGCGAGCACGGCTCCTGGAACCGCCGTCCCCGCTCGGGCTACAAGGTGGTCTTCGTGCCGTTCGCCGACGGCCATCCTTCCGCGCTGCCGCGCGACGTCCTCACGGGCTTCGTGGACGAGGACGGCCGGGCGATGGGCCGCCCCGTCGGCGTGGCCGTGGGCAAGGACGGGGCGCTGCTCGTCGCCGACGACGTCGGCAACGCCATCTGGCGCGTCACGCCCGCGCGCTGACCATGCGCGTTCGTCGCGCGAGGACAACGTGGACGGCGACGATGAGGAGCACGCTCCAGCCGCAGGCCCAGTGCGTCCAGCTCGCGGCCGAGCGTAGCGCGTCGCTTCCCGAGTAATAGAGAAGATAGCCCGTCGCAGTAAGGCCCAGCAGCGTCGTCGCGAGGATCGCCCCCGAAAGCCTGTTCTTCCGCTCGCGCCAGGCGCGCGGCACGTGGAGTGCAATCGCGGCGCCGACGAGGGGAAGCAGTGCCATTGCCGCGGCACCGTGCAGGCGGAGCAGCGCCGCGCCGGGCGCGCGGGCCCAGCCGGTGGCGAGAAGAACGCCCAGGGCGGCGTAGATCGCGTAGCGCAGGCTAGCGGCGAGCCGCATACGGTCTGCCCTGGTCGTCGACGAGCCAGGCTCGCGCGCCGAAGCGCGCGAGCAGCCGCATGTCGGGCCCGAGGGCGGCGATGGCCTTGGTCAGGGCGTCGGCCGCCATGCACGTTCGCGCGGTAACCGTGACGCTTGCGCCGCCATACAGCGGCGCGCCGGTGCGAGCATCGATGCCCTCGGCGCGAAAATAACCCGCGGAGGTCGCAAACGCCCGGTTGCGCGCCACCGCGAGCGCCACGCTTTCATTCGGGCGGGCAGGAAGGCGGACGTGCACGCGTTCCGCCGCCGGGCCGAATACCCGCAGGTCGCCGCCGGCGTTCACGATTCCCGAACGGGCGCCCGCGCGTCGCAGCGCCTGGACGGCCCGGTCGACGGCGAAGCCCTTGGCGATGCCGCCGAGGTCGATGCGCATCGGGCGACGCAGCCGCACGCGCGAGCCGGGCAGAAGCAGGACATCGCGGTGGCTGGCACCCCCGCGGCCCAGCGTGACGTCGAAGGCGCCCGCGCTCGCCCGGCTCACGGCGCGGGCAAAGCGCAGGACGCGCGCCGTCCAGGGATGCACGGGCACGGGCCGCTCGTGAGCCTCGCGGTAGATCCTCGCCACGTCGCTTGTCGCCGCGTGAGCGCTCATGAGCGCTTCGACGCGCGCGACCGCATCGAAGGCGGCCTGCAGGCCGGCCTCAGTGGCGTCGGCGCGAATCGAGACGAGGGTGCCGAGGAGCGGCCGCGCGCGAGCGATCACGGCTTGGCCTTGGAGGCGTAGAGCGCGAGCAGGCGCTTTACCCCTTCAGTGACATGGCGGCAGGAGAGCGTCGCGCCGCTGATGTTCTGGATGTCCTCCTCCAGGCGAAGCGGCGAGCTCGCGCGCTTGCCTTCGAACTGCGCGCGCCAGCGCGGATCGCGTACCTCGCCGCCGCGCGGTTCCCGGTAGTCGAGGATCTCGACGCCGCGTACCGCACCGTCGGCGCGGATCCCGACCGCGTAGGTGATGAGCTCGTGCTTGCCGATGACCTCGTCGAGCACGACGAGGCCGACCCGCTCGCCGGCGCGCAAGGCCGCCCACGCGCGCCGATCGCCGAGCGTCTCGGGGCTGAACGACTGCGCTTCCGGGAAGAGGGTGCGCTGCGCCTGCTCGACGGTGAGGTACTGCGTCGCGTGCGCGGGCGCGGCAGCGCAAAGCAGCGCGACCGGCACCCATGCTCCCGGAGATCGCGTGCGCATCGCTAGAACATGTATCCCAGCCCGACGTTGAACCGGTCCTTGCTGCGATCGGTGCTGTAGCGCTGCACGTCGGTCTTGATGACCACCTGCGGATGGACCCGGAAGTTCACGCCGAACGTGCGGACACGCTCGAGGTTGTTCGGGTCCTGGAACACGCCGAGCGCCGCGTCCTCCTGCTGGAGGATCTCGAAGCGCTCCAGGCGTACGAACGGCGCTATGTCGAGGTCGCCCTTGCGGTAGACGTGGTAGGCCGCCTGGCCGTACCAGCCCATGAGCGAGCGGGGCGCGGCGAAGGGCGTCGCGGCCGCCGAGGTGACGAGGTTCACCTTGTCCGCGTCGCCGATGCTCCCGCGCGCATAGAGCGCCTGGAAGTCCCATCCGGCGACGCTGTACTTCGCGTGCACGTCCCAGAGCCGCAGCTTTGCGGCCACGCCTTTGAGGAGCGCATTCGACTGGCCGTCCTGGCCCGTGTTGCCGGTAAAGAGGCCCGCGCCGACGAGCAGGCCGGGGCGCGTGTAGTTCAGGGCGCCGTACCACGAAAGGTCGCGCGCATCGGCGAGCTGGCCCTCCTGGTGCGCGCTGCGGATGCCGAAGGCCGGATCGTCGATCTTCGCGGCGTTGAAGCCGGTGGTGAGGCCGACGTCGTAGCGCAAGCCCTCGGTGAGCAGGCCGTGGACGCCGACGCCGAGCTCGCGCCAGGTGCTCGGGATGATGCGCGTCTCGACTTCGTTGCGCTCGACGCCGTAGAAGGTCGGCGGCTCGTGCGTCTCATTCAGGATACCGAGCGGTATGAGGAACAACCCGCCCTTTACGTTCACCTGGTCGCTGAACTGGTAATTGAGGTACGCCTGCTCCACCTCGATCTCGCCGCGATCGCCCGAGCTCGCGACGGCGTGCTCGAGCTCAAGCTCCGAGTTGAACGTCA
>JBLNDP010000121.1:0-4310 GCA_050261755.1 Clostridia bacterium
GCCTCGGTGGCAGGCCTGCCGCTGGGCGCCTATGTCGGCGCCACGCTCGGTTGGCGCGCCGGCTTCGCGCTGGTCGCATTGGGCTCGCTCCTGGCCGCGGCTGCCGTATGGGTCTTCATCCCGCGCGGCCTGCACGTCCGGGCCGCCGACCTGGCGATGTGGCGGGCGATCCTGCGCAACCGCTCGCTGCTGGCGGTGCTCGCGGTCACGGGCCTCTTCATGGCGGCGACTTTCGCGCTCTTCTGCTACTTCGTTCCCGCGGCGCATGCGTTCGTCGGCGCGTCGCCTGCGCTGGTCAGCGCGCTGCTTGCGGGCTTCGGCATCGCCGCGGTGGCCGGCAACGTGGTCGCCGCCCGCTACATGGATCGCATCGGCGCAGGAAACGTGGTCGTCCTGTGCCTTGCCGTCATGGCAGCGAGCCACCTTGCCTGGCCGTTCACGCAGGGCTCGGTCGCACTCCTCGCAGCGACCATGCTCGCCTGGGGAATGGGCGGCTTCGCCGCGAACAGCGCCCAGCAGGCGCGCCTGGTGGCGCTGTCCCCGTCGCAGGCCTCGGTCTCCATCGCGCTCAACACGTCGGCGGTCTTCCTCGGGCAGGCCGCGGGAACAGCCGGCGCGAGCCTTCTGGTCGCGCACGTGCCCGGCAGCGCCGGATACGCGGCGATCCCCTGGATCAGCGTGCCGCTGCTGGCCACCGCCATCGGCCTGTCGCTCCTCGCCTCGCTTAAAATGCGCGCTCACCCAAGGAGCGCGCATGTTCAAGGAAGGCCTGCTTAAGGGAAAGCGCATCCTCGTCACCGGCGGCGGCACGGGGCTCGGCAAGGAGATCGCCGCACGCTACCTGCAGCTCGGCGCCGAAATCTGGATCGCCGGGCGCAGGGGCCCGCTCCTCCAGGACACCGCGCAGGCTTTGATGAAAAGCCACGGCGGAACGGTCAAGACGCACTCGGTGGACATCCGCGATGCGGCCGCCGTCGATGCGATGGTGCAGCGGATCTGGGACGAGGCGGGCCCGCTCACGGGCCTCGTGAACAACGCCGCCGGCAACTTCATCAGCCCGACGAAGGACCTGACGCCGAACGGCTTCAACGCCATCGCCAATATCGTCTTCCACGGCACCTTCTACGTGACGCAGGCGGTGGGCAGGCGCTGGATCGCCGGCAAGCAAAAGGGCTCGGTCATCTCGATCCTCGTCACGTGGGTTCATACCGGCTCGCCGTACGTCGTGCCTTCGGCCATGTCGAAGGCCGGGCTGCATGTGATGACGAAATCGCTCGCCGTCGAATGGGGCCGCTTCGGCATCCGCTTGAACGCCATCGCGCCGGGCCCGTTCCCGACCGAGGGGGCGAGCAAGCGGCTGCGCCCTGGCATGGACGGCTTCCAGGACACGACGCACATGAACCCGATGCGCCGCGTCGGCAACATGGACGAGCTGCAGAACCTCGCCACGTTCCTCATGGCCGACGGCTGCGAGTGGTTGACGGGCGAGACCATCGCGATCGACGGCGGCGGCTACCTCGCCACCGGCTCCGGCGGCTACTTCCTCCAGCTCGACAAGATGAGCGACGCCGACTGGGACAAGGCGCGTGCGCTCATCAAGGCGCAAAACGACAAGGATCGCGCCGGGCGCACGGCCTAGCGGCCATGAGGACGCTCCCTTGACCCCGCGGCCGGCCGCGACCCTGATCCTGCTTCGTCCCGGGCCGCAAGGCCCGGAGGTGCTGATGATCCAGCGCACGCACAGCGCCGTCTTCCTCGGCGGCGCGTACGTGTTCCCGGGCGGCGCCGTGGATAAGGCCGACTCCGATCCGCGCCTGCTGAAAAGGATCCTCGGCCTCGATGATGCCGGCGCGAGCGCCCGGCTGAACCTCGCCTCCGGCGGCATCGCCTACTACGTCGCCGCCATCCGCGAATGCTTCGAGGAATCGGGCATCCTCCTTCTGTGCTCGAAGGACGGCAAGGCGATCCCGGCCGCGCGGGCGAATTCGCTGCACGCGTACCGCACGAAGCCCTTCCTCGAGCTCCTCGAGGCCGAGGATCTCCACATCCCCGGAAATGCGCTCGCCTACTACGGCCACTGGATCACCGCGCCAGGGCGCTCGCGCCGCTTCGACGCGCGCTTCTTCGTCGCGCTCGCGCCCGAGGGCCAGGAAGGCTCGCACGATGCCGGCGAGGCGGTGCACCAGATGTGGATCCGGCCTCGAGAGGCGCTCGAGCGCGGCGCTCGCGGGGAGATCGAGCTCGTCTTCGCCACGCAGCAGACCCTGAAGGAGCTCGACCAGTTCGCGGACGTGCAGGCGGCCGTGGCCCACGCCTTCGAGCGCAAGGAGATCGAGACCAACCGCGCCTGCCGCGCGCAGGGCCGCGACGGCGAGAAGATCTTCCGCCGCTCCGACCCCGCCTACTTCGAGATCCACTGGAGCGACCCCGACGAGACCGGCACGACGACATACGAGATGACGCCGGGCGTGCCGAAGCGCCTGGATCGCCTCGTGACGCGCATCGTCGCGCCCAATCCGGGCGCCATGACCGGCCCGGGAACGAACACTTACCTCGTGGGCGAAGAGGATCTGGCGGTGATCGATCCCGGCCCGCTGGCGGAATCTCACATCAAACAAATACTTGAAAATTCCAACGGCAAACTGCGTTGGATCCTGTGCACGCATACGCACCTGGACCATTCGCCGGCGGCTGCGGCGCTCAAGGCGGCGACCGGAGCCCAGGTGCTGGGACGCCCCGCCCCGGCGGGTCAGGACGCGACGTTCCAACCGGACCTGGTGCCGGAACATGGGCAGCGTCTCCATTTGGGGGGCATGACGTTTCGGGCCATCCATACGCCGGGCCACGCCTCGAACCACCTCTGCTACCTGCTCGAGCAGACGAAGATGCTCTTCACCGGCGACCACGTCATGCAGGGCTCGACGGTGGTCATCAACCCGCCCGACGGCGACATGCGCGCCTACCTCGCGTCGCTGGAGGGACTTCTCGCGGAGGACATCGCGATTCTCGCGCCGGGGCACGGCTACCTGATCGGCGCGCCGCACAAGGAGGTGCGGCGCCTGATCGCCCATCGCCTGGCGCGCGAGGCTAAGGTGCGGGAGGCGCTGCGCCGCGCCGGTCCGGCACCGCTCGAGCGGCTGTTGCCCCTCGCTTACGACGATGTGCCCGAGCGCATGCACCGGTGGGCCGCGCGCTCCCTGACCGCCCATCTCGACAAGCTGGTTGCAGACGGAACGGTTGTCGCCGGCCCGTCGGGATACGCGCTGGTACAATCTTCCGGGCACCCCTCGCCCTAGGCAGCGGAGGCCGCATGAGCCACGAAAAAACCCTCAAGCTCGTCACCAACCTCGACCGCCCCGCCATCGAGCAGCGGCTCGCCGCAGTGCGCAACGCCGCCCAGTCGAGCAACCTCGGCGAGCTGGCGAGCCTCTTCGACGGCGTGGAAGGCATGCCGCGCGCGCAGATGCAGGCCAAGATCACGAGCGCCCTGAAGTGGCTGAGCGACAAGCCGCAGCACAAGAACCTCGCCGCCCAGCTCGAGCTGGTGGAGATCAATCTCCCCAACCTGAAGTAGAAACGCTGAGCTTCGACTACGACCTCTTCACCATAGGGGGCGGCTCCGGCGGCGTGCGCGCGAGCCGCGTCGCCGCAAGCTATGGCGCTCGCGCGGCGGTCGCCGAATCGGGCCGCTTCGGCGGCACCTGCGTCAACGTCGGCTGCATCCCGAAGAAGCTCTTTTCCTACGCGGCGCACTTCCGCGAGGACTTCGAGGTCGCGCGCGGCTTCGGCTGGACCGTAGGCGAGACCCGCTTCGACTGGGCGACGCTGCTCGCCAACAAGGACCGCGAGATCCTCCGGCTGAACGGCGTCTACGAGCGCGTCCTGCAGCTCGCCGGCGTGGAAATCCTGCGCGCGCGCGCGACCGTGCTCTCGCCTCACGAAGTCGAGGTCGACGGGAGGAGAATCAGCGCCCGGCACATCCTCGTGGCCACGGGCTCGTGGCCCGTCATTCCCCCCATCCCGGGACGCGAGCACGCGATCACCTCCAACGAGGCCTTCCACCTCGAGCGCCTGCCGAAGCGCGCGCTCGTGGTCGGCGGAGGCTATATCGCGCTCGAGTTCGCCTCCATCTTCCACGGCCTGGGCGTGAAGACGACGCTCTCCTACCGCGGCAAGCGGCTGCTGCGCGGCTTCGACGCGGAGGTCGGCCAGCGCATCGGCGAGGAGCTGCAGGCGAAAGGCCTGGCGGTGCACTTCGGCGCGGAGCCGGCGGCGATCGCCAGGCGCGCCGACGGAAGCCTGGAGGTCGC
>JBLNDP010000122.1:0-16690 GCA_050261755.1 Clostridia bacterium
CGCGAAGCGGTGCGCGATCGTTTCCTTGCGGTGCTGGGGCCGACGCCGGCCGCGGGCGTCCTGGCGGCGCTCGCGGTGGGCGACCAGCACGCGATCTCCGGCGAGGAGTGGCAGCTCTTCAACCGCACCGGCGTCACGCACCTCATGAGCATCTCGGGCCTGCATGTGACGCTCGTGTCGGGCCTCCTCGCCGCGCTGGTCGGCTTCCTGTGGCGCAGAGCGCCGGCGCTCTTCCCGGGGGCGCCCATGCTCTTTCCCGGGATGCCCGCGCTTTGCCTGCGCCTGCCCGCGCGCAAAGCGGCGGCCGCGGCGGCGATCGCCGGCGCCCTGGGCTACTCGCTCCTTGCCGGCTTCGCCGTCCCGGCGCAGCGAACTTTCTACATGGTGACGGTGGTGGCCCTCGCGCTCTGGACCGGACGCATCGCCTCGCCGGCCCGCGTGCTGGCGCTCGCCCTCGCCGCCGTGGTGCTCGCCGACCCGTGGGCGCCGCTCTCGCCCGGGCTCTGGCTCTCCTTCGGCGCCGTGGCGCTCATCTTCTATGTCGCCGGCGGCTGGACCGGACGCGAGCCTTGGCTGGCCCAATGGGCGCGGGTGCAATGGGCAGTGACGGTCGGGCTCGCGCCCGCCGCGCTGCTCCTCTTCGGCCAGATCTCCCTCGCGGGGCCGCTCGCCAACGCGGTCGCGATCCCGGTCGTATCGGCGGTGGTCACGCCGCTCGCGCTCGCCGCCGCCCTCGTGCCGTGGGATGCGCTCCTCCACGCGGCGGCCTGGCTCGTCGAATGGCTGCTGCAGTTCCTCGAGTGGTGCGCGGCGCTCCCGGCCGCGCTCTGGCAGCAGCACACGCCGCCGCTCTGGGCGGTGGGCGCAGCGCTCGCGGGCGCCGTCTGGCTGCTCGCGCCGCGCGGCGTGCCGGGCCGGGCGATGGCGGTCGCGCTTTTCGTTCCGGCGTTCGCCATTGCGCCGCCGGCACCGGCCGAAGGCGAGGCGGAGGTGACCACGCTTGACGTCGGGCAGGGCCTCGCCGTCATTGCCCGCACCGCCCGCCACGTAATGGTGTACGACACCGGTCCCGCGTACGGCCCCGAGGCGGACAGCGCAGGGCGCGTCCTCCTGCCGGCGCTGCGCGGCGCCGGGGTCGCTGCGCTCGACCTCGTCGTGCTCACGCACGAAGACGCAGACCATATCGGCGGCGCGCTCACGCTCCTCGAATCCATGCCGGCGGGCGAGCTGCTCTCGTCGCTCCCGGCAGGCCATCCTCTGCAGGCGCTCGCGCCGGTTTCGCGGCCGTGCGCGGCGGGGCAGGCGTGGGAATGGGACGGCGTCCGGTTCGAGGTGCTCTCGCCGGCCGCCGGCGCGCAACCGGCAAAGCGGAACGACCTCAGCTGCGTCCTGCGCATTTCGACGGCGGGCGGCTCCATGCTGCTCACCGGAGACATCGAGCGCACGGCCGAGCTTGCCCTCGTCGGCTCCGGACGCTCGCTCGGAAGCGACGTGCTCGTCGTGCCGCACCACGGCAGCCGCACGTCCTCCACCGGCGAATTCCTGGCCGCCGTGTCGCCGCGCTGGGCCGTGGTGCCGGTCGGCTATCGCAACCGCTTCCGCCATCCCAACGGGGAGGTGCTCGGCCGCTTCGGGGAGTCGGGCGCGGCGATCAGGAGGACCGACCTCGAAGGTGCCGTGACGGTGCTCCTGGGCGATGGCCCGCCGCGCGTGGCCGCCGAGCGGGAGGCCCGTCCCCGGTATTGGCGCCGAGCGAGCGCTATAGAATGTCCGCGCGGGATTTCCCCGTGCTGAAACCCATCCCGAGGGAGGAGCTCATGGCCAAAGGCAGCAGCGCGGTCTACCGTGTCACCGAAGTCATCGGCACCAGTGCGAACTCGTGGGAAGACGCGGCGAAGAACGCCGTGAAGACGGCGGCGAAGTCGCTGCGCGACCTGCGCATCGCGGAGATCACCAAGCTCGACGTGAAGGTGGAGAACGGCAGGGTGACGCAGTTCCGCGCGCGCCTCGCCCTGTCCTTCAAGTACGACTCCTGAGCGGCGCGGGCCGGCCGGAGCGGCGATGTTCACCGCAGTCGTGCGCGTCAGCGGCACCGGCCGCCTGAACGATTTCCGCGAGCACCTGCGCTGGCTCATGGTGCGGGACATCGACGCCGAGCCTTACACGGAGCACCACGCCGAAGGCGTGCTCGAGTACCGCTTCGAGCCGCGCCTCGGCGTGCCTTTTCCGACGCTCATGCAGGCCTCCGGCGATTTCCCGGAGCTGCGCATCGACGTCACCTGGGACCGCGACGATGCGAGCGGCCGCGCCGTGATCGAGGCGGGCCGGCTCGTCGAGCGCGACGTCCAGAAGAAGAATGGCTGACGACGCCGCGGCTCCGCGGCGCCGCTCGGTGCAGTGCCTCTCGCCAAAGGGGCTGCATCGCATGGCTTACCTGGAATGGGGCGATGCGCGCAATCGCGACGTGGTCGTCTGCGTGCACGGCCTCACGCGCACCGCGCGCGACTTCGACGAGCTCGCGCGCTCGCTGTCGGCGCGCTTCCGCGTCGTCTGCCCCGACGTCGCCGGCCGCGGCGATTCCGACCGGCTCGCCGATCCCGCGCTCTATGCCCTGCCGCAGTACCTGGCCGACATGGTGACGCTCCTCGCGCGGCTGGAGGTCGAGGCGGTGAGCTGGGTGGGCACGTCGATGGGCGGGCTCATCGGCATGGCGCTCGCCGCGCAGCCCGGCTCGCCCGTGCGGCGGGCCGTGCTGAACGACATCGGCGCGGTCGTCGGGCATGCGGGGCTCGAGCGCATCGGCGCAAACCTCGGCAAGGCGCCGCCCTTTGCCAGCCTCGATGACGCCGAGGCCTATATTCGGAAGCTGTGCGCGCCGTTCGGCCCGCACAGCGACCCGCAATGGCAGCACCTCGCTCACACGTGGGTGCGGAAGAGCGATGCGGGCTACGTCGCCAGCTACGACCCGCGCATCGCCGAGCCTTTCTTTGCCGCCTTCCCCGAGAAGGACGTCGACCTCTGGGCGCTCTATGACGCGGTGCGCTGCCCCACGCTGGTCGTCCGCGGCGAGCGCTCGGACCTGCTCTCCCGCGAGACCGCGGCCGAGATGGCGCGCCGCGGCCCGCGCGCCAAGGTGGTGGAAATCGCCGGCGTAGGCCATGCTCCGACCCTGATGCACGCCGACCAGATTGCGGTCGTGCGCAACTTCCTCGAGGAGCCTTCCGCATGAAACGACTCGCCCTGCTGCTCTTCGCACTCGCCTTCGCGCATGCGGCCCTGGCGCAAGGCACGCTGGAAGCGGTACGCAAGAAAGGCTTCGTGGCCTGCGGCACCAACACCGGGCTCGCCGGCTTTTCCCAGCCGGACTCCAAGGGCGTCTGGCGCGGCATCGACGTCGACGTCTGCCGCGCGGTCGCCGCGGCGGTCTTCGGCGACGCGTCCAAGGTGCGCTACGTGCCGGCGACCACGCAGCAGCGCTTCACCACGCTGCAGTCGGGCGAGGTGGACATCCTCTCGCGCAACACCACCTGGACGTACTCGCGCGACGCGGGCCTCGGCTTCAACTTCGTGGGCATCAATTTCTACGACGGCCAGGGGTTCATGGTCTGGAAGAAGCTCAAGGTGAAGAGCGCCAAGGAGCTGAACGGCGCGACGATCTGCATCCAGCCCGGCACGACGACCGAGCTCAACGTCGCCGACTACTTCCGCGCCAACCACATGACCTTCAAGCCCGTGGTGATCGACAAGCTCGAGGAGGTGCTGAACGCCTACTTCTCCGGCCGCTGCGACGTCTTTACCACCGACATGTCCGGGCTCGTCTCGGTGCGAGGCACGCGCGCGCCGAATGCCGCCGACCACGTGATCCTACCGGAGGTGATCTCCAAGGAGCCGCTCGGGCCGCTGGTGCGCCAGGGCGACGACCGCTGGTTCGACATCGTCAAGTGGTCGCTCTTCGCCATGATCGAGGCCGAAGAGCTTGGCTTGACGACGAAGAACGTCGAGGAGCAGGCCAGGACCAGCAAGGATCCCGCGCTGCAGCGCTTCGTCGGCGCGAGCGGGGACCTGGGCAAGATGCTCGGCCTCGACAATCGCTGGGCGTTCAACATCGTCAAGCAGGTGGGCAACTACGGCGAGTCCTTCGAGGCGAACCTGAAGCCGCTGGGCTTCGAGCGCGGCCACAACGCGCTCTGGAAGAACGGCGGCCTGATGTATGCACCGCCCGTCCGCTAGGCGCGCGGCGCCTGTCCGCTAGCGCCTTGAAGCGCATCGCCTGGCAGGCGGGCGCGCTCGGCCTCGCGCTCGCGCTGGCCGCTTACCTCGTCTCGAACACCCTCGACAACCTCGCGGCGCGCCATATCGCGAGCGGCTTCGCCTTCCTCGCGCGGGAGGCGGGCTTCGAGATCGGCGAGTCGCCGTTCCTGGCCTATTCGGCGGCCGACACCTACCTGCGCGCGCTCGCGGTGGGCCTGCTCAATACCGCGCGCATCTCCGTGCTCGGGCTCGTGCTCGCCACCCTGCTTGGCGGCGCGGCGGGCCTCGCGCTCCTCGCCGAGCATCCGTTGCTTCGCGGCGTGACGCGCGCGTACGTGGAGTTCGTGCGCAACACGCCGCTCCTCGTGCAGCTTTTCTTCTGGTACGCGCTCATCACCGACGCCCTGCCCGGGCCGCGCGAAGCGCTTGCGCCTCTTCCGGGCGTGTTCCTCAGCAACCGGGGCGTCGAGCTGCCGCTGCCCGGCTCCGTGCCGGCGCTGCAAGGGTTCAACTTTTCGGGCGGCGCGCACCTATCGCCCGAATTCGCGGCGCTGCTCGCAGGCCTCGTGACCTACACCGGCGCCTTCATCGCGGAAATCGTGCGTGCCGGCATCCTCTCCGTGCGCCGGCAGCAGGTGGAGGCGGCGCAGGCCCTCGGCCTTGGCCAGGCGGACACCCTGCGCTACGTGGTCGCGCCGCTCGCGCTCCGGCTGGTCGTGCCGCCGTACACCAGCCAGGCGCTGAACCTCGTCAAGAACAGCTCGCTCGCGGTGGCCATCGGCTACCCCGATCTGGTGGCGGTCGCGAACACGGCGATCAACCAGACCGGGCAGGCGATCGAGGGCATCGCCCTCATCATGGCGGCCTACCTCACGGTGAGCCTCGGGCTCTCGGCGATTCTCAACTGGTACAACGCCCGCCTGCGATGAAGCGGCTCTTCTCCGGCGGCTGGAACATCGCGGCGACCGTCGTGGTCGCCTTGCTCGCCTGGAAGCTCGTGCCCCCGTTCATCCATTGGGCGTTCCTGGACGCCGTGTGGCGGCCGGATGCGGCGGCCTGCCGGCAGGCATCCGGCGCGTGCTGGGGCTTCGTCGTCGAGAAGTGGCGCTTCATCCTCTTCGGCACCTATCCGTTCGAGGAGCAATGGCGTCCGGCACTGGCTTCGGCTTTGCTCATTTCCCTCTGGATCTTCAGCTTGTTCAGGGTCAACTGGAAACCCCGGCTGGCCGGCGTGTGGCTGGTCGGCCTGATCGCCATCGCGGCCTTGATGTGGGGCGGCGTCGCGGGGCTTCCTTTTGTCGAGAACGAGCGCTGGGGCGGGCTCGCGCTTACGCTCCTGCTTGCGACGATCGGCATGGCGGGCGCCTTTCCGCTGGCGATCCTGCTCGCGCTCGGCCGGCGCTCGAGCCTGCCGGCGATCCAGGCGCTGAGCGTCGCCTACATCGAGCTCATCCGCGGCGTGCCGCTCATCTCGCTCCTCTTCATGGCCTCGGCCATGCTGCCGCTCTTCCTGCCCGCCGGCGTGTCGGTGGACAAGTTGCTGCGCGCGCAGGTGGCGCTCGTGCTCTTCGCCGCCGCCTACCTCGCGGAAGTGGTGCGCGGCGGCCTGCAGGCCGTGCCGCGGGAGCAGTACGACATCGCCGACGCCCTGGGCTTCAAGACCTATCAAAAATACCTGTTCATCGTCCTGCCGCAGGCCCTGCGCCTGGCGGTGCCGCCGCTCGTGAACACGCTGATCGGCCTCTTCAAGGACACGTCGCTCGTCGCCATCATCGGCGTCTTCGACCTGCTGCAGGCGGTCAAGGTATCGCTCGGCGAGCCGCGCTGGACCGGCTTCGGCGTCGAGGCCTACCTCTTCGCGGCGCTCGTGTACTTCGTCTTCTGCTTCGCGATGTCGCGCTACAGCCGCAGCCTCGAGGTCAGGCCCGCCGGCTCGCCGCGTTCCAGTTTTCCTCGAGGTTCCTGACCAGCGCCGGGCTCAGGTGGCAGTGCGCCTGCTCGCGGGCGTAGACCGACATGTAGCGGCGGAACGTATCGAGCGGCTCCTGCGCGATGCGGATGGCGCGGCGGTTCCCGGCCGCGCTCACGACCCCGGAGCCGGTCAGGCGCTCGACGATGCTGGCGACGGCTGCATCGACGAGGTCCGAAGGCACCACCTCGTCGCAGATCATCCGCCCCTCGTGGCTCGCGCAATCGATGCGCTTCTCGTTCATGATGCCCTGGCGCGTGATGCGGTCACCCACGAACCGCGCCATGCGCAGGTTCGCCGCGCCCGGGATGATGCCCTCCTTGCGCGCCGGCAACGTCATGTAGGCGTCCTCGGCGGCGATGTTGTAGTCGATCGTCAGCAGGATCTGGCAATGCCCGCCGATGGCGAAGCCTTCTATGGCGGCGATCCAGAGCTTTTCGATGCTCGCCTCTTCCGGATGCTTGTCGGGGACCGCGACGCCCCTATAGAGCTTGCTCACGAGGCCGAGGTCGCGAATCATGTACCAGAGGTAGCGGATCTTCCCCTGGTAGAGGTGGGTGAGGTTGATGCCGGCGCCGAACAGGCGCTTGCCGGCCCACTTGGGGTGCTCGACCGGTCCGCCGCGCAGGACGCAGATCTCGCTCTTCTTGTCGAGCGTGGCGACGTCGATCGCGGTCTCGAGCCCTTCGAGGGTGGTCTCGTCCTCCGCGTTCAGGTGGCGCGGGTTGGACATCGTCACGACCGCTGCCTTGCCCTCGCGATGCACCTTCGCGCCGGGCATTTCCAGGCGGCCCGTGCGCTCGAACTCCGCCAGCTTCGCCGCAGAGCCGGGAAGCGGAAGCAGCATTGCGTGGCAAAGATGCGAGCCGGCTTCCGCGTCGCCGAGCACGCGCGCCAGGAACTCGCCTTGCGCTTTCTCCACGCCGGTCTTTTCCTTCAGCGGGCGCGCTGCTTCCGCGCGCAGCGCGTCGTCGGAAGGCATGCCCGGTGCCCGACGGCACAGCTCGTCCACGCGCAGGAAGCGCGTGCGGCCTTCCGTCAGCTTGTCGTAGAGGTCCATGCGGGGAAGTGTACCGTCCGGCTGCTACTATGCGGCCTGGGGAGAAACCGAAGAAATGAAATTCTTTCTCGTCGACGACGATCCCGAGATCCTCGAGATCCTCACCCGCGTGCTGAAGGGCGCGGGGCATGCCATCGAGTCGACCACGTCGAGCCTGGAGGCCATCAAGCGCATTCCCACCGAGCGGCCGGACTGCGTCGTCACCGACGTGATGATGCCGGAGATGGACGGCTTCGAGCTCACGCGCGAGCTGCGCCGCCGGCCCGAGCTCGCCGGCATGAAGATCATCGTGCTCTCGGCGAAGACCTACGAGTTCGACCGCCGGCGCGCGAAGGAGCTCGGCGCCGACGGCTACCTCTCCAAGCCCTTCGAGCGCGGCTCGCTCCTGCCCTCGATCATGGAGATCGTCTCCAGCCGCGTCGTGATCGGCTACTGGGGCGTGCACGGGACGCTGCCCACGCCGGGGCCGGCCTACAACCGCTACGGGGGCAACACGCCTTGCGTGAGCGTCGAGGTGGGCGGAGAGCCGCTCACGATCTTCGATGCCGGCTCGGGCATCAAGCGCCTCTCCGACCACGTCATCGCGACACACGGGCCGCAGCGCTTCTCCGCGCGCGTGTTCATCTCTCATACGCACTGGGACCACATCAACACGGTGCCTTTCTTCGCGCCGCTCTACCTGCGCGGCAACGAGATCCAGTTCTTCGGCCCGTACCAGGGCGACCTGACCATCGAGCGCGCCATCAGCGCGCAGATGGAGAGCGTCTACTTCCCCGTGACGACGCGGGAATTCGGCGCGCACGTGAAGTTCCGCGACCTGCGCGAGGAAACGCTCGACTTCGGTGCCGTGAAGATCGACACCATGCTCCTCAGCCACCCGGGCTACTGCCTGGGCTACCGCCTCACCGCGCGCGGCAGCACCATCTGCTACATCACCGACAACGAGCTCTACCTTCCGTCCGACAAGCGCCACAACCCGCGCTACTTCGACCAGCTCGTCCGCTTCGTCAAGGGCGCCGACGTCCTCATTACCGACACGACGTACCGCGACCAGGAATACCTCACCAAGGTCGACTGGGGCCACTCCTGCGTGAGCCAGGTCGCGCACCTCGCCTCGGTCGCCGAGGTGAAGCGCCTGCATCTCTTCCACCACGACATCGACCAGACCGACGACGTCATCGACCTCAAGCTCAAGGAAGCGCGGGAAGCCGTGGGACACATGGGCGGCACCGCGGAGGTCGACGCTCCCGCCGAGGGTTCCACGCTCACGCTCTAGGTCGTGGCGAATTCCAAAGCGGGGCTGCTGCAGGTCGCGAAGACCATCTTCTTCGGCCTGCTCATGATCGGCCGTAGGCGTACGTGGGAAGAGGGCGGCGAGGGCGCGCACATGACGCCGGCGCAGCTCGTCGCCGGAGCCGTCATCGGCGGGATCCTCGTCACCGGCCTGCTCGTTGTCCTCGTTCGCGTCGTCCTGAAGCACTCGGGCGCGTAGGTCACCCGGCGGGCTTCGCGCTCCCTCGCGCGGCCGGATCCTGCTTGTAGAAGGCCTTGAGCTGATCGTAGACGTCGGGATAGCGGCGGCGGGTTTCCTTCGGGTCTTCGAAGAACTTCTCGCTGATCACCGCGAAGAACTCCGAGGGATGCTCGGACGCGTAGGGGTCGAGCCAGGTGTCGCGCCCGCGGTCGATCGCCGCGCAAAAGCCGTCGTAGGCTTCCTTGAAGGCGGCGGCCCAAATCCTGGCGTCCATGCCGGCGTGAAGCGGCGGGCGGCCGTCGGCAGGGCCGTTCAGCATGTCCAGCTTGTGCGCGAACTCGTGGATGACGACGTTCGTCCACGGATCGTGCGCCGCCGCATCCCACGAGAGCACGACCGGGCCGCCGGGCATGGATTCGCCGGCGAGCTCGTCGTCCCATTCATGCAGGATGCCGTCCTCGTCGACGTAGGAACGCTTGACGCGGAAATCGCCGGCGTAGACCACGATCCCGGTCCAGCCGGAATACCAGTCGATGCCGAGCTCGAGGATGGGCAAGCAGGCCTGCGCGGCAATCGACAGTCGCATGGTGTCGGTCACCTCGAGATCGTGCGCGCCGGTGAACTGCTTCTCGGCGAGGAAAAGGAGGGTGAGCGCTTTCAGCTTCCTCATTTCTTCCGCAGAAAGAGAAGCGATGAAGACCAAGCCTCTCGTCGCCTTCGCCCAGAGCGCGTCGTCGATGCGGTGCTTCGCCAGCACCCGCTTGCGCTTCCAGTCGGTGAGCCACCCCATCGGCCTAAAATACCGTCCGTGGTCACCGTCGTCCAATTGCATCCGCAGAACACCGCGGCCGCCCTCGAGCCGATCGCCGAAGGGTTGCCGGCACGCGACCGCGCGCTCGTGGCGCGGGCGCTCGAGTTCGCGCAGCCGCTCTACGCCGGCCAGGCGCTCTCGACCGGCGAGGCGGCGTGGCCCCACGCGCTCGGCCTGGGCGCCGGGCTCGCGGCGATCGGCATGGACGCGGCGGGGCGTGCGGCAGGCCTGCTCTTCGCCGCCACCAAGTACCTGAACGACCCGGAAGACCTGGCGAAGGAGTTCGGCGAGGAGATCGCCGGCCTCGTCGCCGGCGTGGAGAAGCTCTACCAGCTTCGCGTGGTCACGCGAGGCAGTCCTGCTGCCCAAAACGAAGTGCTGAGGAAGATGGTCCTGGGCATGGTGGAAGACGTGCGGGTCGTGCTCATCCGCCTCGCGAGCCGCACGCAGACGCTCAGGCACTTTTCCAAGCTGAAGAACCAGGAAAAGGAAAAGACCGACTACGCGCGCGAGACCCTGGACATCTATGCTCCGCTCGCCAACCGGCTCGGCGTGTGGCAGCTCAAGTGGGAGCTGGAGGACCTCTCGTTCCGCTTCCTCGAGCCGCAGCTCTACAAGAAGATCGCCGCGATGCTCGACGAGAAGCGCGTCGAGCGCCAGCAGTACATCGCCAATACGGTCTCCCTCCTCAGGGAAGAGCTGCAGAAGGTGGGCGTCGAGGCGGAAATCACCGGCCGGCCGAAGCACATCTATTCCATCTGGAACAAGATGCGCACGAAGAACCTCGACTTCGCGCAGCTCTACGACGTGCGCGCCCTGCGGGTGATCGTGCCCGAGGTGAAGGACTGCTACACGGTGCTCGGCGTCGTGCACAACCTGTGGCAGCCGATCCCGCGCGAGTTCGACGATTACATCTCGCGCCCGAAGGGGAACCTCTACCAGTCGCTGCACACGGCGGTGATCGGCCCGGCCGGCAAGACGCTGGAGGTGCAGATCCGCACGGAGGAAATGCACCGGCAGGCCGAGCTCGGCGTGGCGGCGCACTGGCGCTACAAGGAAGGCGGCCGGCCGGCCAAGGCCGAGAAGGCGTTCGACGCCAAGATCGCCTGGCTGCGCGAGCTGCTCGCGTGGCGCGACGAGGTTTCCGACTGGGCGGGCAACACCAAGCAGGCGAAGCTCGACGACACGATCTACGTGCTCACGCCGCAGGGCAAGGTGATCGACCTGCCGGCCGGCTCGACGCCCGTGGACTTCGCGTACGCGCTGCACACCGACCTCGGCCACCGCTGCCGCGGCGCGCGCGTCGACGGGCAGATCGTCACGCTCGACACGCCGCTGCAGAGCGGCCAGCGCGTCGAGATCATCACCGCCAAGACGGGCGGCCCATCGCGGGACTGGCTGAGCCCGGAGCGCGGCTTCGCCCATACGCACCGCGCGCGCACCAAGATCCGGCAGTGGTTCAACGCGAAGGAGCTTGCCGACACGGTCGCCGCCGGCCGCGCGAAGGTCGAGAAGGTCCTGCGCCGCGAGGGCGCTACGCAGGCGAGCCTCGAGGCGCTCGCCGGCCGGCTTGGCTTCGGCAACAAGACGGACGACCTCTTCGTGGCCGTCGCGCGCGAGGAGATCAACCTCAAGCAGCTCAAAGGCGCGCTCGGCCCCGAAGCGGCGGCTTCTTCGCCCGATGTTTCCGTGGTGAAGAAGAAAAAGGCGACCACGTCCCCCAAGGGCGTGCTGGTGGTCGGCGGCGTCGACCGCCTGCTGACCCAGCTCGCGCGCTGCTGCAAGCCGGTGCCCCCCGATCCCATCCGCGGCTTCGTCACGCGGGGCAAGGGCGTGTCCATCCATCGCGAGGAGTGCCCGAGCCTGAAGCGGCTCGCGGAGGTCAGCCCGGAGCGGCTGATCGAGGCGGAATGGGGCAAGGGCGAGGGCGCCTACGCGGTCGACATGACCGTCACCGCGACCGACCGCCGCGGCCTCCTGCGCGACGTGGGCGATGCGCTCGCGCGCGAGAAGATCAACGTCACCGCCGCGCGCACGCAGAACAAGGACGACCTCGCCTTCATGCGCTTTTCCTTCGAGGTCGCGAACGTCGCCCAGCTCAAGCGCGCCTTCGCGGTCGTGCGGCAGCTGAAGGGCGTGATCCGCGTCGCGCGCGGCTAGCGTCGATGCGCATCCTGGTCACGGGCGCCTCGGGTTCGGGGACCACGACGCTCGGCCGCGCTCTCGCGGACGAGTCGGACGCCGCGTTCTTCGACGTCGATGACTACTACTGGCTGCCGACCGAGGTGCCGTATCAGGAAGAGCGCGATCCCAAGGAGCGGCTGTCGCTATTGGTTGGCGACCTGGCGCAGGTGCCGCGCGCCGTCGTCTCCGGCTCCATCGTCAATTGGGGCCATGAGCTCGAGGACTCGTTCTCGCTGATCGTGTTCCTGACCATGCCGCGCGTGCTGCGGCTCGCGCGCCTGCGCGAGCGCGAGGTCGCCCGCTTCGGCCGGGCAGACGAGCAGTTCATGGAAGCGGCCGCTCAATACGACGAGGGCAGCCTTGACCTGAACAGCCGGCTCGGAGACGAGCGGTGGCTGGCCGCGCGGTCGTGCCCGATCCTTCGCATCGACGGCGATGTCTCGGTCGTGGAGAGGGTCGTGCGCGCGAAGCTTGCCCTTGGACCGCCAGGCGCCGCGCGCCAGTGCTAGTAATGGAACTCCGCAAACGTCAGGTGATCGCCCGCAAGCGGCCAAGAACGAACGACGATTCGCTCGTCGTTGAATATCGCCACGATCGGCCGGGGACTTTCTTCCTGCAGCTTTAGCTTGGCGGTCGATATGCCCGGCACGCCGGGCTGCAGTCCGGGCGGCGCCTTGCCGTCGAGGCTCATGGTGTCCCGCCCCACCCCCAGGTAGCCGCGCGGCCGCGTCATGGTCACTACGCTTCCCGCGCCGCGGTCGCTCTCGGCGACGCGCGCAGGACGAAGGTGGATCACGGACGATGAGCGCGGGAACGGAGAGCGGTAGATGTGAGTGACTGCATAACCCGGAGCCCGGATGACGAACTCGTACTGGACGCCCGTCTTGGCCGCGAAGGGCCCCCACTGGCCATCGGCCGCGACGGTCTTCGTATGGACGGCGGCTCCGAGGCGCTCGCCCGTTTCCGCAGAGGTCTCGTAGACCTCGAGAGTGGCTCCAGCCAAGGGAAGATTGGTCGGATCATTGCCGGCAAACCCCGTGATGCGGCCGTCGAGCGAAATGCTGCTTTCCGGAACGATCCGCGCCTGCGCCGGCGCCGCGCCCGTAATGAATCGATAAGCCTGCGCGAAGGCCTGCGGGGAGAACGACGTCTCGCGATGATCCACGCCCGGCAGAACGACGTTTTCCGCGCCCTTGAGCGCGGGCCCTTGCGCGTCGATGTTCGTGCGCAGCTGCGGCTGGCCGATCCAGCGGCCGTCCGGTTGCGCATATTTGTCGTTGCCGTCGGAGCGAGCCGTCAGGAAGGCGACGCCGGGCGTGACTTCCAGGCCGTCGGGTCCCTGGGGCGCGTTCAACGCCCTGAGGTAGGGACCGGTGCCGTTGAACTCGCTATTCGGAGCGAAGCTCGGCGTGGCCCAGACGCCATGGTTCGGCACCCCGCCGAGAATCACGCGCGAGACGTATGGAGCGCCGCCGTTTCGCACGTAGTCGCGGATGGCGTAGCCGCCGCGCGAATTTCCCAACAGGATGACCTGTTCCGCGCCCGTCAGCTTGCGAACCCGCTCGATTTCCCTGGCCAGGTTGTCGCGATTCTCCGTCGCGCTGGTGCGTCCCTCCTGCGGCTTCGTGTCGTCGCCACGCGCGAGCGGATAAGGCAGGTCCGCGGCGAAGAGACGTTCGCGCGGCCAGCCGTTCGATTCGAAGCGCCAGATCGTCGTCTGCCATAGCGCGGCCGTGTCGCCGTTCCCATGCACGAACACGATCGGCGGCGCCTCCCGGAGCGAGGGCGTGGAGCAGGCGGCGAGGGCCGCGCTGAATGCGGCAAGAACGGCAAGTCTGGCGGCGAGATAAATTGGCATGGGCTACCTCCCCGGGTAGGTTACTGCCAATACTTAGCTTAGCTCGGGGTCGCTAGCGTGAAGAGAAGTTCTTCCTGGGCGGAGCGGCGGCGGCCCCGGCGGGGCTTGGAGAGCTCGTAGCTGCCGTCGGGCTTCATTTCCCACGCCTGGCAGTTGTCGTCGAGGTAGGGCTGCAGGCCCTCCCGGATGACGCGGCGCTTGAGCGCCGGGTCGAGGACCGGGAAGCAGAGCTCGATGCGGCGGAAGAAGTTGCGGTCCATCCAGTCGGCGCTCGCCAGGTAGACGTCCTCGGCGCCGTCGTTGGCGAAGAAGAAGACGCGTGAGTGCTCGAGGAAGCGGCCGACGATGGAGCGCACGCGGATGTTCTCGGAGATGCCCGCCATGCCCGGCCGCAGCGCGCATACCCCGCGCACAATGAGGTCGATCTTCACGCCGGCCGAGGAGGCGGCGTAGAGCTCCTCGATGATCTGTGGCTCGAGGAGCGCGTTCATCTTGGCGATGATGCGCGCGGGCTTGCCTTCCCCCGCGAGCTTCGCCTCGTTGCGGATGGCGGCGCAGATGCGCTTGTGCAGCGTGAAGGGCGATTGCCAGACGTGCTTCATCTTGCTTGCGCGGCCGAGGCCGGTGAGCTGCTTGAACACCTCGGCCACGTCGGAGCACATCTCCTCGTTCGAGGTCATGAGGCCGAAGTCGGTGTAGAGGCGCGCGGTGCGGGGATGATAGTTGCCCGTGGCGAGGTGCACGTAGCGCTTGAGGTGCTTGCCGTGCTCGCCTTCCTCGCGGCGCACGATGAGCGACATCTTGGCGTGCGTCTTGTGGCCGACCACGCCGTACACGACGTGCGCGCCGACTTCTTCCAGCCGAGCCGCCCAGTTGAGGTTCGCTTCCTCGTCGAACCTCGCCATCAGCTCCACGACCACGGTGACTTCCTTGCCCTTGCGCGCCGCGTCGACGAGGATCTCCATCAGCTCGGAGTCCGTGCCCGTGCGGTACACCGTCTGCTTGATGGCGATGACGTTCGGGTCGTTGGCCGTGGTGCGGATGAAATCGATCACCGGCAGGAAGGACTGGAACGGGTGGTGCAGCAGGATGTCCTGCTTCTTCAGCACCTCGAAGAGGTCGGCGTCCTCGAGCGCCGTCGGCAGGCCAGGCTGGAAAGGCGGGTACTTCAGGTGCGCCCGCTCGACCTGGTCGGGGACTTCGCGCAGGCGATAGAGGTTCACCGGACCGTCGACGCGGTAGAGGTCCTCCTTGTGCAGCCCGAACTGCTGCAGCAGGAATTCCTCCATCGCCTCGGGGCAGTTGTCCGCGACTTCCAGCCGCACCGCGTCGCCGAAGTGCCGGTGCAGCAGCTCGCCCTGCAGCGCGGTGTGCAGGTTCTTGATTTCCTCCTCGTCGACGAAGAGGTCGGAGTTGCGCGTGACGCGGAATTGGTACGAGCCCTTCACGTGCATGCCGGCGAAGAGCTCGCCCACGTGCGCATGCAGGATGGACGACAGGAAGACGAAGCTGTATTGCGCGCCGGCGACGCCGGACGCCAGCCGGATCACTCGCGGCAGCGCGCGCGGCGCCTGCACGATCGCGGCGCGCGAGCTCCTGCCGAAGGCGTCGCGGCCTTCCAGCTCGACGGCGAAGTTGAGGCTCTTGTTGAGCACGCGCGGGAAGGGGTGCGCCGGGTCGAGGCCGATCGGCGTGAGCACCGGCAGCAGCTCGCGGAAGAAGTAGTCGCGGATCCACTGCTTCTGCGAGGCGGTCCACTCCTCGCGTCGCGGGAACACGACGCCCTCGCGGGCGAGCGCGGGCAGGACGATGTTGTTGAGGAGCTGGTATTGCTCCGCCACGAGCGCATGCGCCTCGCGGCTCACGGCCGCAAAGACCTCCGCCGGGACCGTGCCGTCGGGCGCGGCGTCGGCGAGGCCGAGCTTGATGCTTTCCTTGAGGCCCGCGACCCGGATCTCGAAGAACTCGTCCAGGTTGGACGAGACGATGGTGATGAAGCGCAGCCGCTCGAGCAGCGGCACCGACTCGTCCGCCGCCTGGGCGAGCACCCGCCGGTTGAACTCGAGGATCTCGAGCTCGCGGTTGAGAAGCTGCGTCGGGGGAGTGATCCGGCGGTTCACGCAGGGGTTATTCTATCGGCGAGGCGATGAAACAAACCCGTCACACTTTGTAGCCCATGGCGCGACACGAGACGCTGGCCGCCGTCGACCTGGGGTCGAACAGCTTCCACCTGCAGATCGGCCGCGTGGTGGACAGCCAGATCTACCCGCTCGACGCGGTGCGGGAGGTGGTGCGCCTGGGCGCCGGCCTCACCGCCGACAAGCGCATCGACCGGGCGACGCAGGCGCGGGCGCTCGGCGCGCTCGCCAAGTTCGCCGAGCGCCTGCGCGGCTTTCCCCGCCAGGCGGTGCGCGTGGTGGGGACGAACGCGCTGCGCGTCGCGAAGAACTCGCCGCAGTTCCTGCGCGAGGCGCGCGGGGTCCTCGGCTTCCCGATCGAGGTGATCTCGGGACGCGAGGAAGCGCGCCTCATCTACCTCGGCGTCGCGCACGCGCTTCCGGTGTCGTCGCAAAAGCGGCTGGTCGTCGACATCGGCGGCGGCTCGACCGAGTTCATCATCGGCTCCGGCCTCGAGCCGCAGCTCATGGAATCGCTCTACATGGGCTGCGTCAGCTACTCGCTGCAATACTTTCCCGACGGGCGCATCGACAAGGGGCGCATGAAGGCGGCGGAGCTCGCCGCGCGCCAGGAGCTCGCGGCGATGGTGCGCACGTACCGCGCCGCCGGCTGGGACGAGGCGGTGGGATCCTCCGGCACGGCGCGCTCGATCGAGAACATCCTGCACGAGAACGGCTTCGCGCACGAAGGCATCACGCGCGACGGGATCGAATGGCTGCGCGGCAAGCTCATCAAGGAGGAAAAGGCGGATCCGGACAAGATCGCCGGCCTGCGCGCGAACCGCGCGCCGGTCCTGCCCGGCGGGGTGGCGATCCTCGGCGCGGTGTTCGACGAGCTCGGCCTGCAGTCGGTCAAGGTGTCCGACGGCGCGCTGCGCCACGGCGTGCTCTACGACCTGCTCGGGC
>JBLNDP010000123.1:0-3505 GCA_050261755.1 Clostridia bacterium
ACGGCCACGAGCAGACGCTCGACGTGAAGGTCGGCCAGATGAAGGCCGAGAAGCAGCAGGTCGCGTCCGCTTCGGACTCCCAGCAGTCGAACTCCGGCAAGCTCGGCCTCGTGGTGCAGCCGTCCGACGAAGGCCTCGTCGTGCAGGATGCCTCGGGGCCGGCGGCACGCGCCGGGGTGCAGGAAGGCGACGTGGTGCTGGCGGTCAACAGCGAACCGGTGAAAACCCCGGATGCGTTGCGCCGGGCGGTCCAGCACGCCGGCAAGCACATGGCCCTGCTCGTGCAACGGAACGATTCCAAGATTTACGTGCCTATCGACCTGGGGTGACGCCATGCGGCTACTACTGGTCGAAGACGACGGCATGATCGGCGAGAGCCTGCGCAAGGCGCTGCGCCAGGAAGGCCATGCCGTGGACTGGGTGCGCGACGGGGGGGCGGCGGAAGCCGCCCTCGCGGCGCAGCCCTACGAATTCGTGCTGCTGGACCTCGGGCTGCCGCGCCGCGACGGCTTCGAGGTGCTCGCCGGCCTGCGCCGGCGGAAAGACCGCACGCCGGTGCTCATCCTGACCGCCCGCGACGCGGTCGCCGACCGCGTGCGTGGGCTGGACCTCGGCGCCGACGACTACCTGACGAAGCCGTTCAGCCTTGAGGAGCTCGCCGCGCGCATGCGGGCGGTGCTGCGCCGACACGCCGGCCGCGCCCAGCCGCAGCTCTCGCACGGCACGCTGACGCTCGATCCCTCCACGCGGCGCGTGAGCTGCGGCGGCCGCCCGGTCGCCGTTTCGGCGCGCGAGTTCGCGCTGCTCGAAGCGCTGCTCGAGCGGCCCGGCGTGCCGCTGTCGCGCGCGCAGCTCGAGGAGCACCTCTACGGCTGGGGCGAGGAGATCGCGAGCAACGCGGTCGAGGTGCACGTCCACAACCTGCGCAAGAAGCTCGGCGAAGCCACGATCCGCACCGTGCGCGGCGTGGGCTATGCGCTCGCCGGGGACGCTGCGGCTTGTCCCGCGCCTCGCTCCGCAGAAAACTCCTTGTAGCGCTGCTCTCGGCGCTGCTGCTCGTGGGCCTCGCGGCGAGCGGCGGGACCTGGCTCGCCGTCCGCCGCGAGGCGGACCAGCTCTTCGACTACCAGCTGCAGCAGATGGCGCTCGGCTTGCGCGACCAGACGCTGCGCGGCTCGGCGGTCCTCGACGCGCTCGACTACGACTTCATCGTGCAGGTATGGGACCCGTCGGGCGGCCTCGTCTACCTCTCCAACCGGTCCTTCGAGCTTCCCGCGGCACGCGAAGGCTTCCGCAACGTCACGGTGCAGGGCGAGGCATGGCGCAGCTTTACGCTGCCGCTGGCGGACAAGACGATCCAGGTCGCCGCGCCGCTCAGCCTGCGCGAGGACCGCGCCTCGGCGATGGCGCTGCGCATCCTCGCGCCGCTCCTCGCCTCGATCCCCCTCTTCGGCATCCTGATCTGGGTGCTCGTCGGCCGCGAGCTGAAGCCGCTCGAGCGCATCGCCGCGGCGATCCGGCGGCGCGCGCCCGGATCGCTCACGCCGCTGCCGGAGTCCCGCCTGCCGGACGAGGCGCGGCCCATGGTGACGGAGCTGAACGGCCTGCTCGCGCGCCTCGGCGAGGCGATGGACGCGCAGCGCCGCTTCGTCGCCGACGCGGCGCACGAGCTGCGCTCGCCGCTCACCGCGCTGCAGCTCCAGGTCGGGCTCGTCGAGCGCGCGCAGGATCCGGCCGCGCGCCGCGAGGCGATCGATGCGCTGGCGGCGGGCGTGCGCCGAGCCACGCGGCTCGTGGAGCAACTGCTGACCCTCGAGCAGCTGGGCGCCGACGCCGGCCCTCCGCCCGGCGGCGTCCCGCTCGCCGAGGTGGTGGCCGAAACGATCGCGGAGCTCGAGCCGCTCGCCGAGGCGAAGCGCATCGAGCTGCGGCTCGCCGAGATGACCTCGGCCACGGTGCAGGGCCGCGAGGCGCCCCTGCGCACATTGGTGCGCAGCCTCGCCGACAATGCGATCCGCTACACGCCCGAGGGCGGCATCGTATCCGTCGCGGTGCGTAGCGGCGCGGAGGGCTCGCTGCTCGAGCTCTGCGACAGCGGGCCCGGCATTCCGGCCGGGGAGCGCGAGCGCGTCTTCGACCGTTTCTACCGCGTGCCCGGCAGCCCGCCCGACGGCAGCGGGCTGGGACTTTCCATAGCGAAGGGCATCGCCGACGCGCACCGCGCGACGATCGAGCTCGGCGACTCGCCGCACGGCGGCCTGCGCGTCACCGTCCGCTTCCCGCCCGCGCCTTAAGGCATAGCGCTTGCACGGAGCGGCTCATGGAAGCCGCGCGCATCCTTGCGACCTCGGCTTCGGCCTACCTCGTTCCCACCGACGCGCCGGAGTCCGACGGCACCCTTGAATGGCATGCGACGACCCTCGTCGTCGCCACCGTGGAAGCGGCCGGCATCCAGGGCATCGGCTACACGTACGCCGACGCCGCGACCGCGAAAGTCATCACCGAGCATCTCGCCTCGCTCCTCGAAGGGCGGAACGCGCTCGACATCCCTGCCCGCCGCATGGACATCACGCGTGCCGTGCGCAATCTTGGCCGCGACGGCGTCTGCGCTATGGCGATTTCGGCGATCGACGGCGCGCTGTGGGATTTGAAGGCCAAGCTCCTGGGGGTGTCCCTCGCGAGCCTGCTCGGCTCCTGCCGCGAGGCAATCCCGGTGTACGGCAGCGGCGGCTTCACGAGCTACTCCAGCGGCCGGTTGCGCGAGCAGCTCGGCGGCTGGGCTTCGGCGGGCATGCAGTACGTGAAGATGAAGGTCGGGCGCGACGCCGAGGCAGATCGCGCGCGCGTTGCCGAGGCGCGCAAGGCGATCGGGCCGGCGACCGCGCTTTTCGTCGATGCGAACGGTGCCTACTCCCGCAAGCAGGCGCTCGCGCAGGCCGAAGCGTTCGCCGAGCAGGACGTGCGCTGGTTCGAGGAGCCGGTGTCGTCCGACGACCTGGAAGGCCTGCGGCTCCTGCGCGACCGGGCGCCGGCCGGCATGGATGTCAGCGCCGGCGAGTACGGATACGACAGCGCGTACTTCCGGCGCATGCTTGCCGCGGGCGCGGTCGACGTGCTGCAGGCGGATGCGACGCGCTGCGGCGGCATCAGCGGTTTCCTCGAAGCCGCGGCGCTCTGCGCGTCGCACGGCCTGCCGCTCTCCAGCCACTGTGCTCCGTCGCTTCATGCGCCACTGTGCTGCGCGGTGCCCCAGGCCGTGCACCTGGAGTACTTCCACGACCACGTCCGGCTCGAAGGAATGCTTTTCGACGGCGCCCCGACGCCGCAGCGCGGGCTGCTCGCCCCCGACCGCTCGCGCCCCGGCCTCGGGCTCGAGCTCAAGGGGCGCGACGCGGAGCGCTTCCGCCTATGCTGAGCTTCGTGTCCGTGCGCTCGATGCAGCGCGGCGATCTCGTCCGCGACCTCGAGCAGGCGATCGAAGGCGAGGTGCGTTTCGACGCGGGAA
>JBLNDP010000124.1:0-5631 GCA_050261755.1 Clostridia bacterium
CGAGAATGCCGGCGAGGAAGGTGCCGCGCCGCGGCCCCGCCACGCGCAAGGCGACGAAGCTCGCCACGCCGATGCCCGAGACGAGCACCACCATGAGCCAGATGTTGCGCGGGTTGAGCACTTCGTACGGCCCGTAGGCCTCGTCGGGCAGGATCGGCAGGACGATGAAGCTCGCCACCAGGAACTGCAGGATGGAGACCTGCTCGCTGCGCTTGAGCGCCGTGGAGAGGCCCTCGATCTCGGGCTTGAAGTAGAGGAGCGCGGTGACGCCGATGCCGAGCGCGCCGGCGAGCCCCGGCTCGCCGATGCCGGCCAGCGCGCCGAGGAGGAAGGTGACGCACGCCGCCACCACGGTGGTCGTCCCCGGCTCTTCCTGCTTCGGCTGGGTGAAGGGCGCGGCGATCACCGTCGCCGCCACGGCCGCGAGGCCGACCGGCACCAGCCAGGTGCTCTGCAGCTCGCGCGCGAGCAGCGCCGCGAGCGTGCCGAGGAGCGCGAGCAGCGCGAACGTCCGCGCGCCGGCGAGCGCCGACGGGTGGCGCTCGCGCTCGAGGCCGATCAGGAGGCCGGTGCCGAGGCTTGCGCCGAGGGCGAGGAGGATCTCAACCAAAAAGTCCCCCGACGCGCGTGCCGGCGATGCGGTTCACGATCCACAGGCTGATCGCGCACAGCACGATGAGGATGACGCCGAGCGCCGCCGCCTGGCTCTGCGAGCCGGCGATGTAGAACGTGAAGATGCCGAAGGGGATCATCTCGTGGCCGCCCGTGGTGAGGAAGAGCGTCGAGGACGCCTCCTGGATGGAGGTGATGAAGGAGAAGAGCGCGCCGACCAGGATGCCCTTCCAGACGAGCGGCACGGTCACGTCGCGGAAGACGCGCAGCTTCGAGGCGCCCACGCTCTCCGCCGCCTCTTCCATCGAGGGGTGCACGAGGAGGATCGAGGAGAAGCTGCCGCGCACCGTGTACGGCAGGCGGCGCACCGCGAGGACGAGCGGCAGGATGAACCACATGCCGGTGAGCGGCACATCGATGAGCGGCAGCGGAGAGTTGAACGAGCGCACGTAGGCGATGCCGACCGCCGTGCCGGGGATGGCGAGCATGAGCGTGGTGAGCGCGTCCATGGCGCCGCGGCCCGGCGCGCGCGTGCGGCCCATGATCCACGCCATCGGCACGCCGATCACGAGGCACATCGCGACCGCGACGGCGCAGTAGAGGAGCGAGTTGTAGATGAACTTCGGCGTCTCGATGCTCACCTGCTCGAAGAACTCCATCGTGTAGTGCTCCGGGAAGGGCGTGAGCGCCCAGCCGCGGCCGACGGCCGCGAGCAGGACGCCGGCCTGGGGCACGAGCGAGATGAACATGAGGAGCGACAGGAAGAAGACCGCGACCCATCCGCCCACCGGTCCCAGCTTCCTGCGCTCCACCTTCGAGTAGGTGAGCGAGCTGTAGTCCTTGATCGAGACGTACTGCCGCGCCGCGAGCACGAAGACGATGGCGAGCAGCACGAGGAGCGCCGAGATGACGATCCCCATGCGGAAGATGCGCCGGTCGACGAACTGGACGATGTTCAGGTAGGCCTGCGCGGCGAGGAGGTCCTGCACGCCGAGGACCAGCGGCGTGACGAAGTCGGCGAAGGTCCAGATGAAGACGAGCAGCGCCCCGGAGATGTAGCCCGGCGTCATGAGCGGCAGCGTCACGTCCCAGAAGCGCCGCCAGCCCTTCGCGCCCATGCCGGCCGCCGCCTCCTCGAGCGTCGGGTCGACGCGCGCGAGCGCGTCCAGCACCGAGAGCGTCATCATCGGGAAGAGGTGCACCGTCTCCACGAGCAGCACGCCCTGCACGCCGTACATGAAGTTGATGGGGTGCTCCAGGCCGAAGGTGTCCTGCAGGATCACGTTCACCGTGCCGGCGCGGCCGAGGATGAAGACGAAGCCCAGCACGCCGACGAGCGGCGGCAGGATCATCGGCAGCATGGTCAGGTAGGAGAAGGCGTTGCGGTAGGGAAAATCGCAGCGCACGATGAGGAAGGCGACCGCGATGCCGACCACCGACGTGGTCGCGACCGCCCCCGCGGCCAGCAGCAGCGACTTCCACAGCGAGCGCAGGTAGTAGCGGTCGGTGAAGAACTCGTGGAAATTGGCGAGCGTGAAGACGCCCTGCTCGTTCGTGAACGCGTCGTAGAAGATGCGCGTCAGCGGATAGAAGACGAAGAGGAGCAGGAACGCCCAGATCACCGCCCAGCCCAGGAAGGCGAGCGGCGAGCGCGGCAGGAAGCTACGACGCCTCAATGGCCACCGTCCCGCTCGCCGCGAAGCTCAGGTCGACTTCGGCGCCGAGCGCGAGCGGCTCGTGGTGCCACGGGTCGCGGATGTCGACCTTGAAGACGACGCGCCCGACCTCGACGTCGTAGCGCAACGTATGGCCGAGATAGGCGGCAAAAGTGATTTTGCCTTTCACGGAATTACTGTCACTGGGAAAGCCAAGGGCAATGTTCTCGGGCCGGACACACAAGGTGCATTTGCCGCCCGCCTTGAGCGCCTCGTTCGGCAGCGCGCGCAGCAGGCCCACCTCCGTGTCGACGGCGGTAAAGCCGGCGTTCGACTCCCGCACCGTGCCGTCCACGAGGTTGTTGATGCCGATGAAGTCGGCGACGAAGCGGTTCGTCGGCCGCTCGTAGAGGTCCTTCGGCGTGCCCATCTGGAAGATGCGGCCCTGGTTGAAGACGACGATGTGGTCGGAGAGGGTCAGCGCCTCCTCCTGGTCGTGCGTCACGTACACCGTGGTGATGCCGAGCTCCTTCTGCAGCTTGCGGATCTCGGCGCGCACCTGGATGCGCACCTTGGCGTCGAGGTTGGAGAGCGGCTCGTCCAGCAGCAGGATCTTCGGGTTCAGCACCAGCGCCCGCGCGAGCGCCACGCGCTGCTGCTGCCCGCCCGACAGTTGTCCCGGGTACCGGGCGCCGTATTTCTCCAGCCTTACTTTTTCAAGAATGGCGGCCACACGGCTCTTCATCTCCGGCGAGCCGGTGTCCCGAAGCTTCAAACCGTAGGAAACATTCTCCTCGACCGTCATGTGCGGCCAGAGGGCGTAGTTCTGGAACACCATGCCGATGCCGCGCTTGTGGGGCGGCACGTCGTTCACGCGCTTGCCGTCGAAGCGGATCTCGCCCTCGTCGGGCGCGTAGAAGCCGGCGATGAGCCGCAGCAGGGTGGTCTTGCCGCAGCCGGAGGGACCGAGGAGGGTGAAGAGCTCGCCCTCCCCGATCGAGAAGCTGGAGCGCCCGACGACCTCGTTATCGCCGAACCGCTTGACGATGTCGTGGGCGCTGATCTGCACCTTAGTACTTCTTCTTCAGTTGCTCGACTTGCGCCTCGATCTCCGTGCGGAACTTCGAGTTCACGGCTTCGTAGCGCTTCTGCGCCACGTCGTCGTCGTAGATGTTGTTGACCGGCACGTCGAAGTAGGAGCGCACGCCGCCGGTGAACTCCACCGCCATCTCGGCGGTCGAGCCCTTCTCGCCGCGCACCTTGTACTTGGGCGTGATCGGGAAGACGCCGCGCGACATCGCGACCTTCTGGCCCGGCTCGGAGAGCATGAACTCGATGAACGCCTTCGCCGCCTTGGGATGCGGCGCGCCGGCGATGATGGCGATCGGCTCGGGCGTGATCCACGCGGTCTTCGGCGCCACGTACTTGATGTCGAAGCCGGCGAGCCGGTCCTCGAACGCCATGTAGCTCGGCACCGCGAAGCCGGCGGCGAACTCGCCCTTGGCGACCACCGACGGCACGTCGCGGCTGCGGGCGGTGAAGATGCCGGTGTTGGCGCCCAGGTGCTTGAGGAAGTCCCAGCCCTTTTCCTCGCCGTCGCGCTGCAGGATCACCTCATACGTGGCGTGGCTCGAGGATGAGCGGCTCGGCGCGCACTGCGCGACGTTGCCCTTCAGCCTCGGGTTGAGCAGGTCGTCCCAGTCCTTGGGCGCCGGCAGGCCGAGGCGAGCGAAGAGCTTCGGCTGGTAGACGATGCCGTACGGCTCGAGCACCGTGCCGCTCCAGTAGCCTTTCGGGTCCTTGAGGTAGATGGGCTTCGGCTTGCCGATCGTGGCGGGGATGGCGTCCATCACCGCCTTCGGCAGGTCGAGCTTCGCGAGCAGCCCCTGCTCGGCGAGCTTGTCGAAGAGCGCCGACTCGCCGCCCCAGAAGATGTCGGCCTGCGGCCGGCCCTTCCACTCGACGATCTGGCCGTAGGCGACGGGCGTGCCGGCGGCGAGCGCGCTCGCCTTGACGGTGACGTTCCACTTCTCCTTCGCGTACTTGGTGAACTCGGCGAGCGACGGGTCGGTGAGGGTCTTCGCGACCGGCGTGATCAGGACGAGCTCGGACTCGATCTGCTGCGCGGCGGCGGGGCCCGCCACCACCAGGGCCGCCGCGACCGCGACGGCAGCGTGCTTGAACCGGAACATGACGTGACCTCCGTGAACGGAATTAGGTGTTGCCAATCTAGGCGCCGGGCGGCGATGCCCTTTGATCCTGGTCAACATTGCTGTCGTCGCGGGAAGACACCATGCCTCCATGGCACGAGTCGGCGTGATCGGCGGCGGCGCCTTCGGCACCGCCATGGCGTGCGTGGTCCGGCGCTCGGGCCACGACGTCGTCATCTGGGCGCGCGAGCCCGAAGTCGTGACGTCGATCAACCAGGAAGGGATCAACAGGATCTTCCTGCCCTCAGTCTCCCTTCCCTCGGGCATCCGCTCGACGAATTCGTTGAAGGAAGCCGCGGCGGGAAAGCATTTCCTGCTGCTCGCGCCGCCCGCGCAGCACATGCGCGCCGTCACGGGCGAATTGCGGCCGCACGTCGCCGCCGGCACGCCGGTGGTGAGCTGCTCCAAGGGCGTCGAGCGCGGCACGCTCGCGCTCATGCCCGAGGTGCTGAAGCAGACGCTGCCCCAGGCGCCCGCCGCCGTCCTTTCGGGCCCGTCGTTCGCGAAGGAGATCGCGGTCGACCTGCCGTGCGGCGTCGCGCTCGCCTGCGCCGACCTCAAGGTGGCCTCGCGCCTCGCGGGCGAGATCGCCAACGCCAATTTCTGCGTGCACCCGTCCGACGACGTGGCCGGCGCGGCCATCGGCGGCGTGATGAAGAACGTGGTGGCCATCGCCTCGGGCATCGCCGCCGGCCGCAAGCTCGGCGAGAACGCACGGGCGACGCTCATCACGCTCGGCCTGGACGAGGCGCTGCGCCTCGGCCTCGCCAAGGGCGCGCGCGCCGACACCTTCATGGGATTCGCCGGCATGGGCGACCTCATGCTCACCGCCAACAGCATGCAGTCGCGCAACACCTCGCTCGGCTTCGCGCTCGGCGAGGGAAAGAAGCTCGCGGACATCCTGGCCGGCCGCAAGGAAGTGACCGAGGGCGCCTTCTCCGCCGAGGCGGTGGTGGCGCTCGCGAGGAAGCTCGGCGTGCAGATGCCGATCGCCGAGGCGGTGGACGCGATGCTCAACCACGGCGCCAACCTCGACGCGACCATCGCGCAGCTCGTCGCCTCCTGCCCGCTCACCCACCAGCTCCACCTCGAGGAGGCGCGCCGGCAGGCCCTGCCGCTCGACTAATGCTCGACACCGTCCTCAAGAAGCCGCT
>JBLNDP010000125.1:0-4002 GCA_050261755.1 Clostridia bacterium
GCGCTGGGCGCGCTGGGCGACAAGCAGCAGGCGGAGAACTGGATCGTCGAGAACGTGAGCGCGGGCGGCTTCGGCGCGGTCGTGCAGCAGGTCAAGGGCGACTGGCTGAAGATCGGCCGGATCATCGCCATGCAGCCCGACGGCGGCAACAACTGGGTGGTCGGCGTGATCCGCCGCGTGACCAAGGTATCGGCGCAGGAGGCGCGCGTCGGCATCCAGACGCTCTCCCGCGCCCCGGAGCGCTGCGTGTTCTCGATGCGCGGCACGCAGGAGACGGGCGCGCTCCTTCCCGCGCCGGGGCTGGGCATGGGCGAGACGTCCGTCGCGCTTCGCGCCGGCGTCTTCGCGGGCGGCGAGAACCTCGAGAGCGAGCGCGGCGGCAAGAGCTACATGTACCTGCCGCAGGGCGTCGCGGAGCGGGGCGACGACTACGACATCGTTCGCTTCCGCGAGATGGTGCGGGAAACCTAAGCCAGGACCTTCGCCAGATACGCCGAGATATCGGCGATCTCGGGCGCGCACACCGAATGCGGCATCGGATAGGTGTGCCACTCCACCGCGTAGCCGCCTTCCGTCAATAGCCTGCGCGAGCGCTCCGCGCGCTCGAGCGGGATGACATCGTCGTAGCTCCCGTGCGCCATGAAGATCGGCGTCCCCAGGTTGGCCTCCGCGCGCTCGGCGCCGAGCTTGGCGGACAGCGGCAGATAGGTGGAGAGCGCCAGGACCCCGGCGAGCTTCTCGGGGTAGCGCGTCGCGGTCTGCAGCGCGATGGCCCCGCCTTGCGAGAAGCCGGCCAGGACGATTCGCGAAGCGGAGATGCCTTTTCGCTTCTCCGCGTCGACAAGATGCTCCAGGACGAGCTGGGAGTCGCGGATTCCGGCTTCGTCCTCGGCCCCTCCGCCCAGCTGGAAGATGTCGTACCAGGCGCGCATGCGGTAGCCGTTGTTGAGGGTCACGGGACGCACCGGCGCGTGCGGGAAAACGAAGCGGATGGCTGGGGAGGCGGGGAGCCGCAGCTCGGGCACGATCGGCTCGAAGTCGTGGCCGTCGGCGCCTAGGCCGTGCAGCCAAATGACGGCGGCCTGGGGCTTCGCGCCGGTCTCGATCTCGATGGTCTCGATGGAGGGCATGCTCATTTCTGGCGGATGGCGGACTTCGGCCGGAACGCCTTCACCACCGATTCGTTCGTCTCGATGTACGGCCCGCCGATGAGGTCGATGCAATAGGGCACGGCGGCGAAAATGCCCGGCACATCGGGCAGCCCCTGCAGCGTCTCGCGGATGGACTTCGGCTGGCCGGGCAGGTTGATGATCAGGGCGCCCTTGCGAATGACGGCCACCTGGCGCGACAGGATGGCGGTCGGCACGAACTTGAGGCTGAGCGCGCGCATCTGTTCGCCGAACCCCGGCATTACCTTGTCGGCCACCGCCAGCGTCGCCTCGGGCGTCACGTCGCGCGGCGCCGGCCCCGTACCGCCCGTGGTCAGCACGAGATGGCAGCCTTTTTCGTCGACGAGCTCCCGAAGCGTTTTCTCGATGACGGGCTGCTCGTCGGCGATGAGGCGCGTCTCGTCCCGCCACTTGGGCGAGGCGACGGCCGAAGACAGCCATTCCTTCAGGGCCGGGACGCCCTCGTCCTTGTAGACGCCCGCGGAAGCACGGTCGCTGATCGACACGAGCCCGACGACAAGATTTTCTTCGTTCATGTGACTTCGTAAACCTCCAGCTCGACCGATGCGGCAAGGCGCGCACCGGTAGTGACGCAAAGAATGCGGTTCAGCCACTCGTAGCGCGCATCGCCCGTCTCCAGGCGCATGGCGCCGCGCATGTAGTAGGACGCCCGGTCCACGGCCTTGCCCTCGGCCAGCTGCTTCAGGATCTCCGGAGGGCCGTGGCGCACCGCCTGATGGTGCACATACAGGAGAGCGCCGTCCGCGGTTTCCAGCGTGTACCGCGCGTCGAGCTCCGCCGCGCCGTCCCGGCGTACGATCTGCCAGTCCGCGCCTCCGGGCACGACGCGTCCCGAAAGGCGCTCGCCGCGGAAGCTGCCGCCGGTGATCGGAATGATGCGCCGCCGCCCGAGCGGCGCTTCGCCGAGCTCCTGCGGCGTCGCCAGGGTGATCTCGGCGCGGAAAAGCGGGGCCAGCTCAAGCATTCTTGAGCAGGCGGAAAAGCTCGCGGTAGGCGCGCGGCGGCTTGCCTTCCTTCGCTTCGCGCCGGGCATTGCGCACGAGCGTGCGCAGCGCCTGCAGGTCGGCGCCCGGGTGCGCGGCGGCGAACTCCGTCAGCGCCTCGTCGTCCTCCAGCAGGCGCTCGCGCAGCGCCTCCAGGCGGCGGTGCTGCGCCGTCGCCTGCGCCGAGTGGCCCTCGAGCTCGGCGATGCGCGCGCGGATCGGGTCCGGGTCCACGTCGCGCATGAGCCGGCCGATATATTGCATCTGCCGCCGCCGTCCCTCGTGGCTGCGGATGCGCTTCGCCTCCAGCACGGCGCGCAGGAGCGCGTCGTCGAGCTGCATGTCATCGAGCAGGGGCGCGGGCAGATCGACGAGCGAGGCGCCGAGGGCCTGGAGCTCGTGCATCTGCTGCTTGCGCTTGGTCTTGCTGAGGATTTCGTCCGTCATCTCGCTCCAGTATGATAGCCCGCATGCCGAAGGTCCTGACGAAGCCGGCGCGGCCACCCGCCGGAGAAGCCCGTTTTACCTGTACGCCTGGCGAGCTGCGCGAGCTCGCCGGCATTGTCCTCGCCCGGGCGCGCGCCGCCGGGGCGAGCGGCTGCGACTGCGACGTCTCGGAGGCCTACGGCCTCACCGTGACGGTGCGTAAGGGCAAGCCGGATGTGGTCGAGCACAATCGCGACCGGAGCGTAGGCGTTTCCGTCTACTTCGGCGAGCGGCCGCGTGCGCGCCGCGGGCATGCGAGCACCTCCGATTTCTCGCGCGCGGCGCTGGAGCAGACGGTCGACGCGGCGGCGGCCATCGCGCGCCACACCGCCGAGGACGACGCGGCCGGCTTGCCGGAGCCCGACACGCTGGCGCGCGAGTTTCCGGACCTCGACCTGTTTCATCCCTGGTCGATCACGACGGACGAGGCGGTCGAGCTCGCGCGCCGCTGCGAGCAGGCAGGGCTGTCCGTCTCGAAGGCCATCCGCAACTCCGAGGGTGCCACGGTGTCGGCGCAGCACTCGCAGTTCGTCTTCGCGAACAGCCTCGGCTTCATGGCCGGCCATGCGCGCTCCACGCACTACCTTTCATGCTCGCTGATTGCCGAGGACAAAGGGCTCATGCAGCGCGACGACTGGTTCAGCCTGTCGCGCGTGCCCGGAAAGCTCGCCGATCCGGCGGCGCTCGGCCGGTATGCAGCGCAGCGAGCGCTCGCCCGCCTGGGCGCGCGCAAGATCGCCACCTGCCAGGCGCCGGTGCTCTTCGAGGCGCCGGCGGCCATCGGCCTCATCGGCAGCTTCGTTTCGGCGGTGAACGGCGGCAACCTTTACAGGAAAACCTCGTTTCTCCTCGACAGCCTCGGCAAGCAGGTGTTCTCGCCGCTCGTGCATATCGCCGAGCAGCCCCTCCTGCCGCAGGGCGCCGCGAGCACGCCATTCGACGATGAAGGCGTCGCTACGCGCACGCGGAGCGTCGTTTCCGGCGGCGTGCTCGAGGGCTACTTCCTCGGTAGCTACGCCGCGCGCAAGCTTGGCATGCGGACCACGGGCAATGCCGGCGGCCACCACAACCTGGTCGTGCGCTCCGAGGGCCCCGATTTCGCAGGCATGCTGCGCAAGCTCGGCCGCGGGCTCCTCGTCACCGAGCTCATGGGACAGGGCGTGAACCCGGTCACCGGCGACTACTCGCGCGGCGCCGCGGGCTACTGGGTGGAAGGCGGCGAGATCGCCTTCCCGGTGGAGGAGATCACCATCGCCGGCAATCTCAAGGACATGTTCAAGGGCGTAGCGGCAATCGGCAGCGACGTGCTCGTGCGCAGCGGCCGCTCGTGCGGCTCCATCCTC
>JBLNDP010000126.1:0-11547 GCA_050261755.1 Clostridia bacterium
GCGTTCAGCGACAGGAGCGCAAGGCCCGCGAGGGGCCCCGCGATCCAGAGGGCGAGGCTGGGCGGCAAGTCGAGCTCGAAGACGCGTCGCGCGAGGAGCTGGCCGATGGCGGCAGCGCCCAGGGTGGCGAGCAACCCCGCCACCGCGCCCATCGCCAGGAACTCGACGCGCTGGCTGCCGGCGACGAGCGCCCGCGAGGCGCCGTAGACGCGCAGCACGGCCGCGGTCCGCCGCCGTTCATCCTCCGTGGCCACGAGCGCCGAATAGAGCACGATCAGGCCGGCGATCATGGCGAAGAGGAACACGTACTGCACCGCGTGAACCAGCTGGTCGACCACGTCCTGCGCCTGGCGGACCGCCGCCGCCACGTCCACCACGGTCACGTTCGGGAACCGCGCCACGAGCTCATTGAGCGCCGCCGACTGCGCCGGCTCCACCCGGAAGGCGGAGATGTAGCTCGTCGGCAACCCCGCCAGCAGCTTCGGCGGCGCGATGACGAAGAAATTGACGCGCATCGAATCCCAGCGCAGGCGCCGCAGCGAGGTGATGCGCGCCGTGAACGCCTCTCCTGCCGCCTCCCAACGCAGCTCGTCGCCGAGCTTCCAGCCGAGCGTCGCCGCGATGCCCTCCTCGACCGAAAGCTCGTGCGCCCCGGGCGCGAACCAGCGGCCGGCCGCGATGGCGTTGTGCTCGGGCGGCGCCTCCATGTACGAGAGGTTGAACTCGCGCTCGACCAGCCGGCGCGCGCGTTCCTCGGAGTAGTCGCCTTCGCGCACGGGCCGGCCGTTCACCGCCGTGACGCGCGCCCGGACCATCGGGTAAAGCACGGCGTTCTTCAAGCCGTGTCCGGCGAGAAAGCGCTGCACGTCCTGCAACTGGTCTGGCTGCACGCCGAGCAGGAACCGGTTGGGCGCATCGGGCGGCGCGCTCCGGCGCCACGCTTCGACAAGGTCGTTGCGCGTGAACGTAAGAAGGAGCACGGCGGCGAGGCCCAACGCGAGGCTCGCGGTCTGGATGGCGTTCGCACGCAAGCCGCGGCGCAGGTTGGCGAGCCCGTAGCGCAGCACGCGGCTTGGAGCGTTCGCGCGAATGAACGAGAGCGTGAGAAACCTCAAGGCGAGCCACGCCAGCGCGAAGAACAGGACCACGGCGACCGCGAAGCCGCCCACCACATACGCTCCGAGCTTCATGTCGCCCGCCTGCCAGACCAGAAGCGCGGCGAGCGCCAGGGATCCTGCGGCATACGCCGCGAGCGCTCCGCGCTTCGTTTCCCCGGCTTCGCGGCGGATCACGCGCACCGCCGGCACATCCTTGAGCTGCAGCAGCGGCGGCAGCGCGAAGCCCAGGAGGAGGACGAAGCCGACGAGGAAGCCCTGCAGCGCCGGAACGGGCCCGGGCGGCGGCAGGTCGGCTCGCAGGAGCTCCCCGAGGGCGGCGGCGATGCCGGCTTGCGCGACGGTTCCGATGAGCGCCCCCGCGCTGCACGCGAGCACTCCAAGCAAGGCGAATTCCCAGGCGTACAAAGCGACGAGGTGCGACTGCGTCGCGCCGAGGCAGCGCATCACGGCGCAGGCATCGAGGTGGCGCTCCACGAAGCGGCGCGTGCCAAGGCCGATCGCCACCCCGGCGAGGATCGCCGCCAGCAGCGCCGTGAGCGAGAGGAAGCGCTCGGCGCGCTCGATGCCGGCGCGCACCTCCGGCCGGCCGGTTTCCAGCGTTTCCACGCGCTGGCCGCGGCCAAGCCGCGACTTCACCCGCTTCTCGAGCGCGGCGACGCGCGCGGCGTCGCCCGCCGCGTACAGGTAGTAGGTGACCCGGCTCCCAGGCTGGACGAGCCCCGTCTCGGCGACGTCGGCGGCATTCATGACGATGCGCGGAGCGATGTTGAAGAAGCTCGCGCTGCGCTCCGGCTCGAGCGTCAGGACCGCGGCGACCTCGAGCTCCGCCCGCCCGAGCTTGATGCGCGCGCCCGGCGCGGCGCCCAGCGAGGAGACGAGGCGCTCCTCGATCCACACCTTGCCGCGCGGCGGCCCGGGCGGCGCCTCGGCATCGGGCGCGCCGGCTTGCGGTGCGATGCGCAGCTTTCCGCGCAGCGGGTAGTTCTCCGTCACCGCCTTGACGCCGGCGAGCTGCGAGCGCTCGCCGGAAATCGCCATGCTGATGAACGCGGATGCTTCGGCACGCGACAGCCCCTCCTTGTCTACTTCCTGGGAGAAAAGCTCGGCAAACGGGTGGTCCGAGACGAGCACGAGGTCGGCGCCGAGCAGCTGGTGCGCGTCGCGCACGAGGCCGCGCCCGATGCGGTCGGCAAAAAAGCCGACGCTCGTGACGCTCGCCACGGCGACGGCGAGCGCCGCGGCGAGCAGGCGCAGCTCGCCGGCGCGCCAGTCCCGCGCCAGCATGCGGGCCGCCTGGCGCAGGCTCATGCCGCGATCCGGCCGCCCACGAGGCGGATCACGCGGCCGCAGCGCCCCGCGAGCGCCTCGTCGTGCGTGACGAGGACGAGGGTCGTGCCCTGCTCGCGGTTCATCCGGAAAAGCAGCTCGATCACCTCAGCCCCGGAAGCGGCATCGAGGCTTCCGGTCGGCTCGTCGGCAAAGAGCAGCGCGGGCCGCACGACGAATGCCCGCGCGAGGGCCACGCGCTGCTGCTCGCCGCCGGAAAGGTGCTTGGGGTAGTGGTGCAGCCGCTCGCCGAGCCCGACGCGCGCGAGCATTTCTCCGGCCTCCCTTTCGCAATCGCCCCTGTTCGCCAGCTCGAGGGGCAGCATGACGTTCTCGAGGGCGGTCAGCGCGGGCACGAGCTGGAAAGACTGGAACACGAAGCCGACGAGACGGCCGCGCAGCTCGGCGCGGGCGTCCTCGTCCAGGGCGAAGATCTCCTGGCCGTCGAGCCGGACGCTGCCGGTGCTGGGCGTGTCGAGGCCGGCGAGGATGGCAAGGAGCGTCGACTTTCCCGAGCCGGACGCGCCCACGACGGCGAGCGTCTCGCCGGGGGTGATTTCCAGCGCCACGTCGCGCAGAATGACGAGGTCCGCGTCACCGCTCCTCACCGTCTTGCCGATGCCGCTCGCCGCCAGAACGCTCTTCGTCCTCATGCTCGTGTTGGCCTCGTGCCTTCGCCCATTGGATGCGGCGGCGGCAGGGAAATCGATCCTGGTCTTCGGCGACAGCCTGTCGGCGGCCTACGGCATCCCGCAGGGACGCGGCTGGGTGGCTTTGCTCGGCGAGCGGCTCAAGCGCGAGCGCCGGGATTATAGCGTCGCGAATGCGAGCGTCTCCGGGGAGACCACCGCCGGAGGCAAGGGACGCTTTGCGAAAATCATTTCCGAGAAAAAGCCGAGCATCGTGATACTCGAGCTCGGCGCCAACGACGGCCTGCGCGGCCTGCCGGTGGCCGAGATGAAGAAAAACCTCGCCGCGATGATCGTGCAGGCGCAGAAGGCCGGCGCGCGGGTCGTGCTGGTCGGGATGAGGATGCCGCCCAACTACGGCCCGGACTACGCAGCCGCGTTCGATGGAGCTTTCGCCGAGCTTGCCGGGCGCTACCGGACCGCGCTCGTGCCGTTTCTGCTGGAGGGATTCGCCGAGAAGCAGGAGCTTTTCCAGCCCGACCACATCCATCCGATAGCCGAGGCGCAGCCGCTCATCGTCGACAACGTCTGGAAGGGGCTCGCGCCGCTTCTCGGACCGTCGGTCAGCGGACGATGATCGCCGGATCGCCCGCCGAGAGGCGGCCGATCACCGACGCGGCCATGAAGCCGTGCTTGCGGAATTCGCCGAGCACGCGCTCCTTGGCCTCCTCCGCACACGCGACGAGCAAGCCGCCGCTCGTCTGCGGGTCGGTAAGGATTTTCTTCTTCCATTCCGGGAAATCGCGGGGCAGCCGCACGTCCTGGCCGTAGCCCGACCAGTTGCGGTCCGAGGCGCCAGTGGCGATCCCCTGCTCGGCAAACTGCTTCGCCTCTTCCACGATCGGAATCTGTTGGAAGGACAATTCCGCGCCCAGCTTCGAGCCGCGGCAGATCTCGAGCAGGTGGCCGGCGAGGCCGAAGCCGGTGACGTCGGTGAGGGCATGCACGGCCGGCATGTCGGCAAGCGCCTGGCCCGGCGTATTAAGGCGGGTCGTCCAATCGAGCATCGTCGCGTAGCCCGCCTCCGAAAGCTTGCCCTTCTTGAGCGCCGCCGAAAGGATGCCGACGCCGAGCGGCTTGCCGAGGATGAGGAGGTCGCCGGCCTTGGCGGAGCTGTTCCTCTTCACCTTGTCCGGATGGACGAGGCCAAGGGCGACCAAGCCGTAGATCGGCTCCAGCGTGTCGATGGAATGCCCGCCGGCGATCGGGATGCCCGCCTTCGCGCACACGGACTCGCCGCCCTCGAGGATGCGGCCGATGACCGACACCGGCAGCTTCTCGAGCGGCATGCCGACGATGGCCAGGGCCATGATCGGCCGGCCGCCCATCGCATAGATGTCCGAGATGGCGTTGGTGGCGGCGATGCGGCCGAAGTCGAATGGATCGTCGACGATCGGCGTGAAGAAATCCGTGGTGGCGACGAGGGCCTGCGTGTCGTTCAGCTTGTAGACGGCCGCGTCGTCGGCGGTTTCCGTGCCGACCAGCAGCTCCTTGGGCAGGCCGCGCACCGGCGTGGCGGCGAGGATCTCGGAGAGCACCGCGGGCGCGATCTTGCAGCCGCAGCCGCCGCCATGGCTGAACTGCGTAAGGCGGATGCGTTCAGGAGCGTTCATGAGGAGAATTATCCGTTAAAGCGCGCAAGTGCGGAAACCGCAGAAGACGTCGGCGCGGTGCGGCTGGTAGAAGTTGCGGAAGGTCGGCCGCAGCATGCGCCGCGGCGTGGTGAAGCTCGCGCCGCGCAACACCATGTGGTCGCCGAACCAGGGCTGCGAGTAGTCCTTGTACGGATCGGCGACGAATCCCGGATAAGGCTCGAAGGTGGACGAGGTCCATTCCCACACTTCGCCCCAGCGTATTTTTTCTTCCTTCAAGCCCAGCTCGAACTCCGCTTCGGTGGGCAGGCGCCGTCCCGCCCACGTGCAGTAGGCATTGGCCTGGTGCCAATCGACATGCCTGACCGCTTCGCCTTGATCGACTTCCTTGTAGACGGAAAACCGCCGTTCCATCCAGCGTCCGTCGACGTGAAACCAGTGGCGCGGCGGCCGGCCGCCGTCTTCGACGTACTCGAGGTACTCGCCGTTCGTGACCGGGGCCGCCGCTATGGCAAACGGCTTCAGCTCGACCTCCCGCGCCCACTTCTCGTTGTCGAACACGAAGACGTCCTGCCCTGGCTCCGCACCCAGCAGGATGCGTCGTCCCTCGAATTCCACATCGCCCCGCGCCGACGAGCCTGAAGGCTTGAGATCCGGCTGCGGATCCTCGTATCCCAGCGTATGGGCGGTGTAGTGGAACGCCTCGCCGTGCATGTCCTCGTGGTAGGTCGCGAGGCGCAGGAAATAGTGCAGCCACTCGTTCTCCGGCTCGCGAGAAAGGCGCTCGAGCACGCGGTCGAGGACGTCCTGCATGTACTGCCGCGTGCGCTCGAGGGAAGGCAGCGGCAGCCCCCAGCGCGTGTCGTGCGGGATCGCCGAGGAATCGTAGAGCCCGTCGGCGCCGGCCAGGATCGACTCGCCAAGCGAGCCATCGGGGCGATGGCGCAGGCACCAGCGCTCCTGGAACCAGCCGACGTGGCCGATCTCCCAGAGCGGCGGGTTGACGATCGCGAGCTGCGGCCCGAGCAGCCGCTCGCCGCGATAGACGGAGGTGATGCGCTGCGTGCGCTCGCGGGTGGCGAGGAGCCCTGCGCGCAGTTCTTCCGATACCATCGCCGCCGGACCGGAACCCATGGGCATCGAGCGCTTATTCATCGCCACTCCTGCCGGGGCAAGCGCGCGCAACGGCAACCGCCATACCGCGGTGCGTTGGGCGGGCATGCTGCGCGCGGACGGATATCGCGCCGAGGTCTCGCTCGCGTGGCGCGGCGAGCCGTGCGACGCGCTCATCGCCCTGCACGCCCGGCGCAGCCACGCCTCGATCGCCGCTTTCAAGGAAACGCACAAACCCCTCGTCGTCGTCCTGACCGGCACCGACCTCTACAAGGACCTGCCGGCGTCCGCCGAGGCGCGCCGCTCGCTCGAGCTCGCCGACCGCGTCATCGTCCTCCAGGAAGCGGCGCTGCGCGAGCTTCCGCCCGCCGTGCGCCGCAAGGCGCGCGTGGTGTACCAATCGAGCGACTGCAAACTGCTTCACCGTCCTCCTGCCCGCCGGTTCCGCATCGCCGTCATCGGGCACTTGCGCGCCGAAAAGGATCCCTTCCGGGCGGTCATGGCCGTCAATCGCCTTGAGGAAGAATCTCTTGAATTGATCCATATCGGCGGGGCGCTCGATCCCGCTTTGGGCCGGGAAGCCGCGGCGTGGATGCGGCGCGAGCCGCGCTACAAGTGGCTCGGCAGCCTGCCGCACGGCCGGACCTTGCGCTGGATCGCGGCGAGCCACCTCGTCGTGCACAGCTCCGTCATGGAAGGCGGGGCGAACGTCATCGTCGAGGCGGCGCGCATCGGCACGCCGGTGCTCGCCTCGCGCGTTTCCGGCAACGTCGGCATGGTGGGTGCGCGCTATCCGGGCCTGTATCCGCTCTACGACGAAAAGGCGCTGGCCGCGTTGATCCATCGCGCTTTCAGCGAAAGAGATTTTTATAAAACACTAAAACAGACGCTTCACCTGCGCCGCCCCCTCTTCGCCCCCGCCGCGGAGCGGCGAGCGCTCCGCGGCGTAGTGCGCGAGGTCCTCTAGACCTTGATGTCCCAGGCGGTGATCGAGTAGCCCATCGAGTCGGAATCGAGCTGGTCGAGCCGCTGGCCGCCGGTCTCGGCGTTGGGATACATGAGGAAGGGCACCTTCGCGCCGCGCGAGCCGGGAAGCTGGACGTCGTGGCCCATGTTGTAGCCGAGCCAGTTCATCTCCCAGCTGCCGAAGAGGCGCTTGCGCGCCGCGACCACCTTGGCATTGTTCACCGCGAGGTTGCCCGGCGGCTCCTCGAGCACGACCTTGCGCACGTCGGCGGGGTCGACCGGCACCCAGCCATGGCCGCGCGCGAAGAACTCGGCGCGGCAGTGCTGCGCCTTGGTGACGTTCTCCGAGCCCGCGCCGAGGCTCTTGTAGCCGTACACGGACTTGGCGACGCGGATGCCGTAGACATCGCGCGCCGGCACGCCGACCGAGCGCATGAGGCCGACGAAGAGCGCGTTCAGGTCCGCGCACTTGCCGCCCAGGTTGCCGGTCTCCAGCATGGTCTTGATGTCGCCGAGGCCGCAGCCGCGCACCTTCGGGTCGCGGAAGGTGTTGTCGACGATCCACTCGTACACCGCGCGCGCCTTCTCGACGTCGGTCTTCGCGTTCTTCGTGATCCCGAGCGCGGTCTTGCGCACGATGCCGTCGGTGGCGATGAGCTCGGTCGGCGCGGTATAGAAAGTCCGGTCGGCCGCGGAAAGCTCCTCTCCGTCGGGGCGCGCGGCGAGATCGACGGCGCGGTCGCGGGTGGCGAAGCGGCTCGTCACCTCGACGGCCGGGTTCTTCACGCCGGGCGCCCACTCGGCGTGCAGCATGGTCACGCCGTACTTGCCGTCGGTGGCCAGCTCGGCGCGCGTGGCGTTGCCGGTCCAGGAATTGCCGAGCGTCTTCTGCCATTCGCCGTCGTCCACGGCCGGGATGGGAATCCACGCGTGCGACACGCCCGACGGGTTCATGATCTCGACGCGCGTGGTGATCTCGTAGCCGCGCCAGGTCGGGCTGGCAGCGGACGCTTTGAACGGCAGCGCAGAGGCGGCGGCTGCGGCAGCGGAAGTCTTCAGGAAATGTCGGCGATCCATGTCAGGCTCCTCCTTGGGAAATGGCTATCGCTGCCGGGGCTGCGGCGAGCGTTCTGCAAGACGGGTTTGGGGCAGGGCGAAGGGAAAGGCGAAGAGGGCGGGATATCGAGCACGACGCCCGTGCGCGTCCGGCGTGCCGGAGCGCGGACCTCGCCCTCCGCTCCCGGCGCGCGCGAAGCCGATCATCGCGGCGAGCGATCGGCAGCTTCGTGAGGTCAGGCGCTCGAGCAAAAGCATGGCTGCGTCCGGGGAGGACCTATCTTACACGCCGCTGCCGCGGCGTAAACTGGCGCCATGGAACGCGACGGGGCGAAAGTGCCGATGGACTGGGCGGTGCTGTCGCAGTTCGACGCCGTCATCGACGCTCGCACGCCTTCCGAGTTCGCCGAAGACCACATTCCCGGCGCGGTTTCGGCGCCGGTGCTGGATGACGCCCAGCGGGCCGAGGTGGGCACGCTCTACAAGCAGGTCTCGCCGTTCGAGGCGAAAAAGATCGGCGGGGCGCTCGTCGCGAGGAACGTCTCGCGCCACATCGAGGAGCAGTTCGGGAAATACCCGAAGGACTGGAAGCCGCTCGTCTATTGCTGGCGCGGCGGCAAGCGCTCCGGTGCCATGGCTCACATCCTGCGCGAGGTCGGCTGGGAGGCGGCCACGCTCGAGGGCGGCTATCGCGCCTACCGCCGTTATGTCGTGAATGAATTGAACGTTCGACCCCGACATCTCGATTTTCGCGTGATCCACGGGCCGACGGGCAGCGGCAAGAGCCGCCTGCTGCAGGCCCTGGCCCGCGCCGGCGCCCAGGTCCTCGACCTCGAGGAGCTCGCGGCGCACCGCGGCTCCGTCCTCGGGACGCTGCCCGGCCGCCCGCAGCCGGCGCAGAAGATGTTCGAAAGCCTCGTCTTCGCGCAGCTGCAGGGCTTCGATCCCGCGCGCCCGGTGTTCGTCGAAGGCGAGTCGAAGAAGATCGGCCAGCTGCACGTGCCGGACGCGCTGATCGAGCGCATGCGCGCCTCCGAGTGCGTCCGCCTGGAGACGTCGCTCGAGACGCGCGTCGCCCTCCTCCTCGACGAATACCGGCACTTCGTCGCCGACCGCGCGAGCCTCGAGGCGCAGCTCGACTGCCTCGTCGCGCTACACGGCCACGAACGCATCGCCGAGTGGAAGGGCCTCGCCGCACGCGGCGAATGGAAGGAATTCGTGCGGCGGCTGCTCGTCGAGCACTACGACCCAGCCTACCGGCGCTCGTCGCTGCGCAACTTCGCGCTCCTGCCCGAGGCGCACGCGGTGAGCATCGACTCTCCGAACGATTTCGAGCGCGCCGCGACGAGCCTCGCCGACGAGGCGCTTGCCGCATGAGCGCCCTCCCCGCCTCATGAACGCCCTGCTGGCGACGGCGCTCGCCGCGGGCGAGCTGATCTGCGAGTTCAGCGACGGCTACCGCAAGAGCTTCCTCGCGCAGATCGCGCACGACGCGCCGCGCCCCGAGATGTTCCTCGTCTACGAGGAAGTCACGCCCGATTCCGCGCGCGTTGTCGCCAGCCGCCGCGCCGGAGCGAAGCCGGTGCGAGTGCGGGCCGACGGGGAATACATCCACCTCATCCAGGAAGACGGGCCGAGCCTGCGCATGACGACGCTCACCGCCTGCCTGCGGCACAAGGAGCGCGACGGCGCCGACGTGTGCACGCGGTTCGCCGCGCGCCACGCCTGGTACTTCGATACCGGGGGGAACGGCGATCCCGATGCGTCGTTCCGGCGGCAGCCGAGCGGCGGCGCCAGCGGCACCTGCGAGCCCTGGCGCGTCGACTAAGCTCCTAGGCGTTCAGGTCCGCGAGCACGCGGATGTGCTGCACGGCGCTGCGGCCGAGCGCCGATAGCGAGTAGCCGCCCTCGAGCAGCGAAAGCATGCGGCCGCCGGCGTGGCGCGCCGCGACGTCCTTCATCTGCTCCGTCACCCACGCGTAGTCGAGGTCGGAGAAGCGCAGCATGGCCATGTCGTCTTCCGTGTGCGCGTCGAACCCGGCGGAGAAGAGGACGAGCTGGGGCTTGAACTCGTCGAGCGCCGGCACCCACGCCTCGCGCACCGCCTCGCGGAACTCGCGCGAGCCGGCGCCCGCGGCGAGCGGCACGTTCACCATGTTCGACGCCGGGCTCTCGGTGCCGGAGTACGGGTAGAACGGATGCTGGAAGGTCGACACCATGAGGACATGCTCGTCGCCCTCGAAGATGTCCTCGGTGCCGTTGCCATGGTGGACGTCGAAGTCGACGATGGCGATGCGCTCGACGCCGTGCGCCTCGATGGCGTGGCGCGCGGCGATGGCGACGTTGTTGAAGATGCAGAAGCCCATGGGGCGCGCCGTGCAGGCGTGATGGCCCGGAGGGCGCACGGCGCAGAAGGCCGTGGCGAATTTCTTCTCGAACAGGAGATCGACGCCCAGCACCCCGGCGCCAGCAGCCCTCAGCGCGGCGTTGAGGCTGAAGGGATTCATGGCCGTGTCCGGATCGAGATGCACGGTGCCGTGCTGCGGAGCGGCCTCGCGAATGGCGCGCACGTAGTCCGCCGGATGCACGCGCGCGAGCTGCTCGTCGGTGGCGAGCGGCGCGTCAAACCTTGTCAGGTACTGGCCGATGCCGGACGCGATCAGCTGGTCCTCGATCGCCGTGAGCCGCGCGGGCTGCTCCGGATGATGCGCGCCCATGTCGTGCTTGAGGCATTCGGCGTGCGTGATGAAGGCAGCGCTCACGATTTGGCATGGTATCCCATCGAGTACAATCGTTGGATGCTCCTCAAGGCGGACTTCCACCCGAAAAATGCCGGCAGCGCGCCGATCGACCGCGTGGTCGCCCAGGCGAGCCGCATCATCCTCGGGAAGGAAACCCAGGTCCGCCAGGCGCTCGCGTGCCTGCTCGCGCGAGGCCACCTGCTCATCCAGGACCTGCCCGGCGTGGGCAAGACCACGCTCGCCAACGTGCTCGCGCGCTGCCTCGGGCTGCAGTTCCAGCGCATCCAGTTCACGAGCGACATGCTGCCCGCCGACATCATCGGCGTGGCGATCTACCAGCCCGACGGCGGCTTCAAGTTCCACGCCGGGCCGATCTTCGCCCAGGTGATCCTGGCGGACGAGGTGAACCGCGCGACGCCCAAGACGCAGTCCGCGCTTCTCGAGGCGATGGAAGAGCACCAGGTCACGGCCGAGGGCGAGACGCGCAAGCTTCCCGAGCCCTTCTTCGTCATCGCGACGCAGAACCCCACGGAGCAGGTCGGCACGTTCCCGCTGCCGGAGTCGCAGCTCGACCGCTTCACGATGTGCATCGAGCTCGGCTACCCCGACCGCGAGGCCGAGCGCGCCCTGCTTTCCGGTACGGCGCGCCGCGACCTGCTCGCGACGCTCGAGCCTTGCATGGTGCCGGCGGAGCTCATGGAGCTGCAGGCGGGCGTGCAGAGGATCCACGTCTCGCCGGCGCTCCTCGACTACGTGCAGGCGATCGTCGAGTACACGCGCCGCTCGCCCGAGTACCTCACCGGCCTCTCGCCGCGCGCGGCGCTCGCCATCGTGCATTGCGCGCAGGCGTGGGCGATGCTCGAAGGCCGCGACAAGGTGCTGCCCGAGGACGTGTAGGCCATCCTGCCCGGCGCCGCGGCCCACCGGCTGCGTCCTTCGCACGACA
>JBLNDP010000127.1:0-12041 GCA_050261755.1 Clostridia bacterium
GGATCGGCTACCAGGAAATCCTGAATCTGCGCAAGCAGCTTGATGCCGTGCCCGCCATGGTGACCTCTCGCGTCACGTTGTCGGAATGGCAGGGTCAGACCGCCGTCAACGCGGCGCGCGCTGTGGCGATCCTGCGCTCCAGCGACCCCGCGCTCATCGAGGCGCTGGGGCCGGAAATCAAATCCACGTCGGAGAATATCTCCGTGCTGCAGAAGCAGGTGGAGGTCATGGCGGTGGACGAGGAAACCAAGGCGGCGTTCACGGCCGTGGGTGAAGCGCGCAAGGGCTACATCGCCGCGCGCGACGAATCCATCAAGGCGAAGCGCGAAAAGCGCTCGGACGCGACGCAGGTTTTCGATAGCAAGTTCTACCCGGCTCTGGCCGCGTACGAGCTTGCGGTGCAAGAATTCGTCGACGCGCTCTCCACGGAGTCCATCCGCCGCTTCGCCAATGCGAAAGACCAGTCCGACCGCGCGATCGTGTGGCTTGCGGCCTCGTGTGGCTTGTTCGTCCTCTGCGCCGGTGTACTGGTGCTCATCATGGTGCGCTCGATCACCGTGCCCGTGCGCGATGCGGTGGAAGTCGCCGACGCGCTCGCCAAGGGGGACCTCACGCGCACCATCCAGCCGCGCGGCTCCGACGAGATCGGCGTCCTCATGCGCTCGCTCGGGGCGGCGAACGAGCAGCTGGCGATGCTCGTGCGCGGCATCCAGGATGCCGCCACGGCGATCAGCGGGGGCGCGAGCCAGATCTCGCACGGCAACAACCAGCTCTCGCAGCGGACCGAATCGCAGGCTTCCAGCCTCGAGGAGACGGCGAGCTCCATGGAGGAGCTCACCTCCACGGTGACGCACAACGCGGACAACGCGAAGAACGCGAGCCAGCTCGTCGAGGGCGCCTCGAGCGTCGCGGTGCGCGGCGGCGAGGTCGTGGGCGAGGTCGTGCGCACGATGCAGGGCATCTCGGAGTCCTCGCGCAAGATCGCCGACATCACGGGCATCATCGACGGCATCGCCTTCCAGACGAACATCCTCGCGCTCAACGCTGCCGTCGAGGCGGCGCGCGCCGGCGACCAGGGCAGGGGATTCGCCGTCGTCGCGGCCGAGGTGCGCAGCCTCGCGCAGAGGAGCGCGACGGCCGCGAAGGAGATCAAGGGACTCATCGACGAGTCCGCCGGCAAGGTGGAGAGCGGTGCGAAGCTCGCCGAGGAGGCGGGAAAGACGATGGAGGAAGTCGTCACCGCCGTTCGCAAGGTGGCCGACATCACGGGCGAGATCCGCGACGCGAGCCGCGAGCAGGCCTCGGGCATCCAGCAGGTCAACCAGGCCATCACGCAGATGGACCACGCGACGCAGCAGAACGCGGCGCTGGTGGAGGAGCTCTCGGCCGCGTCGGCCAGCCTGCAGGACCAGGCGCAGGTGCTGATGCGCGCCGTCGCCGCCTTCACGCTTGCCAATGCCGGCGCAACCGGCGCCGTGCTGCCGATGGCCGATTCGCGCCTCGCCCTGCCGGGCGGCTAGCCGGAGCCTTCCTTCGGGTCCTCGTCGGAGGACGGGTCCTTTTCCTGCACGGGCACGCGGTAGCGCTCGTTCGCCCAGTCGCCGAGGTCGATCATCTTGCAGCGCTCGCTGCAGAACGGGCGCCACTTGTTGCCGGCGGAAAAGGAAGCCGGCTGCCCGCAGCGCGGGCAAGGGACCTTCTTCACAGGTTGCAGAAGGTCAGCTCGAAGTCCACGTCCCAGTCGGCGGTGCGCGACTTGCCCGCCTCGTCGCCGGCGGCCCCGTTCTGCGCAAGGAAGCGGATGTTGAGGACGTACTTGTTGGCGCTGATCTCGGGCACGCAAGGCTGCTCGTTGGCGAGCCGCACGCGCAGCATCTGCGCCGTCTTGCCGCCCATCTGCTGGAACGTGCCCTGCGGCGCCTTCACCGGCTGCGGCCGCCCCGACTCGCGCAGGATGCGCAGGATGATGGCGGTGCCGTCGCGCAGCGGGTAGAGCGGCGCGGTCCACTGGGCGAGCTGGCCGGTGCGCTCATCGGCCGGCCGGTGCAGCCAGTAGTGATAGGACGGCAGGTCGAACTCGCAGGCGCCGCCGGGAATCCCGGTGCGCTGCTTGATCGACATCAGCCACTCGTTCTCGCGCAGGTACTGGCCGATCCGGCCTTGCATGGCGAACAGGGCCTGCGACGCCTGCTCGATGTCCTTCACCACGCCCGAGAGCGCCTCCTCGGAGATCTCGGGATTGTTGCGGAACGACAGCAGCACCTGCTTCTGCCGCTCGAGCTCCTGCAGGAGATCGGACTTCAGGTCGGCGCGGCTCGCGACCTCGAGGATCTCGAAGAGCGTGAGCAGGGCCATGTGGTGGTCCTGCGGGTCGGTGAGGGCGATGAAATGGCGGGAGCGCTCGAACAGGTCCTCCAGCCGCAGCAGCGTGCGGATGCGCTCGTTGAGCGGGTATTCGTAGGTGATCACGTCCCGGCGAATTGTAGGTATTTTTCGTGCAGCTCGCCCACCCGGCGCCTGAGCGCCTGCAGGGTCCCGGAGTTGTCGAGCACGTCGTCGGCGGCGGCGAGGCGGTCCGCGCGCGCGACCTGGCTCTTCACGATGGCCCGCGCCGCCTCCTCCGACAGCCCCCGGGCCCGCACCCGCTCGAGCTGCGTCTCCTCGGTCGTGTCGACGACGAGGATGCGGTCCACGCGCCGTCCATACTCGCCGGACTCGACGAGCAGCGGCACGACGTGGACCACGTAGGGGCCCGCCGCGTCGGCGATGCGGCGGGCGGACTCCTCGCGGATCATGGGGTGCAGGATGCCCTCGAGGAGCCGCCGCGCGTGCGGGTCGGCGAAGACGTGCTCGCGCATCTTCCTGCGGTCCATCGCCCCGTTCTCGGCGATGAAGCCACGCCCGAAGGCGCGCTCGATCTCCCCGAGCGCGGCGCCGCCCGGGGCGGTGAGCGCGTGCGCGATGGCGTCGGTGTCGACCACCGTCGCGCCGAGGCGCGCGAACTCCTCCGCCGCGGCGCTCTTGCCGGCTCCGATGCCGCCGGTCAGGCCGACGATGAACTTGCCGCCCTTCATAGCCGCTGCAGGTACCAGCGCACCATGGGTTGGCCCCAGAAGAGCGCCACGATGCCGGCCATGGCGAGGTAGGGGCCGAAATGGAAGCGGAAGCCGGCGTCCCACTTGCCGCGCGCCGCGGCCATCTGCAGCACGCCGAAGAAGAGGCCGACGATCGAGGAGAGAAGGATGACGAGCGGCAGCATCTGCCAGCCGAGGAGGGCGCCGACCGCCGCGTTCATCTTGAAGTCGCCATAGCCCATGCCCTCCTTGCCGGTCGCGAGCTTGAAGAGCCAGTACACGAGCCAGAGCGAGAGGTAACCCGCCATGGCGCCGACCACGGCGTCGGGGAGCGGGGCGAAGGCGCCGAAGAGGTTGAGGAAGAGACCCAGCCACACGAGCGGCAGCGTCAGGTCGTCCGGGAGATAGCCCGTTTCCTGGTCGATGAACGCGAGCGCGAGCGTGAACCAGATGAACACGGCGGCGCCCACCGCGGCGAGCGATGGGCCGAAGCGCACCGCGCAGCCGGCGGCGGCGAGGCCGGCGAGGAGCTCGACGAGGGGATACTTCGCGCTGATGCGCGTCTTGCAGCCCGAGCAGCGCCCGCGCAGCGCGAGCCAGCTGAGAACCGGGATGTTCTCGAGCGGCGTGATGCGCTTGCCGCAGGAGGGGCAGCCGGAGGCGGGAACGACCAGGTTGTAGGGCGCCGGGGAGGCCGGCGCGGCATTGCCGAGGATCTCGGCGCATTCGGCGCGCCACTCGCGCTCCATCATCTTCGGCAGGCGATGGATCACGACGTTCAGGAACGAGCCGATGCACAGCCCGACCACTAGTGCGACCCACGGGAAAGCGGCTGGTGAAAGAAGCCAGCCGATGGCGGCTGGCTCAGGCAGCCAGCCGGCGCCTGTCATGCGCTAGACCGCGCCACCGAGCTTGAAGATCGGCAGGTACATGGCGACGACCATGCTGCCGATGAGGCCGCCGAGGACCACCATGATCAACGGTTCCATGAGGGAGGAAAGCGCCTCGACCGCGTCGTCGACCTCCGCTTCGTAGAAGTCGGCCACCTTGCCGAGCATCGAGTCGAGCGCGCCGGTCTCCTCGCCGATCGAGCACATCTGGATGACCATCGACGGGAACACGTTCGCGTTCTGCATCGCCGCGGTGAGCGAGCCGCCGGTCGACACCTCGGCCTGGATCTGCTTCGTGGCCATGAAGTAGACGTAGTTGCCGGCCGCGCCGCCGACGGAGTCCAGCGCCTCGACGAGCGGCACGCCGGCCGAGAACATGGTCGCGAGCGTGCGCGTCCAGCGCGCGATGGTCGACTTGCGGATCACCTCGCCGAAGATCGGCAGCTTGAGCGAGAGCCGGTCCATGAAGATCTGCACCGCCTTCGAGCGCTTCCACGCCTCGAGGAAGCCGTACACGCTGCCGCCGACCACGCCGAAGATGAGCCACCAGTACGCCACGAAGTAGTCCGATATCGCCATGACGACCAGCGTCGGCCCCGGCAGGTCGGCGCCGAAGCTCGAGAACACGTTCTTGAACGCCGGGATCACGAAGATCATGATCACCGCGGTGATGATGAACGCCACCGCAATGATGGCGACCGGGTAGAAGAGCGCCGACTTGATCTTGCTCTGGATGGCGATGATCTTTTCCTTGTACGTCGCCAGGCGGTCGAGCAGCGTCTCGAGAATGCCGGCCTGCTCGCCCGCGGCGACCAGGTTGCAGAAGAGGGTGTCGAAGTAGAGCGGGTACTTGCGGAACGCCTGGGCGAGCGACGAGCCGGTCTCCACCTCGGTCTTCAGCTCGAACACGAGCTTCGCGACGGCCGGGTTCGATGCGCCCTTGCCGACGATCTCGAACGACTGCAGCAGCGGTACGCCGGCCTTCATCATCGTCGCGAGCTGGCGCGTGAACAGGGCGATGTCCTTCGAGCCGATGCTGCCGCCGCTCTTCGCCTTCTGCTGCTTGACCTTCGTGATGATGATGCCCTGGCGGCGCAGCGTTGCGTTGACCATCGCCTCGCCGGGCGCGCGTATCTCGCCGCGCACGACCTTGCCGGACTTGTCCTTGCCTTCCCAGGCGAACGTGAGTTCTTTCTTTGCTGCTGCGGCGGTGGCCATCGGGCTCCCTCTGCTCCGGCGCGTGGACGCACGCCCGGCACTGTTCTTCTACTGCCGCGAGCATAGCGCCCGGCAGTCCTTTTTGTAAAGGCTGAAGTTCCGCCCCTAAGCTTCTGACGCCTCTGTATTTTCTACCGGTTCCGGGGGCCTGAAGATGCGCACGGTCTTCACCGTCCGCCCCTGGGCGTGAAGGATTTCCATGGGCACGCCGCCGATCTTGATGGCGACGTCGGCTTCGGGGATGTCCTGCAGGTGCTCGACGATCAGGCCGTTTAGCGTTTTCGGGCCGTCGGTCGGCAGCGACAGTCCGAGGGCGCGGTTGACCTCGCGCACCGCCATTGCGCCTTCGGCGGTCGCGCTGCCGTCGTCGTCCCAGGCGAGCGCCGGCGCCGCCGAGGGCAGCGTGGTGGTGAACTTTCCGATGATCTCCTCCAGGATGTCCTCGAGGGTCAGCAATCCCATCAGCTCGCCGTACTCGTCGACGACGAGGGCGATGTTCTCGTGGTTTTCCTGGAAGTACTGCAGCTGCGAGAGCACCGGCGTGGAGGCCGGCACGAAGTAGGGCTCCATCAGGAGCGACCGGAGCGCTTCCTTGTCGAGCGTGCGCGTCGGCAGGGCGACGATGACCTTGCGCAGCTGCAGGATGCCCACCACCTCCCCGAGCGCGTCGCGGAACACGGGCAGGCGCGAATGGTGCGCGGTGGCCACCTGGCGCACGATGTCGTCCATCTCGTCGTCGAGCTTGATCGACTCGATGCGCGCGCGCGGCACCATCACGTCCTGCACCGTGACGCTGCCGACGTCGAACAGGTTGAGCAGGATCGCGCGGTGCTTCTTCGGCATGAAGCTCGAGGACTCGAGGACGAGCGTGCGGATCTCCTCCGGCGAGAGCTTCGGCGCGTCCTGGTCGCTCGCGCGCACGCGCAGCAGGCCCAGCAGCGGGCGCACGAAGAGGTTCACGAACCACGCCGCCGGGTCGAGGATGCGCAGCGCCACGGCGAGCGGGTAGGAGAGCAGGAGCGCGGTGCGCTCCGGGTGCGTGGCGCCGATCACCTTCGGCGTGATCTCGGAAAAGATGATGATGAGGAAAGAGATCGCCAGCGTGCCCGCCGCATAGGCGATCTTGTCCTGCCCGAGCAGCCGCACCGCCACCAGGCTGGAGAGCGTGCTCGCGGCCGCGATCACCAGCGTGTTGCCGATGAGGATGCCGCCGAGCAGGCGGTCGGTGCGCTTGAGGAGCTCCGTGACGCGGATCGCCGCGCCGTCGCCTTCGCTCACCAGGTGGTTCAGGCGGTAGCGGTTCGCCGCCATCATGGCGGTCTCGGTGATCGAGAAGAAGGCGGAGAGGACGAGCAGGAACCCGAGGCCGCCCACCTCCCACCAGAGGGAATGCTCGAAGGTCACGGACGCTGCAGGACGACTTCGAGCACGAATCGGCTGCCCACATAGGCGAGCACGAGCAGCACGAAGCCGGTGAGCGTCCAGCGCAGCGCCACGCGCCCGCGCCATCCGTAGAGCGCGCGCCCCGCGAGCAGCAGCCCGAAGGTGAGCCAGGAGAGCACCGCGAACACGGTCTTGTGGTCGGAACGCAGCGCGCGGCCGAAGATCTCCTCCGAGAAGGCGATGCCGGTGGCGAGGGTCAGCGTGAGGAAGATGAAGGCGGCGCCGATCACGCGGAAGAGCAGCTTCTCCAGCGTGAGCAGCGGCGGCAGGTTCATCACGGCGAAGCCCGCCTTCAGGTGCAGCTGGCGCTCGGCGAGCGTCATGAGCATGGCGTGCAGGAGCGCGATGACGAACAAGCCGTACGCCACCATCGCGAGCGCGAGGTGGAGCTTGAAGCCGAGCGCCTGCGAGTACACGGCGCTCGAGGCGAGGCCGGGGAAGAGCGCCGGCAGCGGCAGCGACACGGCTGCGAACGGCAGCACGAGCGGCTCCATGCCGTCGAGCCGGTAGAAGAGGCTTTCGATCCAGAGGAGGGCGACGGAAAGGAAGCTCATCACCGAGAGCGCCTGCGCGAAGCCGAATTTCAGCTCGCGCGAGAAGATGCCGGCGTAGAGCAGCCATGCGTGCAGCGCAAGCGGCGCGAGGATCGCGGCGCGCTCCCACGGCTGCAGGCCGGCGGCGCTCGAGGGGGCTGCGGCGATCTTCGCCTGGCGGCGCCAGCGGGTGTTCCAGAAGTGCCACGCCAGCGCCAGGTATGCGGCGGCGGCGACGAGGTGAACTACAATGTCGGGCACCGCAGGATTTTATCACCGCGGTCACTCCGGCATGCTCGACACCCTCACTGCACGACTCGCGAAAATCGCCAAGCAGCTGCGCGGCGAAGCCCGCCTCACCGAGGCGAACATCCAGGAGGCGCTGCGCGAGGTGCGCATCGCGCTGCTCGAGGCGGACGTCGCGCTGCCCGTCGTGAAGCATTTCATCGACGCCGTGCGCGCAAAGGCGCTGGGCGAGGAGGTGGTCGGCAGCCTCACGCCCGGCCAGGCGCTGATCGGAGTCGTGCACCGCGAGCTCACCGCGCTCATGGGCGAAGCCGCCGTCGGCCTCGATCTTGCCGCGCAGCCGCCCGCGGTGATCCTCATGGCGGGGCTGCAGGGCTCAGGCAAGACGACGACCAGCGCCAAGCTCGCCTTGCACCTGATCAAGGACAAGAAGCGGGTCGGCCTCGTCTCGGCGGACGTCTATCGGCCGGCGGCCATCGAGCAGCTCAGGACCGTGGCGAAGCAGGTCGAGGCCGATTTCATTCCTTCTTCCGCGGAGGAAAAGCCGCTGCAGATCGCCGCGCGCGCCCTGGACTACGCGAAGACGCACTACCTCGACGTGCTCATCTTCGACACGGCCGGGCGCCTGGCGATCGACGAGGAGATGATGCGCGAGATCGCCGCCCTGCACGAGCGGCTGAAGCCCGTGGAGACGCTCTTCGTCGTCGATTCGATGCAGGGCCAGGACGCGGTGAACGTCGCCAAGGCGTTCAACGAGCGGCTGCCCCTCACCGGCGTGGTGCTCACCAAGCTCGACGGCGACGCGCGCGGCGGCGCGGCGCTGTCCGTGCGCCACGTCACCGGGAAGCCGATCAAGTTCGTCGGCACGGGCGAGAAGCTCGCGGGCCTCGAGGCCTTCCATCCCGACCGCATGGCGGCGCGCATCCTCGGCATGGGCGACATCCTCTCGCTCGTCGAGGAGGCGCACGCGAAGGTCGACCTCGACGAGGCGAAGAAGATCGCCGAGAAGGTCCGCAAGGGAAAGGCCTTCGACCTCGAGGATTTCAAGGCGCAGATCCAGCAGATGAACAAGATGGGCGGCGTCGCGTCGCTCCTCGACAAGCTGCCCGCGCAGCTCACCGGGCAGATCGACCCGGCGAAGCTGCAGGACGACAAGTCCTTCCGCCGCATCGAGGGCATCATCAACTCCATGACGCCGCAGGAGCGCAGGAAGCCCGAGCTCATCAAGGCCTCGAGGAAGCGGCGCATTGCCACGGGGGCCGGCGTGCCGGTGCAGGCCGTGAACCAGCTGCTCAACCAGTTCGAGCAGATGCAGAAGATGATGAAGATGATGAAGGGCGGCAACCTGCAGCGCATGATGCGCGGCATGAAGGGCATGCTCCCGGGCATGCGCTAGGCGCGTGGGCGCGTTCCTGCGGCGGCTGTCGAACGACCCGGCGTTCACGCTGTCGGTGAGCGTGGCGTACGCGTCGGCGATCGCCTGGATCGACTACTCCACCGACTACGAGCTGCGCTTCGGCGTGATGTACGTGCCGGCGGTCTTCTTCGCGAGCTGGGGCGCCGGCGCGGTGGCCGGCATCGGCATCGGCGTCGCGGTGGCCGCGGTATGGATCTCCACGCTCTTCCTCAAGTATCCCTACGCCGATGCGGGGCTGCAGTTCGCCGAAGGCGCGTTGCATCTCCTGATGTACGTCGCCTTCGCCTTGATCACGGCGCGGCTCAAGGAGGCGTTGCGCCTCGCCGAGGCGCTCGCGCGCGAGCGCGAGGAGCAGCTCGGGCGCACGGCGCGCCTCATCGCCGTGGGCGAAATGGCGTCCACCTTCGCGCACGAGCTCAACCAGCCGCTGGGCGCCATCGCCAACTACAACAATGCCGCGGTAAGGCTGCTGCGCAGCGGCCGTGCCGCCACGGCGGACCTGCTGGAGATCATGGAGAAGTCGAGCGCGCAGGCCCTGCGCGCCGGCGAAGTGGTGCACCGCATCCGCGAGTTCGTTAAGAGCCAGCCGCCCGAGCTGCGCGCCGAGCGGCCGGAGACGATGGTGGCCGAGGCCGCGGCCGCGGCCGGCGACGAGCTGCACGCGATCGACGCCGAGATCCGCGTGCAGATTCCCGATGGCCTGCCGGCCGTCACTGCAGACCGCACGCTCATCGCCAAGGTCGTGCTCAACCTTGCGCGCAATGCCATCGACGCCATGGCCGAGCTGCCGGGGCGAGAGCGGCGCGTGCTTCTGACCGCGGCGAGCGGCGACGGCCGGGTCGAGTTCCGCTGCGTCGATCGCGGGCGGGGCGTGCCGGAGGAGCTCGAGAAGAGCCTCTTCCAGCCCTTCTATACGAGCAAGCCGGGCGGGCTCGGCCTCGGACTTGCCATGTGCCGGTCGATCGTCGAGTACCATCGGGGGGAGCTATGGTTTACGCGCAACCCGGAAGGCGGGACGACCTTCCACTTCACTTTGCCGGTGGCCCCATGAGCGGTACGGTTTATGTAATCGACGACGACGACGCGCTGCGAGATTCCGTACGGGTCCTGCTCGGCTCCGCCGGGCTGCCCAGCGCGGGCTTCGCCTCGGCGCAGGAATTCCTCGAGCAGTACCGCGACACGCCGGGCTGCCTGCTCCTCGACGTTCGCATGCCGGGGATGAGCGGCCTGTCGCTGCAGGACGAGCTGGCGCGGCGCCGACTGCGCCTGCCGATCGTGTTCATGACCGGCCACGGCGACGTTCCAATGGCGGTCGAGGCGATCAAGAAGGGCGCGGTCGACTTCATCGAGAAGCCCTATCGCGACGAGGACCTCCTCGCGCGCGTGCGCCAGGCGCTGGACGTGGACACGAAGCAGCGCGAGGCCGACGCGGCGCTCAAGTCGCTCACGCCGCGCGAGCGGGAGGTGCTCGATCATCTCCTGGCCGGGCGCACGGGGCGCGCCACGGCCGAGGCGCTCGGCGTGAGCGCGAAGACAATCGAGTTCCATCGCGCGCGCATCATGCAGAAGCTCGGCGTGCGCACGCGCGAAGAGCTCTATCGCCTTTGCCGCGTGCCGCCCTCTAGGGAAATCTCCGGGTAGCTCGCGGCCCGCGCGGCCGCACGGGTAATTTCCGAGTAGCCGCTCCCTGAAGTCTGCGGCAGCATGGCCTTCCGAAGAGGAGGCCGGATGTCCGCTGTGTACGAGGTGACGCGCAACGGCGGCAACGCCGAGAAGGAAGAGCGCCGCGTCATCCTCGCGTCGTCCCTCGGCACGGTCTTCGAGTGGTACGACTTCTACCTGTACGGCAGCCTCGCGGTGTTCTTCGGGCGCCTGTTCTTCCCGCCGGGCAACGACACGGCGGCCCTGCTGGCGAGCCTCGCGACCTTCGGCGCGGGCTTCGCCGTGCGGCCCTTCGGCGCGCTCGTGTTCGGCCGCATCGGCGACCTGGTCGGCCGCAAGTACACCTTCCTCGTCACCATCGTCGTGATGGGCTTCGCCACGTTCTTCACCGGCCTGGTCCCGACGTACGAGCAGATCGGCGTGTGGGCGCCGATCCTGCTCGTCGTGCTGCGGCTCGCGCAGGGCCTCGCGCTCGGCGGCGAGTATGGCGGCGCGGCGACCTACGTCGCCGAGCACGCGCCGAATTCGCGGCGCGGCCACGACACGAGCTGGATCCAGACGACCGCGACCCTCGGCATCGTGCTCTCGCTCGTCGTCATCCTCGCCTGCCGCCTCAACATGGACCCGAAGGCCTTCGCGAGCTGGGGCTGGCGCATCCCGTTCTGGCTCTCGGTGCTGCTGCTCGGCCTCTCGGTGTACATCCGGCTGAAGCTGCAGGAGTCGCCGGTGTTCGAGGAGCTGAAGAGCCAGGGCGCGACTTCCGCCGCGCCGCTTCGCGAAAGCTTCGCGAGCCGCGCCAACCTCAAGCTCGTGCTCCTCGCGCTCCTCGGCGCCGTCGCCGGCGAAGGCGTCGTCTGGTACACGGGCCAGTATTACGCGCTCTATTTCCTCTCGGCGGTGCTCAGGGTCGACTACGTCACGGTGTACGCGTGGCTCATCATCGCGCTCCTCCTCGGCACGCCGTTCTTCATCGTCTTCGGCTCCCTCTCCGACCGCATCGGCCGCAAGTGGATCATGATGGCCGGCTTCCTCCTCGCGGTCGTCACGTACGTGCCGATCTTCAAGGGCTTCACCCACTTCGCGAATCCCGCGCTCGAGCAGGCGACGCTTGCGAAGCCGGTGGTGGTGCACGGCACCCGCTGCGGCAAGGAATGCGACGCCGCGCAGGACTACCTCGCCAAGAACGGCGTGCCGCATTCGCGCGCGCCGGCGAAGGGCGAAACACCGCTCGTGCTCTCGGTGGGCGGGACCGACGTGAAGGGGTTCGATGCGAACGCGTACGACGCCGCGCTGCGCGACGCGGGCTACCCGGCCAAGGCAGACCCGCAGCGCATCAACCACGCGGCGGTGGTGGCGCTGCTGCTCGTGCTCGTGATCTACGTGACGCTCGTGTACGGGCCGATCGCCGCCTTCCTGGTCGAGCTCTTCCCGACGCGCATCCGCTACTCGTCGATGTCGCTGCCGTACCACATCGGCAACGGCTGGTTCGGCGGCTTCGTGCCGCTCATCGCCACCTCGGTCGTGGTGGCCACCGGGAACATCTACGCCGGGCTCTATT
>JBLNDP010000128.1:0-4291 GCA_050261755.1 Clostridia bacterium
GGCAGATCGCTCGCCACGACGGGGCATTCGCACGCCAGCGCCTCGGCGAGCACGAGGCCGAGCCCTTCGCGATCGCCGTCGCGGGCAACCACGCTGGGCATCGCCAGGACCGCCGCGCGCCGGTAAAAGGCTGGCAGGTCCGCGTTCGGTATCGGACCGGCGAAGCGCACGGCCTCGGCGATACCGAGCGCTCGCGATCGCTCGCGGAGGGACGCTTCGAGCGGGCCCGAACCGGCTACGGTCAGGATGGCGCGCGGCCGCGCCTGCCGGACGCGGGCAAGCGCTTCGAGAAGATGCGCCACGCCCTTCTTCTCGACGAGGCGGCCGACGAAGAGGATTTCCTCGCCGTTGCGCGCCCCCGGGCCCGGCGTGAAGCGCTCGCGCGCATCGACGCCCATGGGCATGACGTGGAGCCGCTCCGGATTTGCGCCGAGGCGGATCGCTTCCGGCTTCATTGCCGAGCTCACGACCGTCAGCGCCGCGGCGCGGCGCAGCGCCCAGGCCTTCGCGCGCGACGCCAGGCCGCCGCGCAGCGCGAAAAGATCGGCGCCGTGGGAAGTGCAGACGACCGGCGCCGCCCGCCCGGACAACGCGCACGCCAGGCCGGCCACCAGGCCTTGCGGCACGATCCAATGCGCATGGACCACATCCGGGCGCAGTTCGCGCACGGCCTTCATCGCGGCTACCAGCTCGCCCAGCAGGAAGAAAGGCAGGAGGAGATAGCGCCAGGGCGCGCGCCTGACGCTTTCCAGCATGCCGCCTTCGTATGCCAGCGTTTCGAGGCTCGCGGGCGCGTACCGGAACCGGCGCACGTGCACGCCGGGCGCGAATTCTTCCCGCACGGCCGCGCCGCGGCAATGCGGGGCGAGCACGCAAACCTCGTGCACGGCGGCGAGCCGGCGGCAGAGCTCGAAGACGAAGGGAGGCTCGCGATCATCCCTCCAGCGGGGAAACGTGGAGGTGAGGACGAGGATGCGCACGCGGCGAGCTTACCGGTCCGAATCCTTGAAATTCAGCAAGGCGATCTGCTCGGAGAGCAAGCCCACCACGAAGACCAGGACGGAGGTAATGAAGAGTAGCGCGCTCATGTTCGTGAAGCGATGGGCGGTGAAGAACGTGTACAGGTAGTAGCCCAGGCCGGTGGCGAAAAACGCGGCGCTGATCGGCGCGAAAAGCTTGAGGGGAGAGTAGAGCGTGCCGATCTTGAAGATGATGAGCAGGAAGCGCACGCCGTCGCGGAAAAGGCGGATATGGCTCCTCCCGCCGCGCCGGTGCACGGCCACCGGAACGAAGGCGACCGGGTACCCCGAGCGGAAGAAGCTCATAGTGATCGTCGTCGGGTAGGAAAACCCGTTCGGCAGGAGGTAGAGGAAGCGCCGGAACTTGTCGGCCCGGACGACGCGCAGCCCGGACGTCAGGTCGGGCACGGGCCGCCCGACCATCCAGCTCGCGAACCAGTTGTAGAAGGTATTTGCGGCCAGGCGATGCACGCCGGCGTGGTCGCCGGCCGTCCGCGCGCCGATCGCCATGTCGTAGCCCTCCTCCAGCTTGGCGAGCAGCTGGGAGAGCAATTCCGGATCGTGCTGCCCGTCCGCGTCCATGAAGGCGAGGATCTCGCCTCGCGCGGCGCGGGCGCCGCTCTTGACTGCCGCGCCATTGCCCGAGCCGTACGGATGGGAGATCACGCGCACGCCCCGCGCTTCGCACACCTTGCGCGTATCGTCGCTCGATCCATCGTCGACGACGATGATCTCGGTCTGCGCCCCGAGCCGCGCGGCAACGGCTTGCAGCCGCGGCAGGAGCGCCTCGAGGTTGCGCGCCTCGTTCTTCGCAGGGAGCACGATGGAAATGGGCGGCATGGCGGCCTCAGCTGCTCGCGCCGGCGCCCTTGCTGCGCGCCACTCGCCGAACCTGCCGCTCCCACGACTCGAATACGCCGGCATAGGCGGCTTTTTGCCACGGCCGCCAGCGCGGATCGGCCCGGCCCCGCGCGATCGTCCGAAGCGCATCGTCGTAGAGATCGGCGGAGAGCAGCCACGTCACCTGCAATTGGAGCGACGAGAGCTTGGGCCCGAACGTGTCCGCAGCCTCGAGGGCGCGCACCGCGCCGTCGAGATTTCCCTCCACTGCGTAGAGGCGTCCCTTCAGCGTCAGCATCACCCTGCGGAAGTTTCCCGTCATGAGCGGATTGGCGAGGAAAGCATCGGCCACGGCGAGTGCATACCCGGCGTCGATCGCCTTGCAGTGGCCGTCCTCCAGGTTCTGCACGATGGAGTCGAAGAGGTTGATCATCCCCGGCCGTACCGGGCTCGCGGCGAGCTCGCGCATGACTTCCGCCTTGTCGGGCACCGCCACTTCGGCGGTGGCGCAGGCCATGGTAAGCCGCGTGAGGGGAAACTGCGCATCTCCGGGGCTCAGGGCCTCGGCCCGTGCGAAGACCTCCTCGGCTTTCTTGTATTGCCTGCCATAGGCGTAAGCGGTGCCGAGCTCGTACTGCGCGCGGAGCGACTCGGGATGCTCCTGCGCCCAGACGACAAGCTGGCGCACCGGGTCGGCCCAGGTGCGGGCCTCGACCCAAGTCACGCCGGCGAGCGCGGCAAGGCCGGCAGCCGCCAACGTCGCGTACGTCGCCCGCGTGTGCATGGCGCTCGCCGTCGTCCACAGCCGTCCAGCCGCCCAGGCAACGGCCGTTACCGGCCCAAGCAATGGCAGGTAATTCCGGTGCTCGAAGTAGAGCTCAAGGGGAATCACCGTGCTCTCCAGGACGTGGCCGGCAAGGAACCAGAGGACGGCGAACGAGACATAAGGCCAGCGGGCGCGAAGCGCGATCGCCGCAACGAGCGCCGCAAGCCAGGCGACGATGGCCGCCGCGGTGCTGAGCGACGACCAAGGCGACGCGGCGATCGCATGGTCGTCGAAGTAGAGCCCGAGGTCGCGCGGCCTCGGGAACGCCATCTTCCACAGGTACTCCCACAGTACCGTCGCCTCGGTGTAGAGCCGCTGCGCCAAGTCGAATGGCCGCGCGACATAGGCGGCCGCGCTTCCCGGTCCCGTGGCAATGTAGAAGGCGAGCAGCAAAAGCGGAAGTACCAGGAAGACACCGGCCCACAGCTTCCATCCGCGCGGCCGGCGAAGCGCGCCGAGCAGCGTAGCCTCGATGACCAGGATGAACAACGGCAGCAGCGCGCCGTTCTCTTTCGCCAGCGTGGCGAGCGCGGTGCCGAGCACCGCGCTCGCGGTCATCCAGCCGTAGGCGGCCCGGGTCCGGCCCGCAAGCGCGAGCGCCCGCCCATGGAGGTACGTCAGGAGCGCGACGAGCGTAAGAAGCGTCGCGAGTTCCGTCATCCGCTGGACGACGTAAAGGACCGTCGAGACCTGGATGGGATGCAGGAGCCACAGGGTCGCCGCCGCGATGGGAAGCCATCCGGCCGAGCGTTCACCGCGCAAGCGGAGCGTGCGGTCGAGGAGCAACCAGATGGCCGCGCCATTCAGCAGGTGCAGGGCAATGTTGACCAGCTTGAACGCGAGCGGGTCGCGCGGCCAGCTGGAGTACTGGAGGGCGAAGCTCAGGTAGGAGAGCGGGCGCCCGGGGAACCCGGTGGGCGCGTCCAGGATGTAGAGCGCGGCCCGGAACGCGGAGCCTGCGATCCTGTCGAGACCGTAGAGGTTGGCGTAGTCGTCCAGGACGAAATTTCCCGGAAGACCGGAGCAGAACAACGCCGCCGTGGCGGCGATCAGGGCGAGGAAGACGAGCGTCTTCCCGTGGTCACGGAGCATCGCGCGAGGGCGCTGCCCAAAAAAGAACCCCGCCTCTTGGGCGGGGTTCATGATGCCTCGGTTCAGCCGATTACCGGCAGGAGCCCGGGACGTACTTGGAGTCGAGCGCCGTGCCGCCCGCGACCGCCGGGGACAGCGTGCAGGTCCAGATCTTGCCGCCGTTGGTCGTCTGCAGCCACACCGACTTGCCCGTGATCGACGCGTTGATGCCCGTGCTCTTCATCTTCGCCTCGAGGACCACCGTCTGCACGCCAGCCGCCGGCGCCGAGCCACCCGAGTAGATGATCGAGCCGGTGTACTTGCCCGACGTGTTGCCCATCACCGAGCCAGTCGCGCCCGGCCACGTGCCCTTGTCGGCGAAGTACTCCGCCATCGGGGTCTTGCCGCCGCCCAGCAGGTTCACCGCTTCCGACACTTGCGCGCGGGCGATGTAGTCCTGGTACGCCGGGATGGCGACCGCAGCGAGAATGCCGATGATCGCGACCACGATCATCAGTTCGATCAGCGTAAAGCC
>JBLNDP010000129.1:0-21584 GCA_050261755.1 Clostridia bacterium
GCCCGCGGCCAGGTCGTCCACTTCGACACGGAAGCCGATCGTCCCGACTCGGCATGGGTGCGTGGCACGAACGCCATGCTCCCTGAATCGCTCGCGGTGCTCTGGGCGAAGCGCGTGCCCGGCGAGTTCCACGCGCGCTATTCCGCGCGCTCACGCACCTACCGCTATGTGCTGGTCAACCGTCCGGTGCGCGCCGCGCTCGGGGCGCGCCACGCAGGATGGTTCCACCACCCGCTCGACCTCGAGGCGATGCGCGCGGCCGCGGCGTACCTGGTCGGCGAGCACGACTTCAGCGCCTTCCGCTCTTCGGAATGCCAGGCCAAGTCACCGGTCAGGACCATTCTCGAGTTCTCGGTCGAGAAGAGCGAAGAGCGAATCCAATTCGTCGTGCGCGCGAACGCCTTCCTGCACCACATGGTGCGAAACCTCGTCGGCACGCTGGTCTACGTGGGCAAGGGCAAGCACGCGCCGGCCTGGGCGCGCGAGGTGCTGGAGTCGCGCGAGCGCGCGCGCGCCGCGCCGACCTTCGCACCCGAGGGCCTTTATCTCGAGGCGGTCGAGTACGAGCCGCACTGGGGACTGAATGAGAACGCGAGTCAAGATCTGCGGCATTACGCGCCCCTCTGACGCGCTGGCGGCGGCGAAGGCCGGCGCCGACGCGATCGGCCTGGTGTTCTATCCGCAAAGCCCGCGCTTCCTGAGCCTCGAGCGCGCGATCGAGATCCGCGACGCGCTGCCGCCGTTCGTGCAGGCGGTCGCCCTCTTCGTCAATCCGGACGCCGCGCAAGTGGCGCAGGTCATCGGCAGCGTGAAGCCGGCGCTGCTGCAGTTCCACGGAGACGAGTCGCCCGCGTTCTGCGAGGAGTTCGGCCTGCCTTACGTGAAGGCGTGCAGGGTCCGGCCGGGAGTCGATACGCTAGAATACCTGCGTCCTTTTTCGCGCGCGTCGGCCTGGCTGTTCGACAGCTACGTGCCGGAGTACGGCGGCGTGGGCGAGCGCTTCGACTGGTCGCTCCTGCCCGCGGTCCGCGAGCGGCACGTGATCCTGTCCGGAGGCCTGTCCGCCGCGAACGTCGGCGAGGCGGTGCGCCGCGTGCGGCCGTGGGGCGTGGACGTGTCGAGCGGGGTCGAGGCGGCAAAAGGCATCAAGGACGCCGGAAAGATGGCGTCTTTCATCGCGGAGGTAAGGAATGCGGACGTCTGACCTGCCGGCTGTGTACGACCTTCCGGACTCGCGCGGCCACTTCGGGCCCTATGGCGGCGTCTTCGTCGCCGAGACCCTCACGCACGCGCTCGAGGAGCTGCGCGCCGCCTACGAGGCGGCCCGCAAGGATCCGGCGTTCGAGGCGGAGTTCCGCTACGAGCTGAAGCACTACGTCGGGCGCCCGAGCCCGATCTACCTGGCGAAAAGGTTGACGGAAAAGTGCGGCGGCGCGCAGATCTACATCAAGCGCGAGGACCTGAACCACACCGGCGCGCACAAGGTGAACAACACCATCGGCCAGGCCATGCTCGCCCGGCGCATGGGCAAGAAGCGCGTGATCGCCGAGACGGGCGCCGGCATGCACGGCGTGGCGAGCGCGACGGTCGCGGCGCGCTACGGCATGGAATGCGTCGTCTACATGGGGGCCGAGGACGTCAAGCGCCAGGTGCAGAACGTGTACCGCATGAAGCTCCTCGGCGCCTCGGTCGTTCCGGTGGAGTCGGGCTCGAAGACGCTGAAGGACGCGCTCAACGAAGCGATGCGCGACTGGGTGACCAACGTCGACGGCACCTTCTACATCATCGGCACGGTGGCCGGCCCGCATCCCTATCCCATGATGGTGCGCGACTTCCAGTCGGTCATCGGCGAGGAATGCCTGGAGCAGATGCCGGAAGTCGCCGGCCGCCAGCCCGACGCGGTGATTGCCTGCGTCGGCGGCGGCTCGAACGCGATGGGCATCTTCTATCCGTACATCAAGACCCGAAGCCGGCTGATCGGCGTCGAGGCCGCGGGCGAGGGCCTGCAGAGCGGCAAGCATGCGGCGTCGCTTTGCGCCGGCAAGCCGGGCGTGCTGCATGGCAACCGCACCTACCTGCTGCAGGACGACAACGGCCAGATCATCGAGACGCATTCCGTCTCCGCCGGCCTGGACTATCCGGGCGTGGGCCCCGAGCACGCGTGGCTCAAGGACAGCGGGCGCGCGGAGTACGTGGCGGTCACCGACGCCGACGCCCTTGCCGCGTTCCACGAGCTTTGCCGGTGCGAAGGCATCATCCCGGCGCTCGAGTCGGCGCATGCGATCGCCTACGCGATGAAGCTCGCCAAGACCCTGCCGAAGGACGGCGTGCTCCTCGTCAACCTCTCCGGCCGCGGCGACAAGGACATGCACACCGTGGCGCAGCGCTCCGGGATCCAGTTCTGATGTCGCGGATCGGCGCCGCATTCGAGAGGTTGCGGAAGGACAAGCGAACAGCGCTGATCATGTTCGTGACCGCGGGCGATCCCGCCCCGGACCTGACCGTTCCGCTCATGCACGCGCTGGTGGCCGCCGGGGCCGACATCCTCGAAGTGGGCGTGCCGTTCTCCGACCCCATGGCCGACGGCCCGGTCATCCAGCGCGCCTCGGAGCGCGCGCTCGCGAAGGGCGTCGGATTGCGCGGCGTGCTGGCAATGGTGCGCGAGTTCCGCGCCCGCGACGCCGATACGCCGGTCGTGCTGATGGGCTACGCGAATCCCATCGAGGCGATGGGAGTGGAGAATTTCGTCGGCGCGGCGAAGATCGCCGGCGTGGACGGGGCGATCGTCGTGGACTATCCGCCCGAGGAATGCGAGGACTTCGCGGCGCTCGCGAGGAAGAACGGGATTGACCCCATCTTCCTGCTCGCGCCGACGTCCACCGACGAGCGCATCGAGCAGGTGGCGCGCATCGGCAGCGGCTTCATCTACTACGTCTCCCTCACGGGCGTGACGGGCGCCGGCCACCTCGACGTCCAAAACGTGCTGGCCCGCCTGCCGAAGATCCGCGCCGCGACGCGCCTGCCGATCGGCGTCGGCTTCGGCATCCGCGACGCCGAGTCGGCTCGCCGCATCGGCGAGGGGGCGGATGCGGTGGTGATCGCGAGCCGCCTCATCCAGGAGCTCGAGACGGTGCCGGCGAGCCAGGCCGTGGAGCGCGCCAAGGCGTTCGTGAAGCCGATCCGCGAGGCGCTCGACCGATGAGCTGGCTCCAGAAGCTCCTGCCGCCCAAGATCCAGCGCACCGGCGCGAGCGGCCGCAAGAGCGTGCCGGAGGGGCTGTGGACGAAGTGCCCGGCCTGCGACGCGGTGCTCTACAGCACCGACCTGGAGAAGAACCTGAACGTGTGCCCGAAGTGCGGCCACCACGAGCGCCTCGGCGCCCGGCCGCGCCTCGACGCGCTGCTCGACCCCGATGGCCGTTTCGAGATCGGCTCGGAAGTGCTGCCGGTCGACACGCTGAAGTTCAAGGATTCGCGCAAGTACCCCGAGCGGCTCGCCGAGGCGCAGGAGCAGACCGCGGAGTCCGACGCGCTCGTGGTCATGCAAGGGTCCATCAAGGCGCTGGGCGTCGTATGCGCGGCATTCGAGTTCGACTTCATGGGCGGCTCGATGGGCTCGGTGGTGGGCGAGCGCTTCGTCCGCGGCGTGCGCGTGGCGATCGAGCAGAAGCTGCCCTTCGTCTGCGTCACCGCCTCGGGCGGCGCGCGGATGCAGGAGGGGCTCTTGTCCCTCTCGCAGATGGCGAAGACGACGGCGGCGCTCACGGACCTCGCGGAGCGCAAGCTGCCCTTCGTCTCCGTCCTGACCGATCCGACCATGGGCGGCGTTTCGGCGAGCTTCGCCATGATCGGCGACATCGTCATCGCCGAGCCCAAGGCCCTCATCGGCTTCGCCGGCCCACGCGTCATCGAGCAGACGGTGCGCCAGAAGCTGCCGGAAGGCTTCCAGCGCGCGGAGTTCCTGCTCGAGAAGGGCGCGATCGACATGATCGTCGACCGCCGCCAGCTCCGGGACAAGCTGCACTCGCTGCTCGCCATGCTCGAAGGGCTGCCCGCCGAAGCGACGGCGTGACGCTGCTGGCGGAGCTCGTGCGCACCTCGGCGCGCGTCGCGGAGAACCCCGGCCGGCTTGCCAAGACCGGAGAGCTCGCGGCCCTGCTCAAGCGGCTCGCCGCGGACGAAGTCGAGCTCGCAATTTCCTACCTGAGCGGTGAGCTGCCGCAGGGCAAGCTGGCCCTGGGCCATGCAGCGCTCGCGGCGGCGCGCGAAACCGGCGCGTCCGTGCCGCAGCTCGCCTTGCGCGACGTCGATGCGGTCTTTACCGAGGTCAAGGGAACGAAGGGCAAGGGCGCGGCCGCCCGGCGCGACGCGCTCGTGCAGGCGCTCTTCGCGCGCGCGACTGCTGAAGAGCAGGACTTTCTCCTGCGCCTGGTGGTCGGCGAGCTGCGCCAGGGAGCGCTCGAGGGCGTGATGCTGGAGGCGGCGGCGGCCGCCGCGGAAGTGCCGCCTGAAGAGCTGCGCCGCGCCGCGACCTTCGCCGGAAGCCTGCCGATAGCCGCGGCGGCGGCGTTGCGGGAGGGGCGAGCAGGCCTCGCGCGCTTCTCCGTGAAGCTGATGCAGCCCGTCATGCCCATGCTGGCGCAGCCGGCCAAGGACGCCGAATCGGCACTCGCCTCGCTGGGGCGGGCGATGCTCGACTGGAAGCTCGACGGCGCGCGCGTCCAGGTGCATAAGAAGGCCGGCGAAGTGCGCGTCTTTACCCGCAGCCTGAAGGACATCACGGCGGCGGTCCCGGAGATCGTCGCGACCGTCTCGACGTTCGCCGCGGAGTCGCTGATCCTCGACGGCGAAGCGATCGCGCTCAGGCCCGACGGCAAGCCCCATGCCTTCCAGACCACCATGCGGCGCCTGGGCCGCAAGCTGGACGACGACGCGACCCGCCGCACCCTCCCGCTTTCCGTCTTCTTCTTCGACTGCCTGTTCGCCGACGGCAAGGCCCTTGTGGACCGGCCGCTCGCCGAGCGGCGCGCCACGCTCGAGGCCATCGTTCCCGCGGCGAACCGCGCGCCAGCGCTTTTTACCGCGGAGGCCGCCGCAGCGACGGAGTTCTACGCCGAGGCGCTCCGGCGCGGCCACGAGGGCATCATGGCCAAGGGGCCGGACACGCCCTACGAGGCTGGCCGGCGCGGCGCCGGCTGGCTCAAGGTGAAGCGCGCCCACACGCTGGACCTCGTCGTTCTGGCCGCCGAGTGGGGACATGGGCGCCGCCGCGGCTGGCTCTCCAACCTGCACCTCGGCGCGCGCGACCCGGATGGCGGCGGGTTCGTCATGCTGGGCAAGACCTTCAAGGGCCTCACCGACGCCGTGCTGGAGTGGCAAACCCGCGAGCTGCTCGCCCGCAAGACCGGCGACGACGGGTGGACCGTCCGCGTGCGCCCGGAGCTCGTGGTGGAGATCGCCTTCAACGACCTGCAGCAGAGCCCGCAATATCCCGGAGGGCTCGCGCTTCGCTTCGCGCGGGTCAAGCGCTACCGCGAGGACAAGAAGGCGGCCGGGGCCGATACCATCGATACCGTGCGGCTCCTTTTCGAGAACCAGGGGCGATGAGATCGCTCGACGCGTGGCTCGAGCACATCGAGCGGCAGCATCCGAGCACGATAGCGCTGGGCCTGGACCGCGTGCGCGAGGTCGCTCGGCGAATGGGGCTCTCGATGCGCTGCCCGGTCATCACGGTGGCCGGTACGAACGGCAAGGGCTCGACCTGCGCCTACCTCGAGCGGATTCTCTTGTGCGCCGGATACAAGACCGGCCTGTACACGTCGCCCCATTTGCTGCGCTACAACGAGCGAGTGCGCGTTGCAGGCCGCGAAGCGGAAGATCCGCTCCTATGCGCTTCCTTCGAGGCCGTAGAAGCTGCGCGAGGCGACACGCCGCTCACCTATTTCGAATACGGAACGCTCGGCGCGCTGTGGCTCTTCGACCGCGAAGGGGTGGAAGGCGCCGTGCTCGAGGTGGGGCTGGGCGGCCGGCTCGATGCCGTCAATATCGTCGACCCGGATTGCGCCGTGCTGACAAGCGTCGACATCGATCACGTCGACTATCTCGGCGGCACGCGCGAGAGCATCGGCCGCGAGAAGGCGGGAATCTTCCGCGCCGGCAGGCCGGCGGTGATCGCGGAGCCGCGCCCGCCGGAGTCGGTGCGCGAGGCCGCGGCGGAGAAGCTTTTCTTCGGCAAGGACTTCGGGTTCGAGCGAGACGGCGCGCAGTGGTCCTATTGGGGCCCGGCCGGGCGGCGCAACGCCCTCGCGCATCCGGCGTTGCGCGGCGCCATCCAGCTCCGGAATGCGTGCGCCGCGCTCTGCGCGCTCGATACCTTGCGCGAGCGCCTGCCGGTCGCCATGCAGGACGTCCGGCGGGGGTTCGCCGAGGTCGAGCTGCCCGGGCGCTTCCAGGTGCTGCCGGGCCGGCCACAGGTGGTGCTCGACGTGGCGCATAACGTCGAGGCGGCACGCACGCTCGCCGACAACCTCGCGGCCAGCGGCTATGCGCCGGAGACCATCGCCGTCTGCGGAATGCTGCGCGACAAGGACATGGCCGGCGTCCTGCGCGAGCTGGCGCCGCGCATCACGCGCTGGCACTTCTGCTCGCTGCAGGGGCCGCGCGCCGCCACGGCAAGCGAGCTCGAGGCCGCGCTGCGGAGCGGCGGATCGACCGCCGCGGCGTCTTGCCATGCCTCGCCGGCGAGCGCGCTCGCCGCCGCGGCGGGCGAGGCGGGCGAGGATGATAAGATCATCGTCTTCGGTTCCTTCCAAACCGTCGGCGAAGCGACCGCATGGCTGGAAAAAAAGAAGAAGACGTCGACACCCTGAAGCGCCGTGGACGCCGCCGCCTCGTCGGCGCGGTGGCCCTCGTGCTCCTTGCGGTCATCGTCCTTCCCATGGTGTTCGACCCGGAGCCGCGGCGCGCGCCGCCGCCGGTCAGCGTGCGCATTCCGGGCGAGGACGACAGCGCCTTCACGCCGAAGGTGACGCCCAAGCCGCCGCCCGTGGCCGAGAAGAAGTCGCCGGCGGTGGCGGAGAAGAAAGCGGAGGAGCCCAAGCAGCCCCCCGCGGTCGAGGCGCCGAAGAAGGAAGAAGCGAAAAAGGCCGAAGCGCCCGCGAAGGCCGAAGAGCCCAAGAAACCGGAGGCCAAGCCGGCGGCCCAGGCGGAGCGGGCGCGGGCCGAGGCGGCGCTTGCCAACGCCGAATACATCGTGCCCGTCGGGGCCTTCGCGAATCCCGATCCCGTCATCGCCAAGCTCGCCTCGGCGAAGGTCAAGTACTACACCGAGAAGGTGCCGACCGCGAAGGGGCCCGTCACGCGCGTGCGCGCCGGGCCGTTCTCGACGAAGGCGGAGGCCGATCGCGCGCTCGAGGCGCTGAAGGCGCTCGGATTGAAGCCCGGCGGCGTGACGACGAAGTCTTGAGGCAGAGACCATGACCTGGGTCGACTACACGCTCATCGGCGTCGTGGTCGCCTCGGTGGCCTGGGGCGTGTGGCGCGGGCTCGTGAGGGAGATCGTCTCCCTTGCCGGCTGGGTGATCGCCTTCCTCGCCGCCAATCTGCTCGCCGGCCCGGTCGGCGAGCGCCTGCCGGAATCCATGGCGCGCAGCGAGCTTCGCGTGCTCGTCGCCTTCGTCGCCGTCTTCATCGCGTCGCTCGTGCTGACGACGCTCGCCGGCCTGCTGCTCTCGAAGATCGTGAAGGCAGCCGGCTTGGGCGGGCTCGACCGCGCGCTGGGAGCGCTTTTCGGCCTGGCGCGCGGCGCGCTCATCGTCGCGGCGCTCGCGCTCGTTGCCGGCCTCACGTCGCTGCCGCAGCAGGATGCGTGGCGTCGTTCCGTGTGCGGGCCTGCGCTCGAGCGCCTGGCGAGCGCCCTGAAGCCGTGGCTGCCGCCCCTGTTGAGCGACAGGCTGCGGTATCATTGACGCTTAACCACACCGGGAGGGTACGGCTCCCATGTGCGGGATCCTCGGAATCGTCGCTCGCTCGCCCGTCAACCAGCTGCTCTACGACGGGCTCCTGCTGCTCCAGCACCGCGGCCAGGACGCCGCGGGCATCGTCACGAGCGAAGGCAGCTCGTTCCACATGCACAAGGGCAGCGGCCAGGTGCGCGACGTGTTTCGCACGCGCAACATGCGCTCGCTGCCGGGCAACATCGGCATCGCGCATTGCCGCTACCCCACCGCGGGCTCGGCGTTCAAGGTAGCGGAGGCGCAGCCCTTCTACGTCAACTCGCCGTTCGGCATCGTCCTCGGCCACAACGGCAACCTGACGAATTCCGACGCGCTGAAGGAAGAGATGTTCCGCACCGACCGGCGGCACATCAACACCGGGTCCGACTCAGAGGTGCTGGTCAACGTGCTCGCGCACGAGCTGGAGAATGCGTCGGTGAAGCTGCGCCTCGAGCCCCAGGCCATCTTCAATGCCGTCTCGAACGTCCACAAGCGGCTGCGCGGCGCCTATGCGGTGGTGGCGATGATCGCCGGATACGGCGTGCTCGCCTTCCGCGATCCGTTCGGCATCCGCCCGCTCGTCATCGGCTACAACGAGACCGACGCCGGCACGGAATACATGGTTGCGTCCGAGTCGGTGGCCGTGGACGCGCTCGGCTTCCGGCTGCTGCGCGACGTGGCGCCCGGCGAGGCGGTGTTCATCGACGAGGAAGGCAACTTCCACAGCCGGCAATGCGCGGCCCGGTCGAGCCTCAACCCCTGCATCTTCGAGTATGTGTACCTCGCGCGGCCCGACTCGCTCATCGACGGCGCCTCCGTCTACGAGGCGCGCCTGCACATGGGAGAGAAGCTCGCGGAGAAGATCCGCCGGCAGTACCGCGACCTGCAGGTCGACGTGGTGATCCCGATCCCCGATTCCAGCCGTCCTTCGGCGCTGCAGCTCGCCCAAGGCCTCGGCGTGCCGTACCGCGAGGGCTTCGTGAAGAACCGCTACATCGGCCGCACCTTCATCATGCCGGGGCAGGGGGTGCGCAGGAAATCGGTGCGGCAGAAGCTGAACCCGATGGCGATGGAGTTCAAGGGCAAGAACGTCCTCCTCGTGGACGACTCGATCGTGCGCGGCACGACGAGCGGCGAGATCGTGCAGATGGCGCGGGAGGCGGGCGCCCGCAAGGTCTACTTCGCCTCCGCGGCGCCGCCCGTGCGCTTCCCCAACGTGTACGGCATCGACATGCCGACCCGCGCCGAGCTCATCGCCGCCCACCGCAGCGAGGAAGAGGTCGCTCGCGAGATCGGCGCCGATGCGCTCATCTACCAGGACCTGGAGGCGCTCAAGGCCGCCGTCCGGATGGCGAACCCCAAGCTGACGAGCTTCGAGACTTCCTGCTTCGACGGCGTGTACATCACCGGCGACGTGACGAGCGACTACCTGCGCGCGATCGAGATCCAGCGCGACGCCGCGCGCGACTCGGGCGACGACGAAGGGGCGCAGCTCGACCTGAATCTCGCTACCGCGCAGTAGTTTTGGTATAGTAGGAACTGGTTCGCGCCGATTTGAGCCACAGCTTGCGGGCGCGTAATAAATCCAGCTAAAGCGTGCCGAGAGAACCCGGTTCGCTAGCAGAGAGGACCGGGTTTTTCGTTTTATGGACGACGCCAAACAGCAGCCGAAGGAACAGAAGCTCCACGCCTCGACGCTCGGCGTGCGCGCCGGGCAGGTGCGCAGCCAGTTCAACGAGCACTCCGAGGCGCTCTACCTCACCTCGAGCTACGTTTTCGAGAGCGCCGAGCAGGCGGCGGAGCGTTTCGGCGGCGCGCCTGGCATGGTGTACACGCGGTACACCAACCCCACGGTGGCCATGTTCCAGGACCGGCTCGCCGCGCTCGAGCGGGCGGAGAGCTGCGTCGCCACGGGCTCCGGCATGGCGGCCATCCTGGCCGCGGCGATGGTGCACCTGAGGAGCGGCGACCATGTCGTCTGCTCCAACGCCGTGTTCGGCGCGACCATCCAGCTCTTCTCCACGCTCCTCGGCCGCTTCGGCGTCGAGACCACCTACGTCGCGCCCACGCGGCTGGAGGAGTGGGAAAAGGCGGTTCGGCCGAACACCCGGCTCTTTTTCCTGGAAACGCCGTCCAACCCCCTCACCGAGGTCTCGGACCTGCGCGAGCTCTCGCGCATCGCCACGTCGGCGAAGGCGCTCCTCGTGGTGGACAACGTCTTCTGCACGCCGGTGCTGCAGCGGCCGCTCGAGCACGGCGCCGACGTCGTCGTTCATTCGGCGACGAAATACCTGGACGGCCAGGGGCGCGTGATGGGCGGCGCGGTCGTCGGGTCGAAGGCGCTGGTCGGGGACCCCGTTACCGTGTTCCTGCGCACCGCCGGGCCGGCGCTGTCGCCATTCAACGCCTGGGTGCTGCTCAAGGGCCTGGAAACGCTCGAGCTCAGGGTGCGCGCCCAGTCTGCAGCGGCGCTCGAGCTGGCGCGCTGGCTCGAATCGCATCGCTCGGTGGCGCGGGTGTATTACCCCGGCCTCGCCTCGCACCCTCAGCACGCGCTCGTGCAACGCCAGCAAAGCGGCGGCGGCGCCATCGTGTCCTTCGACGTGAAGGGCGGCAAGGAAGCGGCGTGGCGGGTAATCGACTCCACCCGCCTCATCTCCATCACGGGGAACCTGGGTGACGTGAAGAGCACGATCACGCACCCTGCGACCACGACGCACGGCCGCATTCCGGCGCAAGCGCGCGCCGCCGCCGGCATCGGTGACGGCCTCATCCGCCTTTCCGTCGGCCTGGAAGCGGTGGCGGACCTGCAGGAAGACCTGTCGCGGGGGCTGGGCTAGGCCTCCGCCGTCTGCCCGGAGAGCTCTTCCTTCCGGGCGCGCATCTGCTCGCCGAGCGCATCGAGGTCGAGGTCGGACTTCTTCACCTGCGGGAACATCTCGGTCTCTTCTTCCTTCACGTGGTGCAGGACATATTCGCCCAGCACGGTGAAGGTCGCGTGGTAGTTCGGGTCGTCGGGCTGCATGTTTTCCAGCTGCTCGATGAGCATCTTGGCCGTCTCGTGCTCCACGGCGGCCTCGTTCATGATGTCGTCGTCGTCGATGGCGTCCCGCGCCGCCGGGTAGAAGATCTCCTCCTCGAGCGTGGTGTGGACCTTCAGGTCCTCGCAGACGGTGCGCACGAGCTCCGAGCAGGCCTGCTCATCCTCGCGGTCCATCTTCTCGAACTGCTTGAAGGCCTTCTCGACCTTGTCGTGGTCCTGCTTGAGCAGGTCGATCGCGTCGGGGTTCTTGCTCTTGCTGCGGCTCTTCGGCATGGCGGGCTCCTCGTTAAGGATGACCGCCCGGAGCAACGCCCGTACCCGAAACGCCCCTAGAAGGAGACGAGCTTCGGCTTCCCCGCGTCCGGCACCTCGAGGTAGCCGCCGGGACCGTACCAGTCGGGGAGCACCCAGCGCTCGCAGCGCCGGCCATCGACCTCGTGGACGTGACGCCCGGGACGGTGCGTATGCCCGTGGATGATGCGGCTGACGCGCTGCTCGCGAAACGCCTGCTGCACCGCCGCGTCATTGACGTCCATGATCTCCGCCGGCTTCGCCTGGATGACGGCGCGGCTTTTCTGCCGCAACCCCTGGATGATGTCGCGCCGCTCCGACAGCGGCTTGGAGAGGAAGTCGTCCTGCCATGCAGCCGAGCGCGCGGTGCGGCGCCATCCTTGGTAATCCACGTCGTCCGTGCAGAGGGTGTCGCCGTGGAAGAGCGCGGCGGGCGTCCCGCCCGCCGTGATCCGGGCCGGGTCGTCGAGCAGGGCCGCTCCCGTGGCGGCCGCGAAGGCCGGGCCCATGAGGAAATCCCGGTTGCCGTGCAGCAGGAAGAGGGACACGCCCTCACGGCTCAAGTTGCGCAAGAATCCGGCGATGACGGCGTTGAACGGCTCGCCGAGGTCGTCGTCGCCGATCCAGTACTCGAACAGGTCGCCGAGGATGTAGAGCGCCGCGGCGCGGCTCGCCTTCTCCTCGATGAAGCCGAAGAAGGTCTCGTTGGCGGCCGGGCGCTCTTCGCTGAGGTGGAGGTCCGAGATGAAGAGGCTACTTGCCACCGACGACGGTCGCCGACTCGATGACCACGGGCGTTCGCGGCACGTTCTGGTGCATGCCCGAGTTGCCGGTGGGCACCGCGGCGATCTTGTTCACGACATCCATGCCGTCGACCACCTTGCCGAATACGGTGTAGCCGTAGCCGTCCTGCCCGGGGTAGTCCAGGAAGCCGTTGCCGGCGATATTGATGAAGAACTGGGCCGTGGCGGAGTTGGGATCGGAAGTGCGCGCCATGGCCAGCGTGCCGACCGTGTTCTTCAGGCCGTTCTTCGACTCGATGGGGACCGGCGGCCGCGTCGGCTTCTGCGACATGTTGGCGGTCATGCCGCCGCCCTGGATCATGAACCCGGGAATGACGCGGTGGAAGATCGTGCCGTTGTAGTGGCCGTCCTTCACGTACTGCAGGAAGTTCTCGACCGTCTTCGGCGCCTTGGCCGGGTTGAGCTCGATGCGGATGGTGCCGAGGCTCGTCTTGAGGTCGACCTGGGGATCGGCCGCCAGCGCGGCGGGGGTGACCGATGCCGCGGACAGCACCACCAGGGGCTTGATGAAGAACTTGAGGTTCATGCCGCTCCTTCGTAGATGATCTTCCAGGTCGCGCCTTCCTTGACCCAGTACTGGCGCTTGCGCATCGCGTTCGACAGGCCGTCGGAGCGGTAGTCCTGCTCGAAGTCGACGACCACGAAATCACCCTCGCGCGGGTAGCGGAACATCGAGACGTCGCGGATCCCGACCTTGATCCACTTGCGTCCGGCGTTGACCTTGCGCTTGTGCGCGCCCCACGCGGCCGCGTCCTGGCCGCCGCTCTTGAACTGCGAGGAGTAGTGCGACAGGTAGCGCGCGGTGTCGCGGCTCTCCCAGTCGACGCGCCAGCGCTCGATTTCCGCTGCGAGCGAGTCCCGCTCTTTGCGCACGTCGGCCGCGTCGGCCCACTCGATTTCGTCGGCGATGATGACCGGCGTGAGGCCGATCTGGACGCCGCGGCCGACGCTCTCGAGGTCCGGATTGGCCAGCACGATGCAGCCGTCGCTCGCGCGGGGCGGACGCGAATACGTCGCCGATGGGACCCCGTGCAGCCAGATGCCGTGGCCGTTGCGCCCCTGGCGCTTGTCCCATTCGTTCGGGTAATTGATCGGGAAGGCGCCTGCGCCATAGAAGTCGGTGAGCTTCTGGCGCGGCAGGTTGGCCGTCACGTGATACACGCCGACCGGCGTCTTCTGGTCGCCTTCGCGCGTCTTCTCCACGCCGTTCTTGCCGAGCGTGACGTAGTAGTCCGCGATCAGGCGGGGCCGCCCGCCATCGTTCTCGAACACGTACAGCCGCGAGCGGCGCGAGTCGACCAGGATCGCGTGCTTCTGCTCCGGCTGCATCTGCAGAAGCACGCGCGGCAGGCGATCCTCCGTCGGCCGCTGGCGGTGCGCCCGCAGGCGCACGAGCGCCTCCTGGCGCAAGTCCTCGATCTTGTCCTGCGGCACGGTCTTCGCCACGTTGCCGAAGGTCTGCAGCGGCCGCGCGCGGGCGAGCAGCAAGTCGCCGCGTACGAGGTGCGCGAGCCGGAAGTTGGGATAGTCGCGGATCAGCGCGTCTACTCGCCGCATCGCCACGTCGAGCTGGTTGGCCTCGACTGCCTGGAATACCGCGGAGAGACGGTCCTCGGGCGTCGGCTGCGCGGCGGCGAGCGGGAGCGCGGCCGCCAGGAGCAGGGCCGCGAGGAAGGAAGCGCACGACTTCACTTGCCTGCCTTTTCCTGCTGGATCTGCCAGCGGCCGTCGTTCCGTGTCATGACCAGCGTCTTGGGGCTGTTGGCCTTCATCACGTCGGACCGGTAACTCTGCCGGAAGGAGACGGTCGCCTGGTTGGCGCCGTGCATGGTCACCTTGGGCGAGGCAACCGACACGGAGATGGACTTGGGCGCCAGGATGCGCGAGCGCCGCGCCTTTTCCCACTCGGCGCGCGGCTCACCGCCGGGGGTCTTGAAGTCCTTGGCGTAGTAGGAAAGATAGCCGTCCACGTCCTTCTTGGACCACGCCTGGGCCCAGCCGTTTACCGTCTTGATGATCTCCCCGGAATCCTGGGCGGCGGGCTTCGCCACCGGCGCCGGCTTTTCGGCGGGCTTTTCCGGGGCGGCCGCGGCGGGCTTGGCCTCCACGGGCTTCGCTTCGGCGGGCTTCGTTTCGGCCGGCTTGGGCTCGGCGGCCTTCTCCGGCGCCTTCTGCGCCACGACGACCGGCGCCTTCGCCGGCTCCTTGGCGCTGGCCACCGTCGTGGGGCCGCCGACGAGGTCGCGCACCAGCGAGAGCTTGTTCTGCGCGCCGGTATTGGAAGAGTCGAGCTGGAGCGCCTTGTCGTACGCCTGGCTCGCCAGCTTGGCGTACACGTCGCCGAGGTTCTCGTAGGCGGTCGCGTAGCTCGGGTGCGTGCGGATCGACTGCTCGAGCGCGACACGCGCCTTCTCGTACTGGCCCTGCGAGGCGTAGATCACCGCAAGATTGTTGTAAGGCTCGGGCAGCTCTGGAAAATCCTGCGTGAGCTTGGTGAAGATCTCGATCGCTTCCTTGGTGTTGCCTTGCTCGGTATAGATCAAGCCCTTAAGGAAGCGAGCCTGCGGGTCGCGCGGCTTGGCGGCGAGCACCTTGTTCACGCGGTCGAGGGCCTGCTGGTGCTGCCCTGCCTTGAGAAGCTTCGCGGCGTCCTGCACGTCGTCGGCGAACGACGCGGGGGCGGCGGCCCAGGCGAGGGTCGCGCAGGCCGCGACGAGCGCTCGGCGAAGCCGGGGTGAGCGGGCGGCGAAATTCAGCATTGTGTTATATTTTCAAGGCCCTACGAAAGGGTCGCATTCTAGACCAACCCCTGCGGCTCCACAACCGCCGCGACCCGGGAAGCGATGCTCAAGATCTACAACACGCTCGGCCGGAGCAAGCAGGATTTCGTGCCGCTGCGCCCCCCAGAAGTGCGGATGTATGTGTGCGGCATCACCGTGTACGACTATTGCCACGTCGGCCATGCCCGCATGCTGGTGGTCTTCGATGTGGTGCAGCGCTGGCTGCGCGCGAGCGGCTACAAGGTGAACTACGTGCGCAACATCACGGACATCGACGACAAGATCATCCGGCGCGCGCACGAGCTGAACGAGCCCGTGGAGGCCGTGACACGGCGCTTCATCGACGCCATGGACGAGGACGCGGCGGCGCTCGGTGTACAGAAGCCCGACGCCGAGCCGCGCGCCACGCAGTACGTCGCCAAGATGCTCGAGCTCATCGGCGCCCTCGAGAACAAGCGGCTCGCCTACCAGGCGGCTTCCGGCGACGTGAACTACGCGGTGCGGCGCTTCGCCGCGTACGGCAAGCTTTCCGGGAAGTCGCTCGACGACCTGCGCGCCGGCGAGCGCGTGGAAGTGGACGCGGCGAAGGAGGACCCGCTCGATTTCGTGCTCTGGAAGCGCTCGAAGCCGGGTGAGCCGAATTGGCCGTCGAAGTGGGGCGCCGGGCGTCCCGGCTGGCACATCGAGTGCTCGGCCATGAGCAGCGATCTCCTCGGCGAGCCTTTCGACATCCACGGCGGCGGCCAGGACCTGCAGTTCCCGCACCACGAGAACGAGATCGCGCAGTCCGAAGGCGCGAGCGGCGGAAAGTTCGTGAACTACTGGATGCACAACGGCTTCGTGCGAGTCGACGAAGAGAAAATGTCGAAGTCGCTCGGCAACTTCTTCACCATCCGCGAGGTCCTGCAGAAGTACGACGCCGAGGTGCTGCGCTTCTTCATCCTGCGCGCCCACTACCGCAGCCCGCTCAACTATTCCGATGCGCACCTGAACGACGCGCGGCAGGCATTGACGCGCCTCTATACCGCATTGAAGGCGGCGCCGCCGGCCGCGTCCTTCCCGGACTTCTCGACGCCGATGGGTCGGCGCTTCAAGGACGCGATGGACGACGATTTCGGCACGCCGGAGGCGATCGCCGTCCTCCATGAGCTGGCGAACGAGGCGTTCCTCGGGCGTGCGGGCGCCGCGGCGGAGCTGCGTACCCTTGGGGCGGTGCTCGGGCTGCTCCAACGCGACGCGGAGGCCTTCCTCAAGTCGGGCCGCGGCGCGCTGTCGGCGGAGGAGGTCGAGCGGCTGATCGCGGAGCGCAAGCAAGCCCGTGGGCGTAAGGATTTCAAGGCTGCGGACGACATACGCCGGACCCTGCTCGACGGGGGCGTCGTCCTGGAGGACGGCCCCGCGGGCACGACCTGGCGGAGGACGTAGGCATGGAAACGCATGGGCAGGCGGCTGGCGGATGGGTGCGGGTGCACCCGGCAACGGTGCGGGTCGCGCACTGGTTGAACGTGCTCGCGGTGCTCGCCATGGTCACGAGCGGCTGGCAGATCTACAACGCCTCGCCCCTTTTTCCCTTCGTATTCCCTGACTCCGTGACGCTCGGCGGCTGGCTCGCCGGCGGCATCCAATGGCATTTCGCCGCGATGTGGCTTCTCGTCTGCAACGGCCTCGTCTACGTCGGCTACGGCCTGGCTTCGGGTCATTTCCGGCGCAAGCTGCTGCCGATCTCGCCAAGCGCGGTGCTGGCAGACGTGGCGCAGGCCTTTCGTGGCCGCCTGGAGCATGACGACTTGTCGGTCTATAACGCTGCTCAGCGCGCGGCGTATCTCGCGCTGATCGTGGCGCTAGCCGTCCTTGTTGCCTCGGGTCTTGCCATCTGGAAGCCGGTCCAGCTTCATTGGCTCGCGAGCCTCATGGGCGACTACGAGGGCGCCCGCCTGGTTCATTTCTTCGCCATGGCGACGGTCGTCTTCATCGTGGCCGTGCATGTGCTCATGGTGATCCTTGTGCCGCGCACGCTCCCGACCATGATCACCGGACGCGCACGGAGGGCCGCATGAAGTCGAAACGGACAATGGGCCAGAGCTTCGACGCGCATCGCTCGCCGGCGGTCGCGAGCCTCGAGCGGCGCCTGTTCCTGAGGCGCGGCCTTTCGCTCGGAGCCCTCGCGCTCCTTTCGGGATGCGACGTGACGGACGCGGAGGGCGTGCAGAAGGTGCTCGGCGCGATGTCCGCCTGGAACGACCGGGCACAGGCGTGGCTGTTCGATGCGAATCGACTTGCGCCGGAATTTCCGGAGAGCCGGATCACGAAGCCGTTTCCGTTCAATGCCTACTACTCCGAAGACGAAGTCGTCGACGTCGATGGCGGAAGCTACCGGCTGGAACTTGCCGGCCGCATCCGCGAGAAGAAGCCCTGGACGCTGCCCGAGCTGTACGCGCTGCCGCAGGTCTCGCAGGTCACGCGACACATCTGCGTCGAAGGGTGGAGCGCCATCGGCAAGTGGAGCGGCGTGCGCTTCTCGGAATTTCTCGAGCGTGTCGGCGCGGATACCACGGCGAAGTACGTCGGCTTCAAGTGCGACGACGATTACTTCACCAGCATCGACATGGCGACCGCGCTCCACCCGCAGACCCAGCTCGCCTTCAAGTTCGCCGACGCGATCCTGCCGCCGAAATACGGCTTCCCGATGAAGCTGCGCGTCCCCACGAAGCTCGGCTTCAAGAACCCCAAGCACATCGCCGCCATCTTCGTGACGAACGACTACCCGGGCGGGTACTGGGAAGACAAGGGCTACAACTGGTTCAGCGGGTCCTGACGGCCGGCGCGTAACCTCAGGTTTTTCGTAGTCTTTTCACCGAATTCCCCGATCCGCGGCGAGGCTGGCCGCGGCTATCCTGCGCCCGGGCTGTCAGGGCTCTTTCCCCAAGCTCGTAAACCGCCTGAGTTTTCTCACCTAAGCCATTGGTGAACATGGGGAATCCTTCAGCGTATCATTACAAAGATTAGCAGTTTGTCCAGTCGCGGCCCGGAACAATCTTGGGCGACCGGAGTGAAAAAAGTCACGCCGGAGGGGAGAGCGCGAGGAATGACCGACGTTCGAGCAATGCTGAGTGGGGACGCCAAGGCGGCGCCCGCGCTGCCGCCATTGCGGGAAGACCTTCGCCTTTACCCGGGCGCTCCGGCGCGCGACGGCTCTCCCACGTGGCGCATCCTCGATCCCATCCGCAATTCGTTCTTCGAGATCGGCTGGCTCGAGTTCGAGCTGCTCGCCCGCTGGTCCCAGGAGCGTGACGCGGCGGCGCTCGCCGCCCGCGTCAGCGCGGAAACGCCGCTCAAGCCGTCGGTGGAAGAAGTCGCGGCGGTCGTCGATTTCCTCGCGATCCACCAGCTGCTCGCGCCGACCGGAGAAGTGGCGAGAAAGCTCGCCGGCCGGGTGCAAGCGGGGAAGAAGTCGCTCATCACGCAGGCCCTGCACCACTATCTCTTCTTCCGCATCCCGCTCTGGCGGCCGGATGCCTTCCTTGCCCGCACCGTCGGCCTCACCGACATCTTCTTCACGCGCGGCTTCGTCGTGCTCATCGTCGCGCTGCTGGGCATCGACCTGTACCTGGTCTCCCGCGAGTGGTACACCTTCACCGATTACCTCGGCCGCATGCTGACGCCGCACGCGTTCGTCTACTACGCGATCGCGGCCTCGTTCTCCAAGCTCGTGCACGAGCTCGGGCATGCCTATGCGGCGCGCCGCTACGGCGTGCGCGTGCCCACGATGGGCGTGGCATTCCTCGTCCTGTGCCCGTTCCTGTACACCGACACGGGCGAGACCTGGAAGCTGGGCGACCATCGCAAGCAGCTGGTCATCGCCTGCGCCGGCATGGCCTCCGAGCTGGTCCTCGCCGTCCTGTCGACGCTGCTGTGGGCCCTGTCCCCGGAAGGCGCCGCCAAGAACGTGCTCTTCGTCCTCGCCAGCACGACCTGGGTCATGACGCTCGCCGTCAACCTGAGCCCGTTCATGCGGTTCGACGGGTATTTCGTCTTCTCCGACCTGCTGGGCTTCCCGAACCTGCACGAGCGGGGGACGGCTTGCGCGAAGTGGTGGATGCGCAAGACGTTCTTCGGCCTGGAGGCCGACACGCCCGAGCCGCATTTGCGGCCGCGCCAGCGCGCGGGCCTCATTGCCTTCGCGTACATCACCTGGGCCTACCGGCTGACGGTTTTCCTGGGCATCGCGCTGCTCGTCTATCACTTCGCCTTCAAGCTGCTCGGAATCTTCCTGTTCATGGTCGAGATCGTCTGGTTCATCGCCAAGCCGATCTGGACCGAGGTGGCCTACTTGCTGAACGCGCGCAAGGCCGTGCGCATCCAGCCGGGGCCTTCCCTCGCCGCCGCGGCCGTGGTGCTCGCGGCGGTATGGATGGTGCCGATCTCGCACCAGGTGAGCGCGCCGGCCATCCTGAGGGCGCAACAGGAGCACGCGGTGTACGCGCCCTTCGCCGCCAAGGTCATTGCCGTGAACGTGCGCGACCGCTCGCCGGTCGCCGCCGACGCCGAGCTCGTCAAGCTCGAGGCGCTCGACCTGGACGTGCGCGAGCGCAAGGCCGACATCAACATCGCCTCGGCGCGAGCCGAGCTCGCGCGCATGCCCTCGAGCGTGCGGCTGCAGGAGAACTACAACGTGATGGTCCAGCAGCTCGCCCAGGCGACGGTCGAGAAGCAGGCGGTGCAGGGCGAGTACGCTCGCCAGCTGCTGCGCTCGCCGCAGGAGGGCGTCGTGCGCGACATGGCCCCGGACCTCGTTCCCGGACGCTGGATCGGCATGCACCAGCTCCTCATGCGGGTCGTTTCCGATTCCGACCAGGTCGTCGAGGCGTACGTGAACGAGCGGCAGGTCGCGGCCGTGCGCCCCGGCCAGATCGTGCGCTTCTATCCGCACCTGCCCGACCTGCCGGTGGTCAAGGGGGAAGTCGTATCGGTCGACAAGTCGCCCCAAAAAGAACTCTCCCGGCCGCTTCTCGCTTCCACCTACGGCGGCGAGATCGCCGTCAAGCAGGGTAGCCGCGGCGCGCTCCTCACGCAGGATGCGGTTTTCCGCGTGACGGTGAAGCCCATCGATGCGCGCCGCATGCCCGACGCCATGATCCACGGCGACGTCCGCATCGAGACCGGATTGCGCTTCGTCGTCGAGAACTTCGTCTACCGCACCCTCTCCGTGATCATCCGCGAAAGCGGAATCTGAACCGCAGAAACGCCGCCCACCATGTCGAAAAAAACCGGCAACGACTCCCCCAACAAGGCCAAGAGCCGCAAGGCCGCCGCCGTGCGCAAGAGCGCCTCGACTACGCGCCGCCGCACACGGATGATCGCCCTCGAGCCGCGCATGCTGTTCGACGGCGCGCTCGCGGTCGACCTGGCCACGGCGGCGAGCGCGACTCCCGCGGTCGATGCCAAGGTGGCGGACGCCTCGACGGCCGCGCCGGCGACGGACGCTGCGCATGCTCCGGTCTCGGCAGAGATCGCCAACGCCGTCGCGGTCCCAGCCTCCGACATTCGCACCGCGGAGAAGCCGGCCGGCGATGTCCGGGACCAGGCGGGGATCGCCGCGCCCGATGGCGCGCAGGCGCACGAAATACTCATCATCGACGGCGCGCTGACGTCCGACGTCATCGCGCAAATCGTGGCCGCCACGCGCTCGGACGTGGAGATCCACATCCTCGATGCCAGCAAGGACGGCGTGCAGCAGATCTCCGACATCCTGGCTTCGCACGACAAGGTCGATGCGCTGCATATCGTGTCGCACGGCGGTCCCGGCGAGATCAAGCTGGGCACGGCCGTCCTGAACATCGATACGCTCGACCAGCGTTCGGCGGAAGTGGCGGGCTGGGGAACGCACCTCGACAAGGGCGCGGACCTCCTGCTGTACGGTTGCGACGTGGCGGCCGGCCAGATGGGCGCCGCCTATATCGACCGGCTGGCGCAGGTGACCGGCGCGGATATCGCCGCGTCGACCGACATCACGGGCAGCTTCCAGTACGGCGGCGACTGGACGCTCGAGGCTTCCACCGGAACGATCGGCGCATCGACCTTCGGCGACGTGAATTTCCTGGCGACGGCGCAGATCGAACTGGCTAATACGGCGCCGGTGCTGAATGCGACGTTCAGCCCAACGATGACCGCCGAGCTCGAGGATGCCGGCGCGCCGTCCGGGGCGGTCGGCACGCTCGTCTCCAGCATGGTCGGCCTCGGCTCGAACGTGAGCGATCCCGACGTCAATGCCAAGACCGGCATCGCCGTGGTGGGAACGGACTCGGCAAACGGGACCTGGTACTACAGCACCAACAACGGCACCAGCTGGAGCGCTTTAGGCTCGGTGAGCACGGCGAGCGCGCGCCTGCTCGCGGCGGATGCGAATACGCGGGTCTATTTCCAGCCGGGCGCCAACTGGAACGGAACGATTCCCGATGCCCTCACGTTCCGCGCCTGGGACCAGACGACCGGCGCGAACGGCGGCACGGCGGACACAAGCACGAATGGCGCCGCGACGGCGTTCTCCAGCGCCACGGAAACCTCGACGCTGAACGTCCTTTCGGTGAACGACGCGCCGACGAGCGCGGCGACCTCAGTCAGCATCGCGCAGGCCGGCTCGTACATCTTCAAGTCGAGCGATTTTCCGTTTACGG
>JBLNDP010000130.1:0-8388 GCA_050261755.1 Clostridia bacterium
ATGTGCCGCTGCCGGTTCTGCACGCGGTGGGAGCCTTCCTCGGCTGGACGATCTACTCCCTTTCGCCGCGCTACCGGAAGCACCTGAACGACAACCTCGCGCAGGCGGGCATCGCGGATGCTTCGGTGAGGCACGAGGCCATCGCCCACGCGGGCAAGATGCTCGCCGAGCTGCCGGCGCTCTGGTTCCGGCCGCAGCAGGACGTCGCCCGCCTGGTGCACGAAGTGCAGGGCGCCGAGCTCGCGGTGCAGGCGCACGAGCGCGGCGAGGCGGTGCTTTTCATGACGCCCCACATGGGGTCCTTCGAGGTCACCTCGCAGTACGTCTCCGTGCGGGCCGCGGAGCTCGGCGTCCCGGTCACCGTGCTTTATCGCCGCCCCAAGCTGGGCTGGATGGAGCCGCTCATGCGCGCGGGACGGGATCGCGGCAACGTGCGCCTGGTTCCCGCCGACGTGACGGGCGTGCGCGAGCTCTTCGCCGCGCTGCGGCGCAAGGAGGTGGTGGGCTTCCTCCCCGACCAGGTCCCGGGACAGGGCGAAGGCGAGTGGGCAGAGTTCTTCGGCCGCCCCGCCTACACGATGACGCTCGCCGCCCGGCTGGCCGCGCGGCCGGGCATCGCCTGTTTCCTGGCGTACGCGAGGCGGTTGCCGCGCGGGGGCGGCTATTCGATACACGTGCGCCCCTATCCCGCCGCGCTGGCCGGCGAGGGGCCGGTCCGGCAACTCAACCGCGCGCTGGAGGCGGTGGTGCGCGAGTGTCCCGGGCAATACCTCTGGAGCTACAACCGCTACAAGGCGCCGAAGGGGGCGCCGCCTCCGCCGGGAACAGGGGCAAACAGTTCCCGATGAGCCGGCTCGTCTTTGCCTTCATGTGGTTCCTCCGCCTTCTCCCGCTGAGGATGCAGGCCCGGGTGGGCGAAGGGATCGGCGCTCTCTTCTTCTGGCTCATACCGGAGCGGCGCAAAGTCACCCGGATCAATCTGCGCCTTTGCTTTCCGCAGATGGACGAAAGCAAGAGGGAGGCGCTCGCCCGCGCGCACTTCCGGGCGTTCGTGCGCAGCTTCCTCGAGCGCGGCATTCTCTGGTGGTCGCCTGCCGAGGCGATCCGCGAGCTGGTGAAGCTGGAGGGAACCGAGAACATCCCCAAGGGAAAGCCGGTCATCGTCTTCGCGCCGCACTTCGTCGGCCTGGATGCGACGCTTTCGCGCCTGTCGCTCGACCACCCGGTGGCGATGATGTACGCGCGCCAGAAGGATCCGCTGTTCGAGCGGCTGCTCTTCGAGGGGCGCACGCGCTTCGGCGGCAAGATGTTCCCGCGCCAGGCCGGCGTGAAGGAAGGGCTCAAGGCCATCGCCGGGGGCGCGCTCTATTACTACCTGCCCGACCTCGACTACGGGCGCAATCGCGCCATCTTCGTGCCGTTCTTCGGCGTGCCGGCCGCGACCGTGACGGGACTGTCGTATATTGCGCGCAGCGCGGGCGCGGCGGTCGTGCCGTGCGTGACGCGCATGCTTCCCGAGGGCGGGTATTCGGCGCGGCTCTTCCCCGCCTGGCGCGATTTTCCCGGCGGCGAGGACGAGGCTTCCGTCTACTCGGACACTCGGCGCATGCTTGCCTTCATCGAGGAGCGCGTGCTGGAGATGCCGGAGCAGTACTTCTGGATGCACAAGCGCTTCAAGACCCGCCCCGAAGGAGAAAGTCGATTCTATTGAAGGCTGCAGTGATCGGCGCCGGCCACATGGGCCGGCTGCACGCGCAGAAGCTCGCCGCGCTGGAAGGCGTGCAGCTGGTCGGCATCGCCGATCCCGACGGCGCGCGCGCCAAGGAAGTCGCCTCGCAAACGAAATCTTCTCCCTATGGGAGATACGAAGAGCTCTTCGGCAAGGCGGAGGCCGTCGTCATCGCCGCTCCGACGGACCGGCACGCCGAGATCGCACGCGCCTGCCTGGAGCGCGGCCTGCATGTGCTCATCGAGAAGCCCATCGCACAAAGCCTTCGCGAAGCCGATGAATTGATCGCTTTGAGTAAAGAAAAAAGGACTGTGCTGCAGGTGGGTCACGTGGAGCGCTACAACCGCGCCTTTGCTCCGCTCGCCGCGCGCATGGACCGGCCGCTCTTCATCGAGTCGGAGCGCCTGTCGGCCTTCAAGAAGCGCGGCGCCGAGGTCGACGTCGTGCTCGACCTCATGATCCACGACATCGACCTCGCGCTCGCCCTGGCGCGCGCGCCGCTCACCGACGTCTCGGCCTGCGGCTTCCGGGTGCTCACCGGCGACATCGATATCGCCAATGCGCGCCTGGAGTTCGCCAACGGCTGCGTGGCGAGCCTGTCGGCGAGCCGCGTGAGCCAGGCGGCAGTGCGCAAGCTGCGCGTCTTCCAGCCCGACCTCTACGTCTCGGCCGATTTGCAAGTGGCAAAGCTGCGCTTCGTGCGCCGGGCCGACGGCGTGATCGAGCAGAGCACGAGCGCGATCCATGAGTGGGAAGAAAGCCACGCCGGCGGCGATGCGCTCGCCGCGCAGGCGCAGGCCTTCGTCGCCGCCATTCGCGAGCGCAGGCCCGTGCCGGTGGACGGCGAGGCCGGGCGCCTCGCGCTGCAAGTCGCCCTCGACGTTGGCCGCCGCGTGCGCGAGCGGCTGGAAAGGTTTGCGAAATGACGAACGCGATCAACATGGTGGACCCGGCCGGCGAGTACCGGCTGCTGCGGGCAGACATCGACGCGGCGGTCGGGCGCGTGCTGGCTTCGGGGCGCTACGTGCTCGGCCCGGAGGGCGAGGCGCTCGAGAAGGAGCTTGCCGGCTACACCGGCGCCGCGCATGCGGTCGGCGTGAACTCGGGCACCGACGCGCTGCACTTCGCCCTCGTCGCTTCGGGCGTCGGCCCGGGGGACGAGGTGGTCGTGCCGTCCTTCACGTTCTTCGCGAGCGCGGAGGCGGTGTCCTATACCGGCGCCAGGCCGGTCTTCGCCGACATCGACCTCGCCACCTTCAACCTCGACCTGCGCTCGCTCGAGAAGTCGATCACGAAGAAGACCAAGGCCGTCGTTGCCGTGCATCTTTTCGGGCAGTGCGCGGACCTTCCCGGAATACAGGCCGTTTGCGAGAAGAAGAAGCTCGTCCTCATCGAGGATTGCGCGCAATCGCTCGGCGCGGACTACCAGGGCCGGCGCGGCGGCAGCTGGGGCCGCTTCGGCTGCTTCTCCTTCTATCCCACGAAGAACCTCGGCGCCGTGGGCGATGCCGGCCTCATCACCACGAGCGACGGGGCCGCGCTCGAGGCGCTGCGCATGCTTCGCCACCACGGCAGCCGCAAGACCTACTTGCATGAGCGCGTGGGCTGGAATAGCCGCCTGGACGAGCTGCAGGCGGCGGTGCTGCGCGTGAAGTTCCGCAAGCTGGACGACTTCAACGCCGCGCGCCGGCGCGTCGCCGATTCCTATCGGAGTGCATTGAAGGGAAGCAGGATCGTCCTGCCGGCGGAGCACGGCCAGGGACGCCACGCCTACCACCAGTTCACCATCCGCTCGGAGCGGCGCGATGCGATCCGCGAGGCGCTCGCCGCCGAACGCATCGCCAGCTCCATCTTCTATCCGATGCCGCTGCATCGCCAGCCCGCCTACGCCGAGGCCAATGCAAGCCTCGACCTGCCGGCGGCCGAGGAGGCGGCGCGCACGGTGCTGTCGCTTCCCATCCATCCGCTGCTCGAGGACGCGGACGTTGCGCGCATCGCCGCTGCCGTGCGGGCCGCGGCGTGAAGCTGCCCTTCACCAAGATGCACGGCGCGGGCAACGACTTCGTCGTCCTGGATTGCACGAAGCAGCCTTTCGACCTGACTTCTTCCCAGTTGAGGAAGCTGGCCGACCGGCATCTTGGCGTGGGCTGCGACCAGGTCCTCGTGGTCGAGAAATCGGAGAAGGCGGACTTCCGCTACCGCATCTTCAACGCCGACGGCGGCGAGGTGGAGCAGTGCGGCAACGGGGCCCGCTGCTTCGTGAAGTTCGTCCACGCGAAGGGGCTGACGGGAAAGAGCGAGATCCGCGTGGAGACCCTGGGCGGCACGATCGCGCCGAAGCTCGAAGCGGACGGCGAAGTCAGCGTCGACATGGGCCCTCCCGCCTTTGAATCTCCTCTTGTCCAAGATCTCGTTGTGGGAAAGGAGACGATAGGAGTGACCCTCGTATCCATGGGCAACCCTCACGCGGTCCAGGTCGTGGCCGACGTCGAGGCGGCGCCGGTCACTACGCAGGGCCCGGCGATCGAGCACCATGCGCGCTTCCCGAACCGCGTCAACGCCGGCTACCTGCAGGTGCTGGGCCGGCACGACGCCGCGCTGCGCGTCTGGGAGCGCGGCGCCGGCGAGACGCTCTCCTGCGGCACCGGCGCGTGCGCCGCGGCGGTCACGGGCATCCGCCGCGGCCTGCTCGACTCGCCGGTGCGCGTGCGCACGCATGGCGGCACGTTGACCATCGCTTGGGCGGGCGGCGACAATGCGGTGTGGATGAAGGGCCCGGCGCAAACCGTGTTCGAAGGAACCCTCGAGCTATGAGGACAGAATAAGAATGAGCCCAGACGACATCGCCGTCTTCCTGCGCACCAACCCGCAGTTCTTCGACAAGCACCCCGAGCTCCTGGAATCGATCCAAGTGCCGCACCCGTACGGCGGCCGGGCCATCCCGCTCGCCGAGCGCCAGACCGTCGCCCTGCGCGAGAAGCTGAAGCTGGTCGAAGGCAAGCTCGCCGAGCTGATCCAGTTCGGCGAGGAGAACGACGCGATCAGTGAGAAGGTGCACCGCCTCGCCGTGGCGCTCGTCGGCTCGCGCGACTTCCCTTCCTTCACGCGCACGCTTTACTTCCACCTGAGCGAGGACTTCGCCGTCCCCCACGTGGCCCTGCGCGTCTGGGGCAAGGGCGTGCCGGCCGACTTCGACGAGGCGAAGGAGGTCGACGAGGCGCAGCGCCGCCATGCCGAGACGCTCGGCGCGCCGCACTGCGGCGCGGCGGCGGGGAGCCCCTTCCTGCCCTGGTTCGGCGAGGCCGCGGAGCACGTGCGCTCGCTCGCGCTCGTGCCGCTCGGCCAGACCGCGGTGTTCGGCCTCCTTGCGCTCGGCAGCGAGGACGCGCAGCGCTTCTACGCCGACATGGGCACGCTCTACCTGCGCCGCATCGGCGAGCTGTGCGCCGCCGGCGTCAGCGCCCGGCTGTAGGAAGGCCGCCTTGGACGCCGCCCGCCTGGCGCGCGGCTACCTCGATGCCCTGAAGCACCAGCGCCGGCTTTCGCCGGCGACGCTGGAGAACTACGAGCGCGCGTTGCAGGTTCTTTTTTCCCTCTTGGGGAGTGCCTCCCTGAAGAGCGTCGATGCCGCGCACATCCGCCGCTTCGTCGCCATGCTCCATGCCAAGGGGCTCTCGCCGCGCTCGCTCGCGCTGGCGCTCTCCGCCTGGCGCGGGTTCTTTGCCTGGCTCGCGCGGCACCACGGGTTGGCGGCGAACCCGGCGCTGGGCGTACGGGCGCCCAAGGCGGCGCGACCGCTGCCGAAGGCGCTCTCGGTCGAGCAGGCGGCGAAGCTGCTGGAGGACGGCGGCGATGCCACGCCGGCCGCGGCGCGCGACCGGGCGATGTTCGAGCTCCTCTATTCGTCGGGCCTGCGCCTCGGCGAGCTCGTGTCGCTGGACATCGGCGATGGCCGGCTCGACCTGCGCGAAGGCGAGGTGACGGTCACCGGCAAGGGCGCGAAGACGCGCACCGTGCCGGTCGGCGCGAAGGCGCGCGAAGCGCTTCGCGCCTGGCTCGCGTGTCGCGCCCAGCTTGCCGCCGCGGGCGAAAAGGCGCTCTTCGTCGGCGCGCGCGGCAAGCGCATTGCCCCGGCGCTCGTCGGCGCGCGGCTGCGCGCCTGGGCGCGCAGCCGCGGCCTGCCGGTGCACGTCCACCCGCACATGCTCCGCCATTCGTTCGCCACGCACGTGCTGCAGTCCTCCCAGGACCTGCGCGCGGTGCAGGAGATGCTGGGGCATGCGAGCATTTCCACGACCCAGGTCTACACGCACCTCGACTACCAGGCGCTCGCCAAGGTCTACGACGCGGCGCACCCGCGCGCACGCAAGAAAGAAACGGCGAAATGATCACGCTGAAGAAGGGCCGGGAGCGCTCGCTCAAGCGCCGGCACCCTTGGGTGTTCTCCGGCGCCGTGGAGAAGACGACCGGCAACCCGGGGAGCGGCGAGACCGTCGAGGTGCGCGACGCCTCCGGCCAGCCGCTCGCGCTCGCCGCCTACAGTCCCGCCTCGCAGATCCGCGCACGGGTGTGGAGCTTCGAAGCGGGACAAAAAATCGACCGGCAATTTTTCCGGGAAAGGATCCAGAAGGCCCTGGCGCTGCGTGAAGCGCTCCAGGTCGAGCGCTACACCAACGCCATGCGGCTCGTGCACGGCGAGTCCGACGGCCTGCCGGGACTGGTCGTCGACCGCTACGCGGACGTGCTCGTCGCGCAATTCCTCTCGGCCGGCGCCGAGCGCTGGCGGGAGGACATCCTGGACGTCCTGAAGGAAGCGTCCGGCTGCGAAGCGATCTTCGAGCGCTCCGACGCCGAGGTGCGCAAGCTGGAAGGCTTGCCGCCCAGGATCGGATTCTTCAGGGGCAACAGGAACGCCGGGCGCTGCCCGATCGTCGAGCACGGCCTGCACTTCAGGGTCGACGTCGCCGAGGGGCAGAAGACCGGCTTCTTCCTCGACCAGCGCGACAACCGGCAGCGGGTGCGCGCGCTGGCCAGCGGCCGCGAAGCGCTCGATGCCTTCAGCTACACCGGCGGCTTCGCCCTGGCGGCGCTCGCGGGCGGCGCGAGCCGCGTGACCGCGCTCGAGAGCTCGGGCGCTGCGTTGCAGGTGGCGAAAGAGAACCTGGCGGCGAATCCCCTCGACCCGGCGAAGGTCGAGTTCCTCGAGGCCGACGTATTCAAGCAGCTGAGGACCTTCCGCGACGAGGGCCGGCGCTTCGGCCTCATCGTCCTCGATCCGCCCAAGTTCGCGCCGACCGCCGCCCAGGCGAAGAACGCCGCGCGCGCGTACAAGGACATCAACCTCCTCGCGTTCAAGCTGCTCCTGCCCGGCGGGCTGCTGGCGACGTTCTCGTGCTCGGGCGGCGTGGGCGCGGAGCTCTTCCAGTCCATCGTCGCCGGGGCGGCGCTCGATGCGGGAGCGGAGGCGAAGATCATCGAACGCTTCGCGGCCGCGCCCGACCATCCGGTCGCCCTCGAGTTTCCGGAGGGCGACTACCTGAAGGGCTTGCTGCTTCTCCGGACCTGAAGGGTCCGCATCCGGCGGCTCAAGAGCTGAAGGGGTTGGGCCGGCCGGCCAGGCGCTCCAGCCGGATCATCTCCTCGTTGGTATGGTGCTCGAACGGCGCCTCGATCACCCGCATGCCGGCGTGCGCATCGGCGAAGATGCGCCGCGCGAGGTGGTTCTGCGTCGTGACGACGAGCCGCTCCATCATCGCTCCCGTCGCGTTGGAATACTTCTCCGTGGTGCCGAAGCAGGTGCACGCGTAGGTCTCGTCCCGGCTTGTCTCGACATAGACGCCCGTGCCGCGGATGCCGATGGTGGCCGTGTGCGAAACCACGCTGCGCGGCCGGCCGCGCTTGAACGTCGCGCCGAGCGCCCCGGTGACCAGGCGCAGCACATCGACGAGCGTGCCGCGCGCCTCGTTCGAGATGAGGCGCAGGGTGCTTCCCGGGCGCAGGAAGTAGGCATCGCCGTCGAGCGTGAACCAGATGCGGCCGTCGGCGCCGGTCTCGATCGTCTGGCCCGGAAAGATGGCGCTGTTCGGCGCCATGCGATAGCCGTTGATGCGCACCTCTCCGGCGAGCTCGTGGATGGCCCCCGACTGGGCGGGGGCGGGGAGGGGGAGCAGTGCGCCGGCGGTTCCGGCGGCGGCGCGGGCGATGAATTGGCGTCGGTCCATGGCGGTTGGTCTCGTTCGGGGCGGAAAGCTTACGCCGCGGAGTAAAATCGCGCCTCGCGAAGGAGCCCCCAATGCAGCAGGACAACATGGTGCCCGTGACCATCCTCACGGGATTCCTCGGCGCCGGCAAGACGACGCTCTTGAACCGCATCCTCAAGGAGGACCACGGCAAGAAGATCGCCGTGATCGAGAACGAGTTCGGCGAGACCGGCGTGGACGGCGAGATCATCGAGAAGACCGACGAGCAGATCGTCGAGATGAACAACGGCTGCATCTGCTGCACGGTACGCGGCGACCTGATCCGCATCCTGGGAACCCTGAAGGAAAAGCGCGAGGGCGGCTCGCTCAAGTTCGACCGGGTCGTGATCGAGACCACCGGCATGGCGGACCCGGGGCCCGTGGCGCAGACCTTCTTCACGGACGAGGACATCGGCAACT
>JBLNDP010000131.1:0-10404 GCA_050261755.1 Clostridia bacterium
ACGTCAGCGTCCCTGCCGCACGAGGCCCACGAAGATGTCCTCGAGCGAGCTCTGCGTGGTGTGCAGGTCCTTGAGCTCGATGCCCTGGGCGCTCAGCTCGCGCAAGAGGTCGGGGATCGCGCTGTGCTCGGCCTGCGTGTCGTAGGTATAGACCAGCTCGCTGCCTCTTACCGCCAGGTTGTATTTCGACAAGGAGGGCGGAACCGCGGCAAGCGGCGCATGGAGTTGCAGCGCGAGCTCCTTCTTGCCGAGCTTACGCATCAGCGCCGTCTTCTCCTCGACGACGATCAGCTCGCCGCGGTCGATGACGCCGATCCGGTCCGCCATCAGCTCGGCCTCCTCGATGTAGTGCGTCGTCAGGATGATGGTCACGCCGGCCTCGCGCAGCCGCCGCACCGCCTGCCACATGTCCTGGCGGAGCTCGACGTCCACGCCCGCCGTCGGCTCGTCGAGGAAGAGCACCTGAGGATCATGCGCGAGCGCCTTGGCGATCAGCACGCGCCGCTTCATTCCGCCCGAGAGCGTCATGATCTTGCTCGAGCGGCGCTCCCAGAGCGACAGCTCCCGCAGCACCTGCTCGATGCGCCGCGCGTCGGCCGGCTTGCCGAAGAGGCCGCGGCTGAAGGCGACGGTCGCCCAGACGCTTTCGAAGGCGTTGCTGGTGAGCTCCTGCGGCACCAGGCCGATCAGCCCGCGCGCGGCGCGCCAGTCGCGCTGGATGTCGTGGCCGCCGACGGTCACCGTGCCGGCCGACGGCGTGACGATGCCGCTGTCGATGTTGATCATCGTCGTCTTGCCGGCGCCGTTGGGGCCGAGCAGCGCGAAGATCTCGCCTTTCGCGATCTCGAGGTCCACCCGCTTCAACGCCTGCAGGCCCGAGGCGTAGGTCTTGCCCAGCCCCGAGATCGAAAGGATCGACGGCATCAACCGATGCTAATCGAGTCCACCTTGTTCGGATAGAAGGCGACGTATCCCTTGATCGCCGCCATTTGGTCGAAGGGCTCCTCGTAGCTCCAGGCGGCGTCCCGCGGACCGCTTTTCAGGGAATAGTGCGCCGCGTCGCCCTTGAACGGGCAATGCGTCGTGAGCGCCGAGCGCTCGAAGCGCTCCATCTTCACGTCCTTGCGCGGCACGTAGTAGACGACCGGATATTCGCCCTCCTTCATCGCCAGCGCGTCGCGGCTTTCCGCGATCACCTCGCCGCCCGACGTGACCTTGACCGTCTTGCCGGCCGGCGAAGTGCGGATGTGCTCCGCCTTCTCCCGCGCCGCGCGCTCGAGCGCCGCGATGTCCAGCTTCTTCATGCCAAGCAGCGCCGCCATGACGCTCTCCGCCACCGGCCCGCCGATCGACAGGAACTTCGGCAGCACGGCGGGCACGACCTGCCAGGACACGCCGAAGCGGTCCTTGAGCCAGCCGCACTGCTGCGCTTTCGGGTCGCCGCCGGCGGAAAGGCCGTTCCAATAGTGGTCGACTTCCTGCTGCGTGGCGCAGGACACCTGGAGCGACATCGCCTCGTTGAACTTGAAAAGAGGCCCGCCATTGAGGGCGGTGAGCTTCTGCCCGTCGAGCTCGAATTCCACCGTCATCACGGACCCCGCCGTGCGCCCGTGCACCTCCTTTCCCGTTTCGCCGTAGCGCGTCACCCTGGCGATGCGCGAGTTCGGGAAGAGCGACACGTAGAGCTTCGCCGCCTCCTCTGCCTGGCTGTCGAACCAAAGGCATGGGGTGATTCTCTGCATGGCTTCTCCTTACAGATGCCGGGTCTCGGCGGGCGGCGACTTGAAGTCGTCGTGCGCCATGTTGAAGTACTTTACCGGCGCGTCGACGAGCTCCTTCGGGTCCACGCCGTCGAGGCAGTTCAGCCGGATCGCATACATCGGGTTTCCCTTCGGGTCGCTGCCGCGGGAGAAGGCGCGCACCCCGCAGGTCCTGCAGAACGGATGATGGAGGTTCTTGCGACCGAACTGGTAGTCGACGAGCTGCGACTCGCCCGAAAGAAGGCGGAAATCGGCCGCCGGAATGCCCGCGAGCCACGCGCGCGTCTTGAAGCAGATGGAGCAGTTGCAGCGGAACGTGCCCTGCGAGAGGTCGGCATCGGCCTCGAAGCGTACGGCTCCGCAATGGCAGCTGCCTTGGTACGTCTTCTTCATCGATGCTCCTTTAGGCGGCCTGGAGGCTCGGACGACGGTCGAACGGCGGGAAGGCCAGCGCGATGGCCGCGGCGCCGAGCCCGATGGCGAACGAGCCGATGTAGAGCGGCGCGTAGACCTGGAAGCGGTCGTAGATCCAGCCGCCGATCGACGGCCCGAGGGCCATGCCGAGGCTCGAGATCATCGCCGCGGCGCCGAAGATCGTGCCCATGATGCGGGGGCCGAAGTAGCCGCGCACCAGCACTGCGTAGAGCGGCATCACGCCGCCGTATGCGAAGCCAAACACCGACGAGACGGCATAGAACTCCTGAAGGCGGAACGCGAAGACGAACGCCCCCGCGGCAAGCGCCTGCACGACCAGGCCGCCGACGAGGACGCTCTTCACGCCATACTTGTCGGCGAGCATGCCGAAGGCGATGCGGCCGCCGAGCCCCGCGAGCCCTTCCACGCTGTAGATCGTCACGGCGGCAAGCGTCGGCAGCCCGCAGGCCATCGCATAGCTCACGGTGTGGAAGATCGGTCCGGAATGCGTGGCGCAGCACGCGAAGAAGGTGAGCGCGAGCACGGCAAACGGCAGCGAGCGCACCGCGTCGCGCACGCTCATGTCCGGCGCGGCGTCGGCCTCCGCGTCCTCGGGCGCCGAACCGTCCACGGGCGCGGCGGGCGGCGGCCGCACCGCGAGCGCGGCCGGCAGGAGCAGCACCCAGGCGAGGACCCCGATCGCCATTTGCGCCGTGCGCCAGTCGTAGTTCGAGACGAGCCACGCGGCGAGCGGCGACAGCGTCATCGGCGCGACGCCGACGCCGGCCGAGACGAGCGACACGGCGAGCGCTCGATGCCGGCCGAACCACGAGCTCACGTTGGCGATCATGGGCGCAAAGAAGCTGCCGGCGGAAAGGCCGACGAGGATCCCGTACGTGAGCTGGAACTCGAGCTGGCTCGTGGCGCGGCTTGCCAGCACCAGGCCCATGCCGAGGAGCACCGCGCCGGCCAGCACCACCGGGCGCGTCCCGTAGCGATCATTGAGCGAACCCCACAGGAAGCCGCCGAGGCCCATGGCGAGGAAGTTGAGCGTCATCGCGCTCGACACGCCGGCGCGCGACCAGCCTGTCGCCTCGGTGATGGGCTGCAGGAACACGGCGAGCGAAAACATCGCGCCGACCGCCACGCAGCCCATCAGGCCGCCGAGCGAGACCATGATCCAGCCCCAGGTCCTCTGCGTCATCGCTTGCCGTCCAGGGATCTCACGAGCGCGTCCATGAGCGCGTTCGTGCCGTGCTCCCGGCTGCCCTTGTCCTCGTAGCCGTCGAGGAACGCGCCCTGCTCCGTGACGATCATGCGCGTCCCGGGCTTTCCGCCCGTCGTCGCCGGGACGATCTGGATCGTCGCGAGCGAAACGGAGATCTTGCGCTCGTCCACGTGCATGTTGTAGCTGTACACCACGCGCTTCAGCGGCACGATGTCGAGGTAGTGCGCATCGAAATGCGTCACCATGCCGCTCTTCCAGCGACCCTTGAGGCGCTCACGGCCGCCGACGCGGAAGTCGAACTCGCGCTCGATGGCCGTCCACTCGCCCTTCGGCGCGGAGAACCATGCCTGCTTCGCCTTCGGATCCGACCAGGCCGCATACACGCGCTCGGGCGGATGCGGCAGCGTGCGCTCGATCGTGAAGATGCCGTGGACGACTGAGGGACCAGCCTTGTGCGCGGCCTCGCTCATGAGGGCATCGGCGCCGGGACGATGACCATCCAGTGCACGCCGAACTTGTCCGCCAGCATGCCGAACGACTTCGCGAAGAAGGTCTTCGACAATGGCATCGTCACCTGGCCACCGGCGGACAAGGCGCGAAAGGCCTTCTCCGCCTCCCCTTCGGTCTTGAAGTCGAGCGAGAGCGAGAAGCCCTTGAAATCCGGCTTGCCGCTCACATGGCCGTCGGAGGCCATGACGGTCGCCTCGCCGATCTTGAGCGTGGCGTGCATGACCTTGTTCTCGCTTCCCGGCGGCAGCATGCCGGGCGGCGGCGCCTGCGGCGCCTCCTTGTTGCGCATGAGCATCTCCACCTTCGCTCCAAGCGCCTGCTGGTAGAACTGGATCGCTTCCTCGCAACGGCCTTCGAAAAAGAGATACGGCTGGATTTGCATGGCGATCATCCTTTCAAGTAAGCGCCGAGCTGGTCCATCGTGCCGCCCCAGCCCATCTTCATGCTCTCGCGGCCCGCGTCGAAGGCCTTGCGCTCCGAATCGGTGGACTCCGGCACCGGGACCCAAACCACGGTGACGCGCGTCTTGCCGGGCCCGGCGTCCTCGAACGTGATCGTCGTCGACAGCTCGAGCGGCCAGGCCGGGTTCATCGGATGCCGCGTCGTGCCGCCCTCGGCGTCCGAGAAGGAATTGATGAAGACGAGGCGCTCCATCGGCTTGACTTCGCGGTAGCGGAACTTGCCCCACATCTCCTTGCCGTCGGGCATGCCCAGGCAGTACAGCATCGTGCCGCCCGGGCGCAGGTCGATGCGCAGCTGCTTCACGGTGAAGCCCTTCGGGCCCCACCACTTCTTCAGGTGCTCCGCCTCCGACCAGACCTTCCACATGCGCTCGCGGGGCACGTCGAACACGCGGCTGGTCTCGAAGGGTTTCATCGCGCCACCTCCACCTTGAATCCGCCGAAAATGAGCCGCTGCCCGTCGAAGGGAAATTTCTTCGGGTCCATGAGCGCAGCCATGCGCTTGTCCTTCATCGCCGCTGCCATGACGCGGTCGCGGTGCACGCGGTTCTTGTACACGATGTAGGAAAACCAGACGACCTCGTCCTTGCGCAGCTTCACCGCCTGCGGGAAGGACGTGACCTTGCCGGGCTTCACGTCCTCCGCCATGCATTCGCGGCACTCCAGGGCGCCGTGGCTGCGCATGATGCCCGCCATGCGGCGCGCCACGCGCTTGTAGGCGCCCGTGTTCTTCTTCGGCACCGGAATCAGGAAACCATCCACGTACATCTGCTTTCTCCTTGGGTCCTTAGGAAATGAGGAACTGCTCGAGCTTGGCCAGCGTCTCGGTCCATCCGCGCTTGTGGTTGTCGCGCACGGTCTCGTCGAAGAACTGCTCGTGGCGGAAGACGAAGCGGGTGCCTTCGCCCGCCTTCTCGAGGGTGATCGTGACGACGGATTCGCGCTCCGGCGTCGTGCGCGGCCAGGTCCAGGTGAAGACGAGCTTGCGGTTCGGCACGACCTCCTTGTAGACGCCGGCGGCCTCGTGCTCGTTCCCGTCCGCGCCGCCGAAGCAGATCCGGAAGCGGCCGCCGGGACGCACGTCCAGCTCCGCGCGCGACACCGGCTGCGGCCCGCCGGGACCGAACCAGCGGCTTATCGCTTCCGGCTGCGTCCACGCCCGCCAGACTTTCTCGGGCGCGACGGCGAAGGTCCGCTCGAGGACGAGGAAGGGCTTTTCGGCCCCTCGGGTTGCGGTGCGGGCTTGTTCCATTGCTGCAGTTCCTCCTGCTGGTAGAGGTAGCGGGCGAGCGAATCGAGCTTGTCGTTCCAGAATTTCTCGTACTTCGACATCCACGCGGCGGCGTGCTGCATGGGCGCGGCGGAAAGCTCGCAGCTCACCACCCTGCCCTCCTTGCTGCGCGCGATGAGCCCGGCGTCCTCGAGCACGCGCAGGTGCTTCATGAAGCCGGGCAGCGACATGTCGTGCTGCTGCGCCAGCTCCGTCACGTTCGCGTCGCCGCCGGACAGCGACTGCAGGACGTGCCGGCGCGTGCGGTCCGCGAGCGCCCCGAAAAGCGCATCCAGCTCGTCCTCTGAATACTTAACCATTCGGTTTAGTGTGCACGAGCCGCGGGCCGGCTGTCAAGCGCGCCAGGGGCGCCGTCGAGGACCGCTCCCTAGTCGGCCGGCCGCCTCAGGCGTCCACGAAGCGAGGCGATGTCTTCCGAAGGCGCTGCGGATCGATGCGGCCGCTGCGCTGGATGTAGCTCCAGGCGAACTCGCGCGGCGCGAGCTTCATGCGCTCCGCGAAGCCCTCATACCACTGCGCGCTGGCGTCGGCGGCGGCCACGAGCTTCTCGACCACCGGCCGAGTCTCCGCCTCGAAGGCTTCGAGCGCCGCCCTCACGTCGCCGGGATGCTCACGGAGCGCCTTCTCCAGGGCGATCGCGTCCTGGAGCGCGAGCCGGGTGCCGGAGCCGATGGAAAAGTGGGCGGTGCGCTGCGCGTCGCCGATCAGAACGGTGTTCGCCACCGACCAGCGCGCGTTGCGCACGTTCGGGAAATTGCGCCAGATCGACTTGTTCGACACGAGCGGATGCCCTTCCAGCACATCGCGGAAGAGGCGCTGCCCATAGGCGATGGTCTGCGCCTCCGTCATCTTCTCGAAGCCCGCGCGCATCCACGTCGCCGCGTCGCACTCGAAGACGAAGGTGCTCATCCCGGGCGAATGCCGGTAGTGGTGCGCGTTGAACACGCCGTCCGCGTTCTCGACGAAGGTCTGCGTCAGGGTGCGGAACGGCTTCGTGGTACCGAACCAGGCGAATTTGTTGGTGAGCGGCGTGACGGTCGTGCCGAAGTCGGCGGTAGAGCGCACGAATGAGTTCGCCCCATCCGCGGCGACGATGAGGTCGTATTTCCTTTTTTCCAAAGAACTCAACCTGCGCTCGTATTCCGGCTTCACCCCTACACTCTCCGCCTGCTGGCGCAGCAGCCGGAGAAGCGGCAGCCGGCCGATCGCCGAGAAGCCGATGCCGTCGATGACGACCGGCGTGCCGCGGTGCACGACCGTGAGGTCGGTCCAGGTCTCCATGCGCGGCGTGATCAGCTCGTACGTCGTCGGGTCGTCCGCGCGCAGGAAGTCCAGCGCGCGATCGGAGAAGACCACCCCGAAGCCGAAGGTCGAGTCGGCCTCGTTCTGCTCCACCACGCGGATGCTCCACTCCGGGTGACGGCGCTTGGCAAGGTAGGAGAAGTAAAGCCCGGCGGGACCCGCGCCGACGACGAGAACGTTCACGCGGGAAGTCTAGCCGATGCCATAAAACCGGAAATCGGGGACGTGCTCCGATTTCTTGGAATGTCCGCAATCGGCCAGAAGCGGGCCTCAAGCCATCAAAATAAATCGGAGCACGTCCCCGATTTAGTCGTTATCTCGGCTGGTTGCCGAAGGCGTCGCCACCGCCGGGCGGGCGGGCCATGCGGAAGACACGCTCGAGGACGGTGTATTCGTCGTAGCCGCAGCGCGCGATCGGCTGCATGGCCGCGGCATCGAGCCGGCCGTCCTTTATGTAGCGCTCGTCGACATGCAGGCCGACGACTTGGCCGAGCACGACGCAGCCGCCGGTCGCGTGGCCGGCGAGGTCCTTCAACCGCACGACCTCGGTGACGCGGCATTCCAGCGCCGCCGGCGAGGCGGCCACGCGCGGCGGCTTGACGAGGCGCGAGGGAGCGGTCTCGAGCTTGGCGAAGGCGAACTCGCTCATGCCGCGCGGCAGCGGCGCGGCGCTCTGGTTCATCTGCTCGCGCAGGGCGTACGTGGCCATGCTCCAGACGAATTCGCCGCTCTCGATGGCAAAGGCCGCGGAGTCCTTTTCGCTCTCGCTGGCAAAGCCCACGATCATCGGCCGGGTGGAGAAGCCGTTGAAATAGCTGTACGGGGCGAGGTTCACCTCGCCGGCCGTGCCCATGGTCGAGATCCATCCGACCGGGCGCGGGATCACCAACGCCTTGAACGGATCGTGCGGCATCAGCGTGCGGTCGCGATGCTGCGGCTCGAAGAAGATCACGAGGCGGCCTCCCTGCGGTTGCGTCAGCCCCGAGTGTAGGGCTCCCGCAGCTCCACCGCGCCTGCTGTTTTGCGCCGCACGCGCATGTTCAGCATCTCCACGAGGACCGAGAACGCCATGGCGAAGTAGACGTAGCCCTTCGGCACGTGATGGTCGAAGCCGTCGGCGATGAGGACCAAGCCGATCATGAAGAGGAACGCCAGGGCGAGCATCTTGATGGTGGGGCGCGACGAGACGAAGCGGCCGATGGCGGCGGAGAACGCCATCATGAGCGCGACCGACGCGACCACGGCGGCGATCATGATCGCGACCTCGTCCACCATGCCGACCGCCGTGATGATCGAGTCGAGCGAGAAGACGAGGTCGATCAGCATGATCTGCACGATCACGGCGCCGAAGGAAGCCTGCACGGCGGCGGAGGCCGCGCCGCGCTCGCCCTCCAGGAGCTGGTGGATCTCGCCGGTGCTCTTGTAGAGGAGGAAGAGGCCGCCGGCGATGAGGATCAGGTCGCGCCCGGAGATCTCCTGCGCGAGCACCGTGAAGAGCGGCGCCGTGAGCCCCACGAGCCACGAGAGCACGAGCAGCAGCGCGATGCGCATGAACATCGCGAGGAAGAGGCCGAGCTTGCGGGCAAAGGACTGCCGCGCGGCCGGCAGCTTGTCGACCAGGATGGAGATGAAGATCACGTTGTCGATGCCCAGCACGAGCTCGAGCGCCGTGAGCGTGAGGAAGGCGAGCCAGGCCTGCGGGTCGGCGAGAAGGTCCATCGCGCTAGTCTAAGTGGCGCCCCCGGCACGCGGATTGCTGATTGCGATGGCATGAAGGCGTATCTCATCGTCGCGGCGTTGGCGTTCCCCTGCGTAGCGCTCGCCGACGACATCACCTCCAATCACCCCGAGGACGCCATCCCGGACACCCTGCCGCGGCTCACCGCGCCGGGGCCCTTCTCCGGCATGGTTTCGGACGTGCAGCGAAAGCTGCACGGCTTCGGCTTCGACGCCGGCCCGGTCAACGGCGACTTCGGCACGAAGACGCAGGCCGCGCTGGCGCAGTTCCAGATCGCCAACGGCATCCCGGCGAGCGGGATGATGGACGCCGAGACGCTTCGCGCGCTGGACGTGCCGCTCGTCGACCAGGCGATCGCCCCTGGCGCGGCCGAGCCGCAGGCGAGCCAAGGGCTGCCGCAGGCGAGTGAAGGCTCAAGCCAGCCCGAGGAGCGGCCTTAAGCTGGCTTTAAGGTGCGGTTCCTAGCATGCGGGCATGTTCAAACCCCGCTGCCAGGAATCCACCATGAAGACGAAGATCCTCCACGCCGCGGTCGTCGCGGCGTTCGTTCCCGCCCTCCTCGCAGGCTGCGCCGATTCGCACGCGGCCCCCACGGCCGCGGCGCCCGTCGCGCAGCAGTCCGTCGCCAACCCCGGCCGTCCCGACTTCACGCAGCTCGTGCAGCAGGAAGGCCCCGCGGTGGTCAACATCAGCGTCACGGAGAAGGCCTCGCCGACGGCCAATGCGCCGGCGGACCCCGACGACCCCATGTTCCAGTTCTTCAAGCGCTTCGGCGTGCCCATTCCCAAGCAGGGGCCGCAGGGCGAGCGCCACGGCGTTGGCTCCGGCTTCATCGTCAGCCCCGACGGCTACATCCTCACCAATGCGCACGTCGTCGACGGCGCGAAGAACGTGGACGTGAAGCTCACCGACCGGCGCGAATTCACGGCGAAGGTGGTCGGCACCGACCCGAAGAGCGACATCGCGCTGATCAAGATCGACGCCCGCGACCTGCCGGTGGTGAAGATCGGCCACTCCAAGGACATCAAGGTCGGCGAGTGGGTCGTCGCCATGGGCTCGCCGTTCGGCTTCGAGAATTCGGTCACCGCCGGCATCGTCTCGGCGACCTCGCGCTCGCTGCCGGGCGACAGCTACGTGCCCTTCATCCAGACCGACGTGGCGGTGAACCCGGGCAACTCGGGCGGCCCGCTGTTCGACATGGACGGCAACGTCGTCGGCATCAACTCGCAGATCTACAGCCAGACCGGCGGCTACATGGGCTTGTCCTTCGCCATCCCGATCGACGTGGCGATGCAGGTCAAGGGCGAGCTGCAGGCGCACGGCAAGGTGACGCGCGGCCGCATCGGCGTCGCCGTGCAGAACGTGAACCAGAGCCTCGCGCAGTCCTTCGGCATGCCGAAGCCCGAGGGCGCCCTCGTCGCATCGGTCGAGGACGGCAGCCCGGCCGCGAAGGCGGGCCTCAAGCCCGGCGACGTCATCCTCGGCTGGAACGGCAGCACGATCGACACCTCCGGCTCGCTGCCTGTGCTCGTCGCGCAGACGAAGCCCGGCCAGGACGCGAAGATGCGCATCTGGCGCGACGGCCACGAGCAGACGCTCGACGTGAAGGTCGGCCAGATGAAGGCCGAGAAGCAGCAGGTCGCGTCCGCTTCGGACTCCCAGCAGTCGAACTCCGGCAAGCTCGGCCTCGTGGTGCAGCC
>JBLNDP010000132.1:0-14259 GCA_050261755.1 Clostridia bacterium
TCGGCGTGGGCGTCAACTACAGCAGCGGCGACTACGGCACCTCCACGAATACGGAGATCCTGTCGATTCCCTTCACCGCGCGCTACGACCGCGGGCCGCTGACGCTCAAGGCGACGATCCCGTACCTGCGCATCACCGGCGGATCGACCGTCATTCCGGGCGTCGGCGCCGTTGCCAACACCAACCCGCGGGGACGCGGGCGCGGCGGCACGGCGGCGGCGCCGACGACGTCGACCACCGCGACGGCTTCTGGCCTGGGCGACACGGTCCTCAGCGCAACGTACAACGTGCTTTACGACACGGCGTCCAAGTTCGGAGTGGACGTAACCGGGCGCGCCAAGATCGCCACGGCGGACGCAGACAAGGGCCTCGGCACGGGCGAGAACGACTATGGCGCGCAAGTCGACGCCTACCGGACCTACGACCGCACCACGGTCTTCGGCGGCATCGGCTACCAGGTGCTGGGCAGCTCGTCCTTCATCCAGCTCCGCAACGTCTGGAACGTGAACCTCGGCGCCGCCTACAAGGTCGACGAGCAGGACAGCGCGGGGCTGAGCTTCGATACGCGGCAGAAAGTGTCCGACAGCGCCTCGCCGCAGCGCGAGCTCACCGCCTTCTGGACGCGCCGTCTCGATCGCACGTGGAAGGCCCAGGCGTACGCGCTGAAGGGCTTCGCCAACGGCAGCCCCGACTGGGGGGCCGGCGCCTCGGTCGTCTACGCCTTCTGACGCCGTTCCGCCTGGTCTAGGAACCACCGCCGCGACCAGAAGAGCAGCGCGCCGGCAGCGAGCACGACGGCCCCGAAGGCCAGCCAGACGGCGCGCCAGCCCATGAGGTCGCGCAGCAATCCGCTCAGGGCGAGCGCGCTTCCCATGCTGAGCGATGCGACGAGGGTCCAGCCGCCCTGGTAGGCGCCGCGCCGGCCGGCAGGGGCGAGGCGCGCCACCGCCGCCGGAATGGCGGAGCTGAAGACAATTTCCCCGAAGCTGAAGACGATCGTGCCGGCGAGGAGCGCGGCCGCCGCGCCGGGAAGAAGCGCGTAGCAAAGGTGCGCCGCCGCGGTGAAGAGCGCCGCCGCGCCGAGCCAGCGGAAGGGCCCGCCCGCCTCCATCCGCGCCGCCACCGGCATGGCGAGGACTGCGACAAGGATGCTGTTGCCGCCGAGCACGAGGCCGATGTAGCCCTCGCCCAGACCGAGCTCGGCGCCGAAGAGCGGCGACACCGTGACGACGAGGCCCATCGACAGCGGGAAGGCGAACGCGAGCGCGGCGAACCGCAGGAACGCGCCGTCGCGGGCCGCGGCGATGGTATCGGCCACCAGGTGGGATTCGGCGCGCGCGCGCTCCATGGGCAGCGCGCCCCGGAGCGCGATGGCGTAGAGGAGCGCGACGCACACGAAACCGGCTGCGCTCGTCGCCGCGAGGAGCCCGTAGCCCTGCTCCGCGACGTAGCCGGCGGGCATCACACCCAGCGTATAGGCGACGCTCATCGCGGTGTAGTTGGCCGCGAGCGTCGACTGGCGGCGCTCCGGCGGCGCGAGGTCGAGCAGGAGCGCGCCGGCAACCGGCATGTTGACCGCGCCCGCGATGCCGACCGCGGCGCTCCAAAGCATGAGCTCGAGCGGGTCGCGCACGAGGAGGAAGCACGGCAGCACCGCCGCGGTCGCCAGGGCCGCCGCGACGAGCAGCGGCCGCCGGCCGACCCGGTCGCTCCACGCGCCGAAAAGCGGCGCGAGCAGGCCGCGCAGGATGCTCTCGCCCAGGAACGCGACGCCCACGAGGCGCAGGTCGATGCCATGGCGCACGAAGTAGATGCCCAGGAACGTCACGAGGCTCATGCGCGCGGCGACCGCGATGAAGTTCGCGGCCAGGACGACGCGGATGCGGCGGTCTAGAAGCCCCAGTAGTCGAGGCCCTCGGGAAGCGGCTCGCCCAGCGTGAGCGAGGCGAGCTTCGCGTACTGCCCTTCGGAGTAGAGGAGCGGCTTGCCCTTCTTGCCGATGAGCACCTGCTCGACCTGCCCGAGGAAGATCGTGTGCGTGCCGTGCGCGAGGCTCTTCACCACGCGGCAGTCGAACGAGACCAGCGAGTCGACCAGCACGGGCGAGCCGGTGGCGAGCTTCGACCAGTTGCGCGTCTTGAAGCGGCCCTCGCCGCTCTGCGCGCCGCTGAAGCTGGTCGAGAGCTCCCAGTCCTCGGCGCGCAGGACGTTGACGCAGAACACCTTGCCCTTGGCGATCGCCGCGTTGGTGGCCGCGAGCTTGTTGATGCACACGAGCACGGTCGGCGGGTCGGCGGTGGCCGAGCACACCGCGGTGGCGGTCATGCCGTAGCGGTGGCCGGCGTGCGCGCTCGTGATGATGTTCACCGCGCCGGCAAGCGAGCGCATGCCGATCTTGAACTGCTCGACGTCGACCGGCTTTTCTTCCATCGGCCGATTTTACCGTGCGTGCTACAGTCGCCCGGTGGACGGCATCGGATTCCTCGAGCAGGCGCTGATCTACCTTGCCGCGGGCGTGATCGCGGTGCCGCTCTTCCACCGCCTCGGGCTCGGCTCGGTGCTCGGCTACCTCGTCGCCGGCATCACCATCGGCCCGTGGGGCCTGCGGCTCATCGGCGACCCCGAGACGGTCCTGCAGATCGCCGAGTTCGGCGTGGTGCTTCTCCTCTTCCTCGTGGGCCTCGAGCTCAACGTGCAGCGCGTCTGGGCGCTGCGCCGCTCGATCTTCGGCCTCGGCACGGTGAGCACCGTGGCGGTGATCGCCGCGGTCACCGGCGTCGCCGTCGTCCTCCACGTTCCGCTCGTCGTGGGCCTCGTCGCCGGGATGGGCTTCGCCATGTCGTCCACCGCGATCGGCCTGCAGACGCTCGCCGAGAAGAACCTGCTCGCCACGCCGGGCGGCCAAGCCTCGTTCGCGGTGCTCCTCTTCCAGGACCTGTCGGTGGTGCCGTTGCTCATCGTCCTCGCGCTGCTCACCGGCGACAAGTCGACCGCCATGGACCTCGCCGGAGCGGCGAAGGCCCTCGGCATGATCGTGCTCCTCATCGGCGCCGGCCGCTTCCTCGTGCGCCCCGCGCTGCGCTACGTGGCCGGCACGCGCCTTCGCGAGGCGTTCGTGGGCTTCTCGCTCCTCGTGGCGCTCGGCACGGCCGCGCTCATGCACTGGGTGGGCCTGTCGATGGCGCTCGGCGCCTTCCTCGCCGGCGTGATGCTCGCGGACAGCGAGTACCGCCACGAGCTCGAGCTCGACATCGAGCCCTTCAAGGGCCTCCTCCTCGGCCTCTTCTTCATCGCCGTCGGCATGGAGGTCGACCTCGGCCTCTTCCTGCGCGCGCCGCTCGTCGTGCTCGGCGTGGCGGCCGCGGTCGTGGCGCTGAAGATCGCGCTCCTCTTCGCGAGCTCCCGCTTCTTCGGCTACTGCAAGGCGGCGGAAGCGGGGCTCGTCGCCGTGGCGCTCTCGCAGGCGGGCGAGTTCGCCTTCGTCCTCTTCAATGCCGCCGGCACGCTCCTGCCGCCGCACCAGGCGGCGGTGCTGAACGCGGCCGTCGCGGTCACGATGCTGGCGACGCCCTTCCTGTTCATGGCCTACGACAGGCTGCTTGCGCGCCGCGAGCGCCGCGCCGAGCGGCCGGCCGATGCGATCCACGAGTCCAATCCGGTGATCGTCGCGGGCTTCGGGCGCTTCGGCCAGGTGGCCGTGCGCGTCCTGCGCGGCCTCGGCATCGGCGCGACGGTCATCGACCACGATCCGGGACAGATCGAGACCGTGCGCCGCTTCGGCTTCAAGGCCTACTACGGCGACGCCACGCGCATCGACCTCCTCGAGTCGGCGGGCGCGGAGCGCGCCAAGGTGATCCTCCTCGCGATCGACGACCCCGAGGCGGCGCTGACCGCGGTCAAGCGGATCCGGCAGCGCTTCCCGCAGCTGCGCATCGTCGCGCGTGCCCGCGGCCGCACCGACGCCTACGAGTACGCCGAGCTGGGCATCCCGGCGGTGCGGGAGGTGTTCGGCTCGTCGCTCGACGCGGCGCGCGAGCTGCTGCAGGTGCTCGGCTACGAGGAAGCCAACGCCGACCGCATCCTGGCGCGCTTCCGCGAATACGACGAGGCCTCGCTGGCGCGCAACGCGAAGCACCGCAACGACATCACGAAGCTCATCGCCATCAGCGAGCAGGGCCGGCGCGACATCGCGCAGCTGCTCTCCCAGGAGGCGCTACCGCCGGCGCAGGTTGACCAGGACGATGCCCGCGCCGACGAGAAACGCGGCGAGGAGAAAGCGCCCGCGGAGCGGCTCTGAAAGGAATGCGACGCCGGCCGCGACGCCGAACAGCGGCGTGAGGAAGGAAAGCACGCTCAGCCGGGCCGCCAGGTACCGGGTCAGGAGCCAGAACCAGGCGAGGTAGCTCGCGAACGCGACAGCGATGCTCTGGTAGGCGAGGCTCGCCAGAGCGAACGGTGTGAGCCGCACGACGCCCGGCTCGTGCAGCAGGAAGAGCGATGCGCCGAGGAGGATGGGCGCCGAGATCGCCAGCTGGTAGAACGCGGTCTTTTCCGCGGCTGCTCCCGAAAGCCGGCTCGTGCGAATGACGATCGTCGTCGCCGCCCAGAGGAACGCGGCAGCCACCCCGCAGAGGTCGCCGACCCACGTGGAGCGGCCGGAAACGAAGCCTTCGAGGAACGCGAGCACGATGCCCGCGAAGGCGAGCCCGACCCCCGCCCACTGCAGCGGGGCCAGGCGCTCGGAACGCACGAGGAAGTGCAGGCCGAGCGCCGTGAGCGGCGGCGTGAGATAGATGAACACCGCCATGCGCGAGGCGTTCGTATAGGCGAGGCCCGCGTAGATGAAGACGAATTCCACGCCGAACAGCGTGCCGGCCGCGATGCCCGCCGCCAGGGTGCCGTCGCGCCCGAAAAGCGGGATGCCCCGCAGGCGCGACCAGGCGACGAGGAGAAGGGTCGCCGCCGCGGAACGGATGGCGCCCTGCATGACGAGCGAGACGTCGGAGGCCGCCATCTTGATGGCCACCTGCTGGAAACCCCATAGCAAGGTGAGCAGCACCATCACCGCGATTGCCGTAGCATCCAGCGCCTTGCGCTCTTGAGCCATGCGCGCGGATTCTGGCGTAAGATGGCCCGGGTATCGCCATGAACAAAGCGAAATCGTCCAGGGAGGCGAAACGCTCCGCCGCTTCGAAGCGCGCGGGGCGCAAGGCGCCGGCGGCGCCCGCCCCGGCGGAGAACAGCCCCGAGGAAGACAAGCTGCCCGAGCTCGAGGAAGCGGACGCCCAGGATTTGCAGGAAGTGGAATCCGAGCTCGGCATCTCGCAGTGGATCGATCCCGACACGGGCGACCCGGCGGAGGACTCCGTCCCCCGCCTCGAGGACCACTAGCGCGCTAGCCGGCCTTGGCGTAGCTGCCGGCGATCTCCGCGAGCAGCTCGTTCAGCGTGCCGGGCTCCACCGGCTTGGTCAGGTGGTGGCGGAAGCCCGCCTCCATGGCGCGCCGGCGGTCGCCCTCCTGCCCCCAGCCCGTGAGTGCCACGAGCGCGGGCTTTTCTCCCGCTCCGCCGCGCAGCGCCTGCGCCACGTCGTAGCCGCTCTTGCCGGGCATGTCGATGTCGAGCACCGCGATGTGCGGCTGGAAAGTGCGCGCGAGCTCGATCGCCGCGAAGCCATCGTAGGCCGTCTTAACGCTGTAGCCGTAGTGCGCCAGGATGCGCGCGAGCGAATCGGCGGCATCCTTGTTGTCGTCGGCGATGAGCACGCGCAGTCCCGGCGGCGGCACGGCCGCCGCCTCGCGCGGCGCGGCCTGCTGTTGCGCGGGGAGCACGGCGGCACGCGGCAACCGCACGGTAAAACGCGCGCCCTTCCCCGGCCCCTCGCTCTGCGCCTGCACGCTTCCGCCGTGCAACCCGACGATGCCCTGCACGAGCGACAGGCCGATGCCGAGCCCGCCTTGGGCGCCGCCATGCGCGGCGGCAAGCTGCGAATACGGCCTGAAAAGCCGTGGGCCGAGATCCGGCTCGAAGCCGATGCCGTTGTCCTCGACCGTCACCACGACGGCATTCTCCTCGAGGTCCGCGACGAGCGAGATGGCGCCGCGCGGCGGCGTGAACTTCGCCGCGTTGTTGAGCAGGTTCGAGAAGACCTGCGCAAGGCGCGTCGCGTCCGCCTCGAGCAGGACGCGCTCGTTCGGCATGAGGACGGAAAGGCGGTGCCCGGCGGCGGTGACGTACGGGCGGCTGATCTCGAGCGCCATGTCGATCGCCTGCTCGAGGGAGACGCGCTCCTTGCGCACGAGGAACTTGCCGCGCGAGATGCGCTCGATGTCGAGCAGGTCGTCGATCAGCCGGGACATCTGCTCGACCTGGCGGCCGATCACTTCCCGGCTCCACGTGAGCTCGGGGTCGAGTCCGCCCTTGCGCCCGAGGATCGCCACGGCGTTGCGGATCGGCGCGAGCGGGTTGCGCAGCTCGTGCGCGAGCGTGGCGAGGAAGTCGTCCTTGCGCCGGTCCGCCTCGCGCAGCGCCTCCTCGGCGAGGCGGCGGTCGTGGATGTCGGTGCAGATCGTCACCCAGCCGTCGACCTGCCCCGCGTCGTCGACGATCGGCGTGAACACCACGTGCACCCAGCGCCTGCCGAGCCCGGGCATGTCGGCCAGGCGCTCGTAGTGCACCTGCTCGCCCTGCAGCACGCGCGCGATGTGCGGCGCGACCTCGCGCATCTGCGTCGGCCCGAGCATCTCCGCGACGGGCTTGCCGATCGCCTGCTCGGCCGGCACGCCGAGCCAGCGCGCGTACTCCGGGTTCATCCATGCGTAGCGCAGGTCGTTGCCGGTGCGGCACACCGCGGCCGACATGGTGTCGGTGATGATCTGCAGCTGCTCGCGCGCGTCGCGCAGCGCCTCGGCGGCGCGCTTGCCGTCGTCGATGTCGTGGATCACGGCCACCCAGCCGTCGGGCTTGCCGTCCGCCCCGTGCGTGGGCTCGAGCGCCGCATGGATCCAGCGCCGGCCCTGCGGCCGCTGCGCGAAGCGCTCGTACTCGACCCGGCGGCCCTTCAGGACTTCCTGCACGTGCGGCCGCATGCGCGCCACCGCCTCGGCGCCGATGATGTCGACCATGGGCCGGCCGACGAGGTCGTCGGGCTTGAGGCCGAGCGTATGGGCGTAGAGCCGGTTCACCCAGAGATAGCGGAAGTCCGCGCTGCAGCGGGCCACGGAGACCGCCATGGTGTCCGTGACGATCTGCAGGTCCTGCTCCTTGGCCTCGAGCGTGGCGCGCGTCCTGCGGTGCTCCTCGACCTCGAGCTCGAGCTCGCGCGCGCGGCTGCGCAAGTCGGCCGCATCGGCCTCGGCACGCCGCCGCATGAAATGCATGCCGATCCCCAGCGCGATGGCCAGGACCGCGGCCGCCAGGGCGGCGTACAGCACGAGCGTAGTCGGGCTCCCCTCCACGCTCCAATGGTACGGAAGCCGCGCGCCTAGCGGGCTATTCCTGTCGCGGTTTGCACTACAGGCCCTGATACATTTTTGCGAAGGCTCGCCCCTTGGCGGAGGAGCTCGCCCTGCACCTCGGCGGCGGGGACGTCGCGCGGGGCGCGGCCATTCTGCGCCGCAAGCGCCGCGCACACGCCCGCGGCCTGCCCGGTCGCCATGACGATAGGCATGACCCGATACGACGAGTGCGCCTCGTGCGTGCCGGAGATGCAGCGGCCGGCGACGACGAGCCCTTCGGTCTTCTGCGGCAGCAGGCAGCGAAGCGGAATGTCGTAGGCCTCGCCGGGCGGCAGGCGCTTGAGCACGGTGCCGGTCCCCTCCGGATTATGGATGTCCACCGGATAGGCGCCGCGCGCGATCGCATCCGGAAATTTGCGCGCGTTCAGGACGTCGCCCGCGTCCAGCTGGTATTCGCCGACGATGCGCCGCGTCTCGCGCACGCCCACGTTGACGCCGCTTTGCACCACGTACGAGCGCTCGAAGCCGGGCACGTAGCGGCGCAGGAACTCCGCGATCTGGCGCATCTGCCGGCGGCTCGCGCACTCGGCGTAGCTCAGGTCCCACACGTCGGTGCCGAGCACGCGCGTGACGCGCGTGCTGTTCACGCTCACCTCGTGCTCGTGCGGCGTGGCGAAGAACAGGATGTCCTCGCGCGGCAGCTCGAGGTCGCCGGCGCTCGTCGCCTCGCGCACCAGGTCCCAGAGGCCGTGCACGCCCCGCCACTGCTGCGGGTTGTCCTTCACGTACGCGGCGAAGCGCTCGCGCTGGAACTCGGCGATGCGGAACATGAGCGTCATCGGCTGCGCGAGGCCGTCGGCGCGGCCGATCTCGAACGGCGCGCCTGCCTGCACGGCGAGATCCGCGTCGCCGGTGCAGTCCACCACGACCTTGGCCCGCACGGCCACGGCGCCCGACTTGGTCTCGAAGAACGCTCCCTCGACCCTTCTTTCTCCCATCACTCCAGTGGCAAAGGAATGGAACAGGTACTGCACCCCGGCCTCGTCGAGGAGCTCGAGCGCGACCAGCTTGAACCACTCCGGATCGAACGGCACCACGTAGCCGGTATTGAGCGAAGGCGGGATGGCGCCGCCGGCGAGGACGAGGCGCTCGAGCAGGCGCTTCAGCACGCCGGCGATGATCGGGTCGCCCGGGCCGTGGTCCGTGGGAAGGAGGACTGCCTCTCCGGTCTTCTCGCTTCGGACCGTCCTTTGCGTGTGGAACGACATGAGCGGCATCACGAGCGCGGCGGTGGCATTGCCGCCGAGGAAGCCGTAGCGCTCGGCGAGGATCACGCGCGCGCCCGCGTCGGCGGCGGCGATCGCCGCCCCGATCCCGGCCGGGCCGCCGCCGACGACGAGCACGTCCGCCTCCGCCGCCAGCGCGGCGTGGCGCGGCGGCAGCGGGATCTTCTCCGGCCGCTCAGGCCGCTTTAGCGATGGCACCGGCGGCCTTGTGCTCGGCGAGCAGGCGCACGAGCATCTTCTGCGTCTCCTGGGCGCGTCCCTGCAGCACAGGCACCGTGCGGGCAAGCAGCGCCTTCATCGAGCGGCGCCGGTCCCACGACTGGTCGAGGTGCGCGATGAGCCGGCCGGCGTTCACCAGGTTGAGGGGCGGCGTCGGCACCTTGAGGTCCTCGAGCAGCCCCGACACCTTGCCGGCGTACGGCAGGGCGACGAACGGCACTTTCTGCAGGGCGGCGAAGATCAGGAAGTGGAGCCGCATGCCGACCGCGAAGCTGAAGCGGCTCATGAGCGAGAGGAGCTGCGCCGAGGTGTACTCGCCCTTGAGCACCGTCGCGCGCTGGGCACGCAGCATCTTGGCGATCACCGCATGGCTGTGCTGCGTGTCGAGGACGGAGCGCTCCATCGGCACGAAAACGATGTCGGCGTCGAAGCGGTCGGCCATGTAGTCGGCCGCGTTGGCGAGGAGCGCGTGGTAGACGTCCGGATCCAGGTCCGGCGCCGCGACACCGGGCTCGCGCACCGACATGCCGATCAGTCGCCGGCGCCCTTCCAGGCCTTCGCGCTTGAGCACGCCGCGCGGCAGCGGCTCGGGCTTGAGGAGAAGCGCCGGGTCCGCGGTCACCACGATGTCCTTGCGCACGCCCGCCGCTTCGAGCGCCTGCTCCGCGGAGCGCTCGCGCACCGTGATGAGCTCCACGCCGTCGAGCGCCTCGCGCACTGCCGCCTGCGCCACCGGGTCGTTGAGCGGCCCGGCGCCCGCCGCGTAGACCATGACCGGCACGCCCTTTTCCCGGGCGACGAGCACTTCGCGCAGGTAGATGCGCGCCTCGGCGTCGAAGAGAATGCCGCCGCCTCCGAAGAGAAGCACGTCGAGCCGCTCCACCTCGGGCTGCACCTCCACGCGCGAGAGCTTGCGCACCGGCACCGCGCGCTCGACATCGTGGCGGCGCTTCGTGTCCTCCGCGTCGCGGGAGAACACCGTGATCTCGCACGGAAGGTCGCGGCGCAGCTGCGCGAGCATCGAGTGCAGGATCGCCTCGTCGCCGAGGTTCAGCCCGCCGTACGAGCCGGTGATGCCGATGCGGTAGACGTCCTTGGCAGCCATCGCCGCCGGACCCTGCAAGAAGCGGGCCCCGGCCGGCGAGCCGCCTCCGGAAGGACTACGCGCTTTGCTGCACGCGCCCCGGCCGCGGCGGGCGGGCGCAGATCGCCTGGTGGATGGCGCGCGGGTCGGCGGGCTTGATGAAGTGGTGGTCGAAGCCGGCGTCGGCGGCGAGCTTGCGGTCTTCCTTCTGGCCGTAGCCCGTGAGGGCGATGAAGAGCGCCTCGCGCGTCTCCGGCAGGTCGCGCAGGCGGCGCGCCAGCTCGTAGCCGTCCATTCCCGGCAGGCCGATGTCGAGCACCACCGCCGCGGGCGCGAACACCTGGGAGCAGGCGAGCGCCTCCGGGCCGTCGCAAACCGTCTTGACCTCGTGCCCCTCCAGGCGAAGCAGCACCGCGATGCTCTCCGCCGCGTCGGCGTTGTCGTCGACGACGAGCACGCGCAGGCCGTTTCTCGGGTTCTCCTCGTCGGACGAAGCGACTTCGGCTCTCGCCTCCGTCTGAGAGACCTCGCTGATGCAGGGAAGCACGATGCGAAACTCGGCGCCGCGCCCTTCCCCCTCGCTTGCCACCTGCACGCGCCCCTGGTGCAGCTCGACCAGCCGCTGCACGACGGTGAGGCCGACGCCGAGGCCGCCGAGGCTTCGGTCGAGCGAGCGCTTCCCCTGCGCGAACAGATCGAAGACGCGCGGCAGGAGCTCGCGGTCGATCCCCATGCCGTTGTCGCGCACGACGATCGTCGCCTCGCCGCTCGCCGCGCTCGCCGAGAGCTCGATGCGGCCGCCCTCCTGCGTGTACTTGGCGGCGTTGTTGAGCAGGTTGGCGACGACTTGCGCGAGGCGCGCGAAGTCGCCGGTCATCCAGACCGGCGCGCCCGGGAGCGAGAGGTCCAGCCGCTGCCGCCGCGCCTCGACGAGGGGCCGCGCCGTCTCCACCGCGTGCGAGAGCACCTTGCCGAGCTCGACCTGCTCGCGGCGCAGCGCGATCTTGCCCTGCGTGATGCGCGAGACGTCGAGCAGCTCGTCGACGAGCTGCGCCATGTGCGTCACCTGCCGGTCCACCACGTCCCTCGCCCAGGCGAGGCGCGGGTCGGACGGCGCGATGCGGCGCACCAGCTCGACGGCATTGCGGATGGGCGCCAGCGGATTCCTCAGCTCGTGCGACAGCATGGCGAGGAACTCGTCCTTGCGCCGGCTCTGCTCGAGGAGCTTCTCCTCCGCCTCGCGCGTCTTCGCGATCTCGCGCTTCAGGCTCCAGTAGAGGCGCGCGTTCTCGAGCGCCATGCCGGCGCGCCCGGCGAGCTCGCCCAGCATCGCGCCGTCGGCGGCCCCGTAGGCCGGCACCGGCCGGTCGTTGGCGAGAAGCAGCACGCCGAACGTGTGCTCGCCCGCCTTGATCGGCAGCACGCGAGCCGAGCGCAATCCAGCCGGCCACGCCAGGCTGCTCTCCGCCGGCAGGCTCTCGTCCCAGATCGGCACGTCGAGCTCGCGCCCTTCGCCGCCCGCCTGGTCCATCGCGTCGCGCAGCGCGCGCGGCAGGACGTGCAAAGAGCCGAGGCCCTCCGTCGTCTCGCCGGTGCGGCGCAGGAGGATCTGCTCGCCTTCCACGACGAGGCAGAGCACGGCCGCCTTCGCGAGCGCGGGAACCGTCATCTCGAGCAGGCGGTTCATGCCTTCCTCGAGGTCGAGCGAGGCGCCGAGCTCGCGGCTCGCCGTGGCGAGGAACCCGGATCGCCGCGTCGCCTCGAGCGCCGCGGCGCGCTCGGCCTCGGCGCGGCCGAGCGACTGGGCGCGCTTCTGCGCGCGGTAGAGCTCGACGAAGACGCGCACCTTGCTGCGCAGGATCTCCGGGACGATCGGCGAGAGGATGTAGTCCACCGCGCCGAGCTGGTAGCCGCGCGCCGTCTGCATCTCGTCCGCGTAGGCCGTGACGAAGATGATCGGCGTGTGCGCCGTCTTCTTGTGCTGGCGGATGAGCTCGGCCGTCTCGATGCCGTCGATGTCGGGCATGTTGACGTCGAGCAGCACGACGGCGAATTCCTTCTGCAGGAGCTGCTTGAGGGCCTCCGCGCCCGAATTGACCATCACCAGGTTCTGGCCGAGCTCCTCCAGGACGACCTGGAACGCCAGCAGCTTGTCCGGCAGGTCGTCTACGACAAGGATGTTGACCTTCTCGTCCATGGCTACCTATGGAGCCAGCCGCGCAGCACCGCCATGAGGTGCACCGTGTCCACCGGCTTCGACAGGTAGTCCCAGGCGCCGGCCTCGATGCACTTCTCGCGATCGCCCTTCATTGCCTTCGCCGTCACGGCGATGATCGGCAGGTCCTTCTTCTCCGGCAGCTTGCGGATCTCCTGCATCGTTTGAATGCCGTCCATCTCCGGCATCATGATGTCCATCAGCACGATGTCGATCGACGGGTCCTCCTTCACCAGGCGGATCGCCTCGCGGCCGTTGTTGGCGGACACCATGTGCATCCCCTGGTCGTGCAGCACCGTGGAGAGCGCGAAGATGTTGCGCATGTCGTCGTCGACGATGAGCGCCTTGCGGCCTTCCAGCACCCGGCTCGAGTTGTGCAGCGCCTCGACCGCCTGGCGCTCCTCGGCCGTGAGGCCGGCGACGCTGCGGTGCAGGAAGAAGTACACCTGGTCCATCAGGCGCTCGAGCGAGCGCGCCTCGCGCAGGGCGAAGACGCCGTCGCCGCGCTTCCAGCGCGATAGCGTGCCGGTGCCCTCGGCGCCGTAGAGCACGATCGGCAGCTGGCGGGTCACGGCCTGCTCGTCGAGGATCTCGACGAGGTCCGCCGGCTGCAGGTCGCCCGCGCCGTTGCGCACCACGAGGCAGTCGACCTGCTGGCTGCGCAGCGCCTCGCAGATCTCCGCGGAAGCGGCGGAGGCGAAGATGTCGACCTCCTCGGCCCCCAGGCGCGAAACGATCGCTTCGCGCTCATCGCCCTCCGGCATGAGCAGCGCCAGCTTGCGGCGCGGCCGGCCGATGTAGGACTTGAGCTGCTCCATCGCCCGGTCGATCACCTCCCCCGAAGCCACGGGCTTCGTGATGAAGCCGATGGCGCCGGAATTGAGCGCGCGGTCGCGCGAATCGTCCGTGGAGACCACGCAGACCGGGATGTGACGCGTCGAGAGATCGGCCTTGAGGCGGTCGAGGATCCTCCAGCCGTGCATGTCCGGCAGGAAGATGTCGAGCGAGATGACCGAGGGCTGGTGCTCCTTCACCATCGTCAGCGCGCCGGCCGCCGTGCCGGCGACCAGGCCCTTGAAGCCCTGCTTGCGCGCCGCCTCGAGCAGGACCTTGGCGAAGCCGAGGTCGTTCTCGACAATGAGCAGCACCTGGTCCCCCGGGCTCAGGTTGGCCCGGTCGTCGCCCGCCTCGTTGGCGGGCAGCGGCAGCTCCTGCTCCTGGTAGATCGGATTCGGCTCGAAGGAAGCCTTCTGGATCGCGGCCGCAGCCTCCGCCACCGCCGCCTGCGCCGCCGCAATCGTGACCGCCGGGAGGACGCGCTGTGCGCGCTGCTGGCGCTGCACGTAGGCGACGGGCAGGTACAGGGTGAACGTGCTGCCGACGCCCGGCGCGCTCGTCAGCTTGATCTCGCCGCCGAGCAGCTTGGAGAGCTCGCGCGAGATGGCGAGGCCGAGGCCCGTGCCGCCGTACTTGCGCGAGGTCGAGCCGTCGGCCTGCTGGAACGCCTCGAAGATGAGCTGCTGCTTCTCGGGGGCGATGCCGATGCCCGTGTCCGCCACCGAGAACGCCACGACCTGGCCGGCCGCGTTGAGCTCCTCGTTGTCCGTCGACCAGCCCGAGCGCGCCGGCGCCACGGTGAGCGAGACGCTGCCCTGGTGGGTGAACTTGAACGAGTTCGAGAGCAGGTTCTTGATGATCTGCTGCATGCGCTTGATGTCCGTGAACATCGAGCGCGGCAGCTCCGGGTCGAGCTGGATGTGGAAGTCCACCTTGCTCGACTCGGCGACGTGGCGGAAGGTGCGCTCGACGTAGCGCTGCAGGTCGAGCAGGCGCAGCTCGCTCACGTCCACCATGACCGTGCCCGACTCGATCTTGGAGAGGTCGAGGATGTCGTTGATCAGCGCGAGCAGGTCGTTGCCCGAGGCATGGATGGTCTTCGCCGACTCCACCTGCTTGCCGTTGAGGTTGCCCTCCGCGTTCTTCGTCAGCTGGTCGGAGA
>JBLNDP010000133.1:0-9193 GCA_050261755.1 Clostridia bacterium
GGTTCCAGTGCGGATGCTCCGTGAAGACGTGGCCGCCGCAGTTCTTGCACCACTTGCGCAGGCTGCGCGGGGTCTTGTTGAAGCTGCCGATCATCTCCCGGCCTTGCGTGACCTTGACCGCCTCCGGCTTCCAAAGCGTGAAGGCGTTGACGGGCCCGGCCGACCAGGTGCGGCAGTCGTCGCAGTGGCAGTAGCCCGCGGCCGCAGGCTCGCCGCTCACGGTGAACTTCACCGTGCCGCAGAAGCACGCGCCTTCGTAGATTGCATTTGCCATATTCGTTCGTTCCTCGAGTTTCGGGGCGGCTAGTATCGGCAGCGCGTCGAGCGCGTCCTTGGCCGGCGCGCCGCGCTTCTTGACCGGGACGCCATGGATCTCCTTTCCGATGTGCTCGCGTCTTTGCGCCTCGACGGCGCGATGTACGTGAACGCCGAGTTCACGGCGCCGTGGTGCATCCGCGGCGAATGCGGGCTCGCGTCGGTTCAGGAGCGTCTCGCCGGCGCGGAGCACGTCGCTTTCTTCCACTACCTCGTCGAGGGAACCTGCAACCTTCGCCTGGCGGGCGGCGGCGAGACCATCTCGGCGAAGGCCGGCGACCTGGTGCTCTTCCCGAGCGAAGGCAGGCACTTGATGGGCAGCGACCTGCACCTCGTGCCGATGGAGGGCGACGCCGAGCTCACCCGCGAAGGCGACCTCTACTGGATGCGCCACGGCGGCGGCGGCGCCATGACGCGCTTCGCCTGCGGCTACGTCGCCTGCAGCCGCACGGTGTACCGCCTCCTGCTGCAGGCGCTGCCGCCCATCGTGCGCATTCCGCTGGGAACCGGTTCGGCGTCGCCGCTCGTCAGCGAGCTCCTGCGCACGGCGCTGCGCGAGAGCGCCGCCGGCGGCCCGGGCGCGCGCTCGGTGCTCGCACGGCTCGCCGAGCTGCTCTTCATGGAGGCGGTGCGCCGCTACGCCGAGTCCGCCGGCACGCCGCCGCAGGGCTGGCTCGCGGGCGCGCGCGATCCGCACGTCGGCCGCGCCCTTGCCGCCCTCCACGCCGAGCCGGGACGGCCGTGGACGGTGGACGAGCTCGCCAGCGCGTCGTTGCTCTCGCGCTCGGCGCTGGCCGCCCGATTCAGCGCGCTCGTCGGAGAATCGCCGATGCAATACCTCACGCGCTGGCGGCTCGCGCTCGCGGCCGATGCGCTGCGTTCGAGCGGCGAGGCGATCGCGCGCGTGGCCGAGCGGGCGGGCTACGAGTCCGAGGCGGCCTTCAACCGCGCGTTCAAGCGCGAGTACGGCCGGCCGCCGGCGGCGTGGCGCCGCGCCGCGGCCTGACCTTCAGGACTTCGCGCCGGTGATTCCCTTGAGTCCGGCCGCCTGGATGCCGGCGAGGGCGCACGCCTCGTCGTTGTCGCCCGTGTCGCCGGAAATGCCGATGGCGCCGACGATCTCGCCGCCGTCGGCGATGAGCACGCCGCCGGGCGAGGGCACGGCGCGGCCCTCCGTGACGGCAGCGAGCGCGTTGACGAACGCGGGCTGCTTGGCCGCGCGCTCGGCCATCTCGCGCGTGCCGAATCCCATGCCGAGCGCGCCCCAGGCCTTGCCGTAGGCGATCTGGAAGCGCAGGAAGGTCGCGCCGTCCTCGCGCTTGAAGGCGACGAGGTGGCCGCCGGCGTCGAGCACCGCGTACCCCAGCCGGGCCAGGTTGCGCTTGCGCGCCTCGGCGATCGCCGTGTCGATGATGGTGAGGGCCTGCGCGAGTTTCAGTGTTGCCAAGGACGGCTCCTTTCTAGGCTTTCTTGAAGAAATTCCAGAGCTGGCGCGCGGCGACCGCGTAGCGCAGCCAGCGCCCGAGGCCGCGCGGGCGGCGAAAAAGCGCGATCGCGGCCACGGCGCCGGCGAGCGGCCAGGCGCGCGAGAGGAGGCGGTCGGCGCCCTGCAGCGGCGCGAAGGCGGCGGCGATCGCCATGCGCTCGTGCGCCGCGCGCTCCTGCAGCGTGGCACGGCGCTCCGTCAGGCGGCGGACCTCGTTCACGGAGTCTTCGGCGGCTCGGTGGCGGCGCGCAGGGCCTCGATGTCGTTCTTCAGCTCGGCAAGCGTCGCGGCGAGCGCGCGCGGCCGCTCGCGCAGCACCTTTCGCGCGGCGAGGCCGAGGGCGACGGCCCCCGCGCCGAAGAGGCCCGTGAGCGAGGCGAGGATCGCCACGCGGCCCGAATCCCAGAAGAGCACGACGAGCAGGATCGCGCCCAGGATGATCGCCAGCGCGAGGCAGAAGCCGGCGAGCGCCGCGTACACGAGGATCTGCGCCGCGCGCGCGCCCTGTTCCTCCATCTCCACGGCGGCAAGCTCCAGCCGCGTGTGGAGGGCGGCGACTGCAGTCTGCGCCACGGAGCGTAGCGATTCGAGCACCTGGTTCTCCCTGTTCGCCGCCTAGCCTACCACCGGCGCCACCGCGCGTTTGACGCGCATCAAGATCTACCGCTGCGGCGGCGGAGCGCTCCAGTAGCGCGCCATCTCGAGGTACGTGAAGGACGCGGTCCAGCTGATGAGAAGGAGGCCCATCAGCGTTTCGACGCCGGCGATGAGCCGTATGGCGCCGAGCGGGTACACGTCGCCGAATCCGAGCGACGTGTAGGTCTCGAGCGAGAAGTAGAGGAACGTGGGGAACACGTTCTCGATCTTGCCGGAGAGCCGGCCGACGCCCGCGGCGCCCTGCAGGAAGTAGAGCGCCGCGGCAAAAAGCAGCACGTGCGCGAGGTGGCTTGCCATCGCGGCGACGAAGGCCACGAGCACGCGGGCGCGGGGGCGCACGAAAGAAAGGCGCGGCAGCCACGCGTTGCTCGCCTGCAGCGTCTCATAGTGCAGGAAGACGCACGTGGCGACGAGCAGCAGCGTGAGCGGGATCGTGATCAGCATCGGCCGGACGGAAGGGGCGAAGGATAGTCTTATACTGCGCGCCATGCCCGGCCTCGTGACGACGCCTCTTGGCGACATTTCGCACGCCATTTCGCTCGCGATCGCCCCGGTGTTCCTGCTCACCGCGATCGGCTCGCTCCTCAGCGTCCTGACGAACCGGCTGGGGCGCGCGGTCGACCGGCGCCGCGTGCTCACGGACCCATCGAATGCCCTGGAAGGCGCGCTAGCGGGCTCGGCGTCGGCCGAGCTCGCCTACATCGAGCGCCGCGTGCACTGGATCTACGTCGCGATCTCGCTCGCCGTGGTGTGCGCGCTGCTCATCTGCCTGCTGATCGCGCTCGCCTTCATCGATCCGTTCCTGCGGGTCGATTTCGCGCGCGCGCTGGCGATCCTCTTCATCCTGGCGATGCTCGCGCTGATCGGCAGCCTGGGGTGCTTCCTGCGCGAGATCTTCCTCGGCGTCAGCACCGTCCGCTGCCCGGTCCGCTAGAGGCGGAAGATCCGTTCCGCGTTTTTTCCCCTGACTTTATCTTTGATCTTTTCGGGTAAGGCGTTGACCCGGCGCAGGCAGCCCGGCATGTCGCCGATGGTGTGGGGATAGTCGGAGCCGTACATCACGTTGTCCTCGCCGCAAACCTCGACCGCGAGGTTCAGCACGCTTTGCTGGAAGACGACCGTGTCCACGTAGACCTGCCGCATGTACTCGCTCGGCGGGCGCTTGGTCTTCGACGAGGCCGCCGGGATGTTGTGCCAGCAGATGTCGAGCCGCCCCACGAGGTAGGGCAGGGCGCCGCCGCCGTGCGAGGCGATCAGCTTCAGGTTCGGGAAGCGGTCGAAGAAGCCGTCGTAGATGCAGCGCGAGACGGCGAGCGAGGTGTCGAACGTGAAGCCGATGGGCGCCGTGAGCTGGAACTCATGCATGCCGAGCGCCTTCGATCCCGGCGGCGCCGTCGGGTGGACCAGGACGGGCAACGCCTTGTCATCGATCGCTTTCCAGATCTTTGCGAAGGAAGGGTCCGTCAGCGGCTTGCCGCCGATGTTGGCGAGCACCATCACGCCGACCGCGCCTTCCTTCAGGGACCTGTCCAGCTCGGAAAGCGCCAGGTCTTCGTATTGCCACGGCAAGGAGGCGAACCAGCGGATGCGGTCGGGCCAGCTCTTCTGCGCCTTCGCCATGTCCTCGTTCATGATGCGCGCGGCGCGCAGGCTGACCTCCGGGCCGCCCCAGTACGCATTGGGGCAGCTGAGCGACGTGATGGCGATATCCACGCCGTGCTTGTCCATGGTCTGGATGCGCAGCGGCCAGTCGAACATCGGCGGCACCGGCGTCATGAACGGCGAGCCGTCCATGTGGATGGCCCGGAGGCCGCCGCGCACCTCGCGCAGCTCGTAGGTCGGCCCGCCGTGCTGCCCAAGGAGGTCGACCCACTCCTTCGTGAGCATGTGCGTGTGTACGTCGATGACGGGTGCGCTCATTAGTCGGCCTTGATGTGGCCGGCGCGCACGACCTCGCCCCATTTGGCGGTTTCGGCTCGGATCATTGCGGTGAACTCCTGCGGGGAAGTGGTGAAGGGCTCGGTGCCCGCGGCGACCACGCGATCGCGGATCTCGGGCACAGTCAATGCATCCGCAATCTCGTGGTTGAGGCGGTTCACGATGTCTGCGGGCGTCTTGGCCGGCGCGACCACGCCGAACCAGCCGATCGCCTCGTAGCCCGGCACGCCGGCTTCGTCGAGCGTCGGCACGTCGGGCAGCACGGCGAGGCGCTTCTTCGACGTGACGCCGAGCGCGCGCACCTTGCCCGCGCGGATGTGCGAGAGCGCCGAGGGGAGGTCCACCATGCCCAGCGGCACCTGCCCGCCGAGCACGTCCGCGGCAACGGGACCGCTGCCCTTGTACGGCACACCCTGGATCTTCACGCCGGCGAGCATGTTGAGCAGCTCGCCCGAGAGATGCATCGTCGAGCCGTTGCCGCCGTGCCCGTAGCTGAGGTTCCCGCCCTTCGCCTTTTCAAGCACTTCTTTCAGGGAAGAACCGAGAGACGGCTGCGCTATGAGAACGAACGGGATCATCGCGAGCGGCGTCACGTGCACGAGGTCGCGCAGCGGATCGAACGGCATCTTGGGATAGATGAAGACGTTCGAGGAGAGCGCGCCGGCGGCGGCAAGGCCGATGGTGTAGCCGTCGGGCTCGGCCTTGGCGACGGCATCGACGCCGAGCATGCCGCCCGCGCCGGGGCGGTTCTCGATCACGATCTGCTGGCCGAGCTTCTCCGACAGGCGCGGCGCGATGGCCCGGGAGATGAGATCCGAGCTGCCGCCGGGCGGGAAGGGAACGATGTAGCGGATCGGCTTCGACGGCCAACCCTGCGCGTTCACGAGGGTCGACGCGATCAATAAGGAAGCCAAGAGAAGCGTGCGGCGCATGGGTCCTCCTAGTCCTGGACGATCTTGTTGCGAAGCACGCCCACCTTGTCGATCTCGATCTCGACCGTATCGCCCGGCTTCATCCATACGGGCGGCGTGCGGCGCGATCCGACGCCGCCGGGCGTCCCGGTGACGATGACGTCGCCCGGCTCGAGCGGCGTGAAGGCGGAGATGTACTCGATGAGCTTCGGGAACTTGAAGATCATCATGTCGGTGGTGGCGCGCTGCATCTCCGTGCCGTTCAGGCGGCAGGTCAGCGTGAGCACGGTCCCGGGCGGAATCTCGTCGGCCGTCACCATCCAGGGGCCGAAAGGCCCGGTGCCGACGAAGTTCTTGCCGGCGGTCCACTGAACGGTGTGGCGCTGCCAGTCGCGCACCGAGCCATCGTTGTAGCAGGAATAGCCGGCGATATGGTTCCAGGAATCTTTTTGGGAAATTCTCCTCCCACTCCGCCCAATGACGATCGCGATCTCCGCCTCGTAGTCGAACATCGTCGACTCGCGCGGGCAGAGCATCGGCTGCAGGTGGCCGGTCTGGGACTCCGGCACGCGGATGAACAGCGCCGGCTGCTCCGTCTTGTCGCGCCCGGTCTCGGCGCGGTGCTCCTCGTAGTTCAGGCCGACGCAGATGATCTTGCCGGGGTTGGGGATGACCGGCAGCCATTCCACGTCCGAAACGGCGTAGTCGGGCTTTTCCGATGCATGTTTCTTCGCTTCTCCCATCTGGGATTTCTGAAGAAGACCCCTCAAATCTCCACCGAGCCGCTTGCCCAGATCGACGATGCCCTTGTCCGTGACGATGCCGTAGCTGGTGCGCCCGGCGGCCTTGAACGTCGCGAGTTTCATCTTGCCTTTCTCCCTAGGAAACCGACGCCGCGATCTTCTGCTCTTCCTCGGTCATGTCCGCCGGGACATCCGCGAAGAGCGGCGTGCTGAGATAGCGCTCGCCGGTGTCGGGGAGCATGCAGAGGATGTTCGCCCCCTTGGGCGCGTCCTTGCAGACCTGCAGCGCGCCGGCGAAGGTCGCGCCGGCGGAGATGCCGACGAAGATACCTTCCTTCTGCGCGAGCTCGCGGCTGCAGCGCATGCCGTCGGGGCCGGCGATCGTGAGCACCTTGTGTGCTCCGGCCTGCATGGCATCGCCGGTCAGCTTGGGAATGAAGTCGGGGCTCCAGCCCTGCATGGGGTGCGGCTTCCACGCCGGATGGCCCGCCTTCGGCGAGCCGTCGGCGTTGCGCTCCTGCGCCTGGCCGCTCGTCAGCATCGGCGCGTCGGCCGGCTCGCACACCACGATCTTTGTCTCGGGCCGCTCCTTCGCGAGCACGCGCGCGACGCCTTTCAGCGTGCCGCCGGTGCCGAATCCGGTCACCCAGTAGTCGAGCCGCTCGCCGGCGAAGTCCTTGAGGATCTCCTGCGCCGTCGTGCGCGAGTGCATGTCGGCGTTCGCCTCGTTCTCGAACTGGCGCTCGTAGAACCAGCCGTGCTTCTGCGAAAGGGCGAGCGCCTTGTTGTACATGCCGGTCGCGCGCTGCGCGGCGGGCGTGAGCACGACCTTCGCGCCGAGGAAGCGCATGAGCCTGCGGCGCTCGACGCTGAAGGATTCGGCCATCGTCACGACCAGCGGGTAGCCCTTCGCCGCGCACACCATGGCGAGGCCGATGCCGGTGTTGCCGCTGGTCGCCTCGATCACGGTCTGCCCGGGCTTGAGCTTGCCGCTGCGCTCGGCATCCTCGATGACGCCGAGGGCGAGGCGGTCCTTCACGGAGCCGAGCGGGTTGAAGGCCTCGACCTTGGCGAAGAGGTTCACGCCCGCCGGGGCGAGCTTGTTGATGCGGACCACGGGCGTGTTGCCCACGGTGCCGAGAATGCTGTCGAAGCGGGCCATCCCGTCCTCCTCCTAGAGGTGAGGGCGGGATTCTAGAGCTTCAGTGCAGGCGGTAGATGATGCCCGGCGAAACCAGCCGTTCCCGGGAGCTGACGAAGGCGAGCTCCGGTTGCGGCGCGATCCGGTCGAAGAAATATTCCTGGCCGGCGAGGAAGACGCTGCGGTAGATCGGCTTGTCCATGTAGCGGCCGATCGGGTCGGTCACCCGCTCGGGAAGGTCGAAGTGCGGCTCGGCGGGCGCGGGCGCCGGGCCCGGCGCGTCCTTCGGCTCGCTGGCCGGCAGGGAGGCGATGCTCGTCAGCACCACCGCCATCAGGAAGACCCAGCCGATGAGGAACCATTCCATGCCGTCAGCCTGAACCGCCGGGGATCGCGCGTCTTGACGCGGATCAAGCTATAGTTTCCCCACAAGGAGGAGCGATGGTCGCGGTGATCTTCGAGTTCACCCCCGCCGAGGGGAAGTTCCCGGACTACATGCGGCTGGTCGATACGCTGCGCGAGGACCTGGCGAAGGCGGACGGCTTCATTTCGCTGGAAAGGTTCGAGAGCATCACCAACAAGGGCAAGTTCGTCTCGCTGCAGTTCTGGCGCGACGAGGAAGCGTTGCGCAAGTGGCGCAACCTGCAGAAGCACCGCGAGGCGCAGAAGCAGGGGCGCGCCTCGATCTTCGCCTCCTACCGCCTGCGCATCGCCGAGGTGACCCGCGACTACACGATGACCGAGCGCTCGCAGGCGCCCCGCGACAGCATCGAGGCCCACGGATAGAACACACCTTCCTCTTCCGCGAAGCGACCTGGCGCGCCGAGGGGGAGTACACGGACGCCGGCGGGAGCCGTTTCGCCACCTCCGGCGACACGATCATCCGCCACGAGCCGGGCAAGTGGCGCTTCGAGGCCGTGCTCCGCCTGCGCGGCGACCCGACCCGCGTCACGCACAATCGTTACGACATCGAGCCCTTCATCGAGGGCGCGCGCTCCACGCACTGGACGTCGACGAACCCCGCGGTCGGCGCGCTGCGCGGCCGCTTCGTCCTCGCCGGCGACACGATCCTGTCGTTCTATGGCAGCCCCACGGGCCGATACCGGGGCTTCGAATCCCTCAAGAAGATGAGCGACAAGTCGTATTCCGCCCGCGGCGCCATGCTGGACGAGGACAAGGTGATCTCCACCTGGGCGCTCGACCTCTCCATGGTCTCGATCTGATGTGGCGCGCGCTCGTCGCCGGTGCGACGGGCCTCGTCGGGCAGCAGTTGCTGCGCATTCTCGCCGCCGAGCCAGAGGCCGCCGAGGTCGGCGCGCTCGTGCGGCGCGCGCTTCCGCCGGGCGCCGCAGCCGGCAAGGTCCGCGAGGTCCGCGTCGACTTCGACCGCCTCGGGGACGCGAGCGGCGCCTTTCGCGTCGACAAGGTCTTCTGCGCGCTCGGCACCACGATCAAGCAGGCAGGCTCGCAAGAGGCCTTCCGCCGCGTCGACTACGACTATCCGCTGGCCCTCGCCAAGGCGGCACGCGCCGCCGGCGTGAGCCACTTCCTCGTCGTCACGGCCTACGGCTCGAACGCCCGCTCGCGCGTCTTCTACAGCCGGGTCAAGGGCGAGCTTGAAGAAGCGCTCCAAAGCCTCGGCTTCGCTTCGCTCACCATCGCTCGCCCCTCCATGCTCGTCGGCCGCGAGCCGCCGCGTCGCACGGAAGGCCTCGCCGCAAAGATCGGGTGGCTCGTCCCCGACCCGTGGCGGCCCGTCCATGCGAGGCAGGTGGCTGCCGCTCTCGTTGCCGCTGCGCGCGTCTCCAAGCTCGGCGTCGAAATTCTCGACAACACCACGCTCGTCCGGACGCGAAGCTAAATCCGGGTCAGACCCCGATTCAAAATCAGGGACGTGCTCCAATTATTTTCTGTGGCCTAATGTCCGCTTTCGACCCAAAGCGGACGCCTTCCTAACGAACCGCACACATGTCACCCGAGCACCATCAAGCAAGGCCTGTTT
>JBLNDP010000134.1:0-9879 GCA_050261755.1 Clostridia bacterium
GGGTTCTGGACGCCGAACGGCGGGCACAGGCTGGCGGCGATGCGCAGGCTCGGGGCGAGGGCGATCACGGCGCTGGTGGTGCCGAACCGGGAGCTCGCGTGGGAGATCCTCGCGCTCAACACGGAGAAGGCGCACAACCTCAAGGACAAGTCGCTCGAGGTGATCCGCATCTACCGGCACCTCATGGAGGAGGATCCGGCGCGCAAGGAGTCGCAGTTCGCGTTCTACCTGGAGGAGCCGTCGTTCGCGACGATGGGCCTGTGCTACGAGAAGAACCCGCGCTTCAGCGGCGGCGTGTACAACTCGTTCGTGCGGCGCCTGACTGAATTCAGCGACGAGAGCCTGACGAAAAGCATCAAGGCGCACGAGCGCATCGCGGGCATGCTGATGGAGCTCGACGAGGCGGTGGGCGAGGTGGTGAAGAAGCTGAAGGCGAAAGGCTTCAAGAGCCCGTACCTGAAGACGTTCGTGGTGGCGCGCTCGAACCCGCTGCGCTTCATGAAGGAAGCGCCCGAGCTCGAGGACCTCATCAAGACGATCCGCGGCAAGGTGGACCGCTTCAACGTGGACAAGGTGCGGCAGGAGGACATCGTCGCTTCCGGCGGCGCGTCGGACGACAGCGACTGATGTCGATGGGGCGCTACAGCCGTACGCGTTCCCCTCGGTACGCACGCAGAATAAATGCGCTAGGCTCGGAGGCATGGGATCGAGCCTTCTCCGCTCGCGCGTCTACCTCGCGGTCGTGCATCGCGAGAACACGATGCATCGCATCCTCGACCTGAGCTGGCTCGGCGGCCGTCCGATCGCCGTGATCAGCTGGGTGAACCGCGACGGCCAGCTGCGCCCCGGCCACTATATCGAGCTCGACCCTGCGAAGCTGCGCAAGTCGGCGCCGGTGGGGACGTACTGGTACGACGCCCCGGTGCAGGACCCGCGCGTGCCGCCGCGCGCGCCGCACTGACGGTGGCGCGGCGAGGCAAGGCGCACCGCCACCACGTCTACGTTATCGAGCTCGCGCGCGGTGTGCTCTACGAGCGCAAGTTCCAGAAGGCGAACCCGTACTACAACCCCGAGAAGCCCTGCGTCTACGTCGGCATGACGGGGCTCACGCCCGAGGTGCGCTTCGAGCGCCACAAGCACGGCGTGAAGGCGAACAAGTTCGTCGAGAAGTACGGCGTGCGCCTGCTGCCGGAGCTCTACGAGGTCTACAACCCGATGCCCTACGCGGGCGCGCAGGAGATGGAGGTGGAGCTAGCGGTTTCCCTGCGCGAGAAGGGCTACGGCGTGTGGCAGGGCTAGAAGAAGCTCTTGCTCGGGCGCTTCTGCCAGCCCTTCGCCTTGAGGCAGGTGTCGATCTCGCTCGCGCTCGAGCCGTGGAAGCGCTCGCAGTCGGCGCGCTCGGCGCGGATGTCCATCGCGTCCTTCGTCGGGTGCGTCCACTCCTCGTAGTCGTTGTCCGAGCGCTTCACGTTGACGTCGCCGCAGGCGGCGAGCGCAAGGACAAGGGCGGCCGCCGCGGCGGCGCGCGCTACTCCCATAGCCCTTCGGGAATGGGCAGGCCGGCGTAGTCCTTGGCGGTGAGCGGGCCGTCCGGCGCGATGCCGAACGTCTCCAGCACCGACATGATCTGCCGCGCGTGCTGCGCCGAGTGCCAGGTCGAGCGCTCGAGCACGTGGTGCAGCGGCTGGTCGCCGTAGTACGTGCGCAGGGTGCCGGAGCAGGTCTTGTCGGCCTGGTCGGCCCACCAGGACTTCAGCCGGTTGGTGATCTTCGTGCCGAAGGCGCGGATGTCGGCCACCGTCTTCACGTCGTCGGGGACGGGCGCGTTGTAGGTGAGCGCGATCTGCTCGTTGCCGTCGATCGCGCACTGCAGGAACGCGTCGGCCACCTGGTAGATGTGGTACGCGAGGGCCTTGATGCTGCGGTCGCGGCCCGGCGTGGCGCGCTCCTCGAGCTTGCTCGCCGGGATCTGCATCACGTGGCGCTGCGCGGCCGCGAGCACCGTGAGCCACTTATCCACCAGCACCGGCGCGGGCAGGCGCTGGAAGTCGACCTTGCGGCCGAGGAAGGCCGAGACGTCGGCGAGCTCCTGCGCGAAGACGTACTCCTTGCCGCGCGAGACCACCGGCACGGTGCGCACGCCGAGCGCGCGCAGCTCGTCCATCGCCTCCGGCTGCGCCGAGACGTTGACCGACTCGTACGGCACGCCGAGCTTGGCGAGAAATTCCTTCACGCGCACGCAGCTCGAGCAGCCGGGGCGCCAGTAGACCTTGAGGGCATTCGGTTGGGCTTGCATGCCGCGAAAGATACCGCTTCCCGGAACTTTTTTCCGCAACGCACCCCGAAGGAAAAGAGGAGCCCATGCATACCGAACGCCACGGCATCCTTGTCGCCGTTTCCCCGCCTTCCTTGGGCAAGATGCACGCGCTTCTCGAGGGGTGCGACGCTGACTATTTCGACAGCTACGGGGACGCGCTCGGGGCCCTGGGGGAAAAGCAGTACGAAACCGTCGTGATCGGGCTGCACTTCGGCGAGTCGCGCATGTTCGACCTCGTCCGCGAGGTGAAGCGCCGCCAGCCCGGCGCGCGCGTGCTGTGCATCCAGGGCACGGCCGGCCAGCTGAACGAGACGGCGATCGACTGCGCCCGCACGGCCCTGCAGCAGATCGGCGCCGAGGGGGTCATCGACCTCAGCCGGCTCTCCACCGAGGACTGCGGCTGCCTGGGGCAGCTGATGCGCACGACCGCATCGGCGCATTGAACCGGGTCTTCCCGCCCGGGCGGCGTCCGCATAGGATGCCCCGCTCTGGAGGAGACCCCGATGAAACGCTTCACCCTGCTGTGCCTGCTGCTCGTCCTGCCCGCGGCGTCGGCGCTTGCCGAATGGCCCGAGCGGCCGGTTCGCCTGGTCCTGTCGCAGCCGCCCGGATCGAGCCCCGACATCCTCGCCCGCATGCTGGGCGAGCGCCTGACCCGGAAGTGGGGGCAGCCGATCGTGGTGGAGAACAAGCCCGGCGGCCAGAACATCGTCGGCGCGCAGGTCGCGGCCAAGGCGGCGCCGGACGGCTACACCTACTACTACGCGACGACGGCGGCGCTCGTCGTCAACGTCTACACCTTCAAGCAGCTGCCCTACGACCCGCGCAAGGATTTCGTGCCGGTGACGATGATCGGCCTCAGCCCGTTCGTGCTGGCGGTGAACCCGTCGGTGCCGGCGACGACGCTGAAGGAGCTGATGGCCTACGCCAAGGCGAACCCGGACAAGATCAACGTCGCGACCGAAGGGACGAAGACGCTCTCGGGCCTGCTGACCGACATGATCGGCGCCACCGGCGGCGTGAAGTGGGTGCACGTGCCGTACAACGGCGTGCAGCCCGGCATCCTCGATACGATCGCCGGCCGCACGCTGGCGACGGTGCAGAGCTCCACCGCGCTCAGCCAGCACCTGAAGCGCGGCGCGCTGCGGCCGATTGCCGTGAGCTTCCCCAAGCGCGTGACCGGCCTCGACAACGTGCCCACGATCGCCGAGACCTGGCCGGGCTTCGAGTACGTCGGCTGGCACGGCCTCGCCGCGCCCACCGGCACGCCGCCCGAGGCGGTGCGCCGCTTCTCGCGCGACCTCGACGCGCTCATGAAGGAGCCGGAGGTCGCGGCGAAGCTGCTGGAGTTCGGCGTCATCCCCGAAGGCGGCACGCCGGAGGCGATGGGCGAATTCCTGCGCCAGGAGCACGTGCGCTGGGCGAAGCTGGTGAAGGACATCGGCGCCGTCCCGGAGTGAGTTTTGAAGTCTGTGTAGTCGGGTTCGGCCCCACCGGCGCCACGCTCGCAGCGCTGCTCGGGCAGGCCGGGGTGCGCACGCTGGTCGTCGACAAGTCGCGCGAGGTCTACGACAAGCCGCGCGCCTTCGCGCTCGACCACGAGATCATGCGCGTGTTCCAGAACCTCGGCCTCGCCGCGGCGGTCGCGCCGCACACCGCGCCTTTCACGCCCTCGGAGTACTACGGCGCCGACGGCCGCCTGATCAAGCGGCTGGGCTCGGTTCCGCCGCCGTACCCGCTCGGGTGGCCGCCGAACATGGTCTTCAACCAGCCCGCCGTCGAGGCGGTGCTGCGCCAGGGCGCCGCCGCGCACCCTTCGGTGGAGATCCGGCTGGGAGAGGAGTTGAAGGGTTTTTCCGCTTCTTCTTCCGAGGTGGAAATCGAGCTTTCAAGAAGCAAGGAAACGGCAACCTATCTCGTCGGATGCGACGGGGCGGCCAGCTTCGTCCGGCAGAAGCTCGGCATCGCCCACGAGGACCTGGGATTCGACGAGCCGTGGCTCGTGGTCGACCTCGTCGTCGACGACGCGGCGCTGGCCAAGCTGCCGAAGGTGAGCATCCAGTACTGCGAGCCGGCGCGGCCGGCCACGTACCTCGTCGGTCCGGGGAATCACCGCCGCTGGGAGATCATGCTTCTGCCGGGCGAGGATGGCGCGGCGCTCGCGCAGGCGCCGCAGGTCTGGCAGCTTCTCTCGCGCTGGCTCAAGCCCAACGACGCGCAGCTGTGGCGCGCGGCGAGCTACCGCTTTCACGCGCTGGTCGCCAGCCGCTGGCGCAACGGGCCGGTCTTCCTCGCGGGCGATGCCGCCCACCAGCAGCCGCCCTTCACCGGCCAGGGCATGTGCCAGGGGATCCGGGACGCGGCGAACCTCGCGTGGAAGCTGAAGCACTCCATTTCCAGCGGAAGAAGCGGGCTGCTGGAAACCTACGAGCAGGAGAGAAAGCCGCACGTGCGGCGCCTCACGTCGACCATCAAGGAGATCGGCCGCCTCATCTGCGAGCGCGACCCGGTCGCCGCGCGGGCGCGCGACGAGCGGCTCATCGGCGAGGCGGGCGGCGAGGTGCGCACCGTGCCCCGGCAAAGCCTCATCCCCGGCCTCGAGGCGGGCTTCCTCTCGCCGCTCGCGCATGCCGCGAACGGCACGCTCTTCCCGCAGCCGCGGCTGCGCGACGGCCGGCTGCTGGATGACGCGGCGGCACGTGATTTCCAGGTTTTCCGCAAGAATGATTTCCTGAAGAACGGAAAATACGAAGAAGCGGAAGGCGTGTCTGCCGCGTGGTTCGAGCGACACGGCTGCATGGCGGCGCTGGTGCGGCCCGACCACTACGTTTATGGTGTGGCGAGGAACGAGCGCGAGCTCGAGGAGCAGAAGGCGACCATGGAGAAGGCGCTATGGAACTGAGGAGCGTGGAGCTTGCCGTGCCGGATCCCGGGGAGGCGGGGCAATTCTTCGAGAAGACCTGGGGATTGCTGCCCGCCGGCGAGGGCCGCTTCCGCGGCGCGGGCTCTCATCCGTGGATCATCGAGGTGCAAAAGGGCGAGCCGGCGATCCGCTCGATCGATTTCTCCTGTTCTTCGAAAGAGCTCCAGAAGTTGAATGAAAAAGGATTGCTGAAGAAGAACTGCGTCCAGGGGCCGGAAGGGCAGGTGTATCGCTTCATCGCCGACGAAAAGCCGCTGGCCGAGATCAAGGACGCGGACAAGCCGATCCGCATCACCCACGTGGTGCTCAATACGCCGGACCGCGAGGCTTGCGAGCGCTTCGCCGTGGACGTGCTCGGCTTCACCGTGTCGGACCGCACCAAGCACATGACCTTCGTGCGCTGCAACTCGAAGCACCACTGCCTCGCGTTCGCCGGCAGCGACGCGCCGTCGCTCAACCACATCGCCTTCGAGGTGCCGAGCCTCGAGGCGGTGATGCGCGGCATCGGCCGCATGCGCGACGCGGGCTTCGAGGCGGTGTGGGGCCCCGGACGCCACGGGCCCGGCAACAACGTCTTCGGCTACTTCATCGCCCCCTGGGGCGGCATCGTCGAGTACACGGCGGAGGTCTCGCAGGTCGGCCCGGACTACCGCGTCGGCGGCCCCGACGACTGGACCTGGCCGCCGGGGCGCATCGACCATTGGGGCGTGTCGAAGAAGGACACGGCGAAGACCGGGCCCGCCGAAAAGCTGTTCCGCTTTACTTCCTAGGCGAGAGCTGGGACGCGTCCCAGCCGCCGCCCAGCGCGCGCACGAGCGCCACGGCGGCGCTGAGGCGCCGCTGCATGACGTTGGCGGCGCTGCGCTCCTCGGCGAGGAAGTTCGCCTGCGCCGTCACGACGTTCAGGTAGCTCACGATGCCGGCGCGATACTGGTTGAGCGTGAGCTCGAGCGTCTGCCGCGCGGCGTCCACCGAGTCGGCCTGCAGCCGCGCCTCTTCGTCCAGCACGCGCAGGGCCGCGAGGTTGTCCTCCACTTCGCCGATGGCGGTGAGCGTGGTCTGGCGGTAGTTGGCGACCGTCGCGTCGTAGGCGGCAATCGCCTGGTCGGTCTGCGCGCGGCGCAGGCCGAAGTCGAAGAGGTTCATGGCGAGCGCCGGGCCGATCGACCAGAAGCGGTTCGGCGCCTCGAAGAGGGCCACGGCCGGGTCGCCGGCCCGGTAGCCGAGCTGCCCGGAAAGCGTGAGCGCCGGGAAGAACGCCGACTTGGCCACGCCGATCTGCGCGTTCGCCGCCGCCATCCGCCGCTCGGCCGCGGCCACGTCGGGCCGGCGCTCGAGCAGCGCGGAGGGCATCCCCGGCGGGATCACGGGAACCGTCGCCGCGTAATTGTCGATTCGCTTGATCGAAAGCGCGGAAGGCGGGACCCCGGTGAGGATCGCGATGGCGTGCTCGAGCTGCGCGCGCTGCACGTCGAGGTCCACGGCCTGGGAGAGCGCGCTCTTCAGCTGCGCATCCGCCGCCACCACGTCGGCCCTCGCGGCGACGCCCACCTTGTAGCGGTTGTTGGTGAGCTCGAGCGAGGTGCGCAGCGCCGCGACGGTGTCCTCGAAGAGCTTCTTCTGCGAGTCGAGCGAGCGCAGCTGGAAGTACGCGGTCATGAGCTGCGCCTCGAGCGAGAGCCGCGCGGAGGCCAGGTCGCCTGCGCTCGCCTCGAGCGACGCGCTCGCCGCCTCGACCTGGCGGCGGATGTGGCCCCAGAGGTCGATCTCCCAGCTCGTCGAGAGGCTCGCGCTGCGCGTGGTCACGGTGCGCCCGGCGGTGGTGCCGCCGATCACCCCGGAGGGCGAGCGGCTGCGCGTCACCGACGCGTTGGCGTCGACCGAAGGCAGCAGGCCGGCGCGGGCAATGCCGAGCGCCGCCTGGGCCTGCCGGTACTGCGCCTCGGACGCGGCGAGCGAGAAGTTGCCGCCCTCGATTTTCTCCACCAGCGCGGAGAGCTCCGGGTCGCCGAACATCTCCCACCACTTGCCGCGCGCGATGGCGTCGCTCGGCTGCGCCTCCTTCCACTGCTGCGGGGTTTCCTTGAACGCCGAGTCGGAGATGGGCGAGGAAGGGCGCTCGTAGTCCGGCCCGGCGGCGCATCCCGACAGCAGCAGGAGAAGGAAGAGGGCTTTCTTCATGCCAGTTTGGGCTCGGGGGTTCTTTTTCGCGTGATGCGGAGGCGCGCGCGGTCCAGCAGCAAGTAGACCACGGGCGTGGTGTAGAGGGTGAGGAGCTGCGAAAGGATGAGGCCGCCCATGATCGAGATGCCGAGCGGCTGGCGCAGCTCCGCGCCGTAGCCGAAGCCGACCGCGAGCGGCACGGCGCCGAAGAGGGCGGCGAAGGTCGTCATCATGATCGGCCGGAAGCGCAGCTGCGCGGCGCGGAAGATCGCCTCCTCGGGCTTCACGCCCTCCTTGCGCTCGGCGTCGATGGCGTAGTCGATCATGATGATCGCGTTCTTTTTCACGATGCCGATGAGCAGGATCACGCCGATCATGGCGATGATGTTGAGCTCCTTGCCGAAGAGCATGAGCGCGAGCAGCGCGCCCACGCCGGCGGAGGGCAGCGTGGAGAGGATCGTGATCGGGTGCACGAGGTTCTCGTAGAGGATGCCGAGCACGATGTAGATGACCACGAGCGCCGCGAGGATGAGGTAGGGCTGGCTCTGCAGCGACTCGGTGAACTGGCGCGCGGTGCCCTGGAAGGAGCCGTGGATCGCCGCCGGCATGCCGATGCGCGCCATGGTCGCCTGCACGGCCTCGGTCGCGCGCGAGAGCGACACCTTCTCCGGCAGGTTGAACGAGATCGTCGAGGCGACGAACTGGCTCTGGTGGTTGATCGCGAGCGGCGTGTTCGTGGTTTCCCAATGCGCGATCTGCGACAGCGGCACCAGCGCTTTCTGGTTCGTCAGCAGGTACACGTCGTTGAGGCCGTCCGGCGACTGCCAGTACTGCGGCGCCGCCTCCATCACCACGCGGTACTGGTTGAGCTCGCGGTAGATGGTGGAGACGATCGCCTGCCCGAAGGCGAGGTTGAGCGCCTGGTCGATCTGCCTCGGGCCGAAGCCCAGGCGCGCGGCGGTGTCCCGGTCGAAGACGAGCGAGGTCTGCAGGCCCTTCACCTCCTGGTCGCTCGACACGTCCGCCACCTCCGGCACGTCGGCGAGCGCGTGCTCGAGGCGCGGCGCCCAGGTGCGCAGCTGCTCCACGTCGTCGCCGAGCAGGGTGAACTGGTAGCTCGAGTCGCTCTGCCGCCCGCCCGCGCGCACGTCGGCCGCTTGCGCGAGGAAGAGCTGCGCGCCCGGCTCCTTTGCGAGCTTGGTGCGCAGCCGCGCCACGACCTGCTCGGCGCCCACCTTGCGCACCTCGAGCGGCTTCAGCTGGATGAACATGAAGCCGCGGTTCCTCTGCCCGCCGCCGGTATAGGAGGCGACGTTCTCCACGGCGGGATCGGCGCGCACGATCTCGACGAAGTCCGCGACCTTCTGGCGCATGGCCTGGAACGAGATCGACTGGTCGGCGCGGATGTTGCCGAAGAGCCGCCCTGTGTCCTGCTGCGGAAAGAAACCCTTGGAGATCTTCGCGTAGAGGAAGAAATTCAGGCCGATCGTCGCCGCGAGGACCAGGACGATGAGCAGCGGATGGCGCAACGACCATCCGAGGGTTCTGCGGTAGCCGGCGAGGACGAGGTCGAAGACCTGCTCGCTTCTCCGCGAGAGGAAATTGGGCCGGGAGACTTTTTCCTCCTTGCGCAGGAGCCGGGAGCACATCATCGGCGTGGTGGTGAGCGACACGACGAGCGAGACGAGCACCGCCACCGAGAGGGTCACGGAGAACTCGCGGAAGAGCCGCCCGACGATGCCGCCCATGAGGAGGATCGGGATGAAGACCGCGATGAGCGAGAGGCTCATCGAGAGCACCGTGAAGCCGACCTCGCGCGCGCCGAGGAGCGCCGCCTGGAAGGGCGCCATCCCGTCCTCGATGTGGCGCGAGGTGTTCTCGAGCACGACGATGGCGTCGTCCACGACGAAGCCGGTCGCGACCGTGAGCGCCATGAGCGAGAGGTTGTTGATGCTGAAGCCGGCGAGGTACATCACCGAGAACGTGCCGACGAGCGACACCGGCACGGCGACCGCCGGAATGATCGCGGCGCGCACGCTGCGCAGGAAGGCGAGCACCACGAGGATCACGAGCACCGTGGCGATGAGGAGCGAGCGCTCGACCTCGCGCACCGCCGCGCGGATGGTCGAGGTGCGCTCCATCATCACCGTGAGGTCACGCTTGCCGGCGAGATCCTGCGGTTTCTTGATGCCGGATTTGCGGTTGATGACGAAGGCCTGGAAGCGGAAGCGGCGCGCGAGGAAGACGGGCAAGCCGATGATGTCGGCATCGTCCTCGGTAGCCTGCGCGATGAATTTGGCGAAGGAGAGCTCCGACACGTCCCATTCGCGGTTGGCGGCGAAGCGCGCGAAGATCTCGTGGATGCCCATGCAGAGATAGGTGACCTCGATGCCCTCGGGCTGGTCGAGGCCGAAGCGCAGGTCGCGCACATGGTCGTAGTCGGATGTCGCGATGGTCAAGCGGAGTTTCGACGGCA
>JBLNDP010000135.1:0-5816 GCA_050261755.1 Clostridia bacterium
CTGCACGAGGCGGTCGGCCATGGCCTGGAGGGCGACTTCAACCGCAAGAAGACCTCGGCCTTCTCCGGCCGCATCGGCCAGCGCGTCGCCTCGCCCGGCGTCACGGTCGTGGACGACGGCACGATGCCCAACCGCCGCGGCTCGCTCACGGTGGACGACGAAGGCACGCCCACCGGCCGCACGGTGCTCATCGAGGACGGCGTGCTGCGCGGCTACATGCAGGACAGCCTGAACGCGCGCCTCATGGGCATGCCCGTCACCGGCAACGCGCGCCGCGAATCCTATGCGCACGTGACGATGCCGCGCATGACCAATACCTACATGCTCGCCGGCTCGCACGACCCGCGGGAGATCATCAAGAGCGTGAAGAAGGGCCTCTACGCCACCAACTTCGGCGGCGGCCAGGTCGACATCACGAACGGCAAGTTCGTCTTCTCGGCGTCCGAGGCGTACATGATCGAGGACGGCAAGGTCACCTACCCGGTGAAGGGCGCCACGCTGATCGGCAACGGCCCCGACGCGCTCACGCGCGTGAGCATGATCGGCAACGACCTCGCGCTCGACACCGGCATCGGCACCTGCGGCAAGGAAGGGCAGAGCGTGCCGGTTGGCGTCGGCCAGCCTTCCATGCGCATCGACGGCTTGACCGTCGGCGGAACGGTTTGAAGGCGGTCCTATTTGACCTTCTGACCGCCCTGCTGGATTCGTGGACCCTGTGGGATTCCGTCGCGGGGTCCCGCGAGGCCGGGCGCAAGTGGCGCGCGCAATACCTGAAGCTCACCTACGGCTGCGGCGCCTACCGGCCGTACGAGACGCTCGTGCGCGAGGCGGCGGAGGCGACCGGCCTGCAAGCTCGCCATGCCGATGCGCTCGCCGCGAGGTGGGATGAGTTGGCGCCCTGGAACGATGTGCCGGAATTCCTTGAAAAGATTACAGGCAATGTGCGCGTAGGCGTGGTCACCAATTGTTCCGAGACGCTCGGCCGCCGTGCCGCGGCGCGCGTCGGCGTGCCGTTCGACGTGGTGATGACCTCCGAGCGCGCGGGCTTCTACAAGCCGAACCCGGCGCCCTACCGCGCCGCGCTCGCCGAGCTCGGCGTCGCGCCGCACGAGGCGCTCTTCGTCGCCGGCTCCGCGTTCGACCTCTTCGGCACGGGCGCGGTCGGCATCCCGACCCTTTGGCACAATCGCGCAGGGCTGACGAAGCCGGAGGGTGCTCCGCCACCGCTCGCCGAGCGGACGACTTTGAAGGAACTTGGGGATTTCCTGAAATCGTGAAGATCGACGCCTTGCCGACGCCCGCCCTCGTTCTCGACCGGGATCGAGTCAAGAGAAATGCCGAGCGCATGACGGGCCACCTGGCGAAGCTCGGCGTGCCGCTCCGCCTGCACGTGAAGACGGCGAAGTCCCCGGACGTCGCCGCGCTCGTGCTCGGCGGGCGCAAGGCGCCGATCGCCGTCTCCACGCTCAAGGAGGCGGAGCGCTTCTTCGATGCCGGCTACCGCGACATCCTGTACGCGGTGGGCTTCACGCCGGACAAGCTCGCGCGCGCGCAGGCGCTGGCGGCGCGGGGCGCGAAGCTGACGCTGGTCGTCGACAGCGTCGAGGCCGCGCGCGGGATCCGCGGCTTCCCCGTGCTCATCGAGATCGACACGGACGGCCATCGCGCCGGATTGCGGCCCGGCGAGCCGGAGATCGTCGCGGTGGCGGCGGCGCTCGCCGAAGGCGGCAACCAGGTGGCCGGCGTGATGACGCACGCCGGCGGCTCGTACGACTGCCGCTCGGTGGACGCCATCCGCAAGATCGCCGCGATCGAGCGCGACGGCGCCGTGGCGGCGGCGAAGCAGCTGCGCGCGGCCGGGCACGCGGCGCCGGTGGTGAGCATCGGCTCGTCGCCGACCGCCACCTATGTCGAGGACCTCGCGGGCGTGACGGAAGTGCGCGCCGGCGTCTTCGTCTTCTTCGACCTCGTCATGGCCGGCATCGAGGTGTGCCGCCAGGAAGACATCGCGCTCTCCGTGCTTGCCACGGTCATCGGCCGCCGCGCCGACAAGGGCTGGCTCATCGTCGATGCCGGCTGGATGGCGCTCTCGCGCGACCGCGGCACGGCGAAGCAGGCCGTGGACCAAGGCTACGGCGTCGTCTGCGACCTGGACGGCAAGCCGATCCCCGGCCTGACCGTCGTGGAAGCGAACCAGGAGCACGGCGTCATCGCCTCGCGCCAAGGGCCGTTGCCCGCCCTCGCGGTCGGTGCGCGGCTGCGAATCCTGCCCAACCACGCCTGCGCGACCGGCGCGCAGCACGAGCGCTACAACGTCGTCGACGGCGGGCGCGAAATCGCCGCGACCTGGGAGCGTTTCTCCGGCTGGTAGGACTACAATCGCCCGACCCTTCTGGAGGAGGCGAAAATGAAGATCCCGGCATTTCTCGGCGTAGTCCTCATGCTCGCCGCAACGATGATCCAAGCCCAGCCCTCGAAGACCGTCATGGAAGAGTTCATGGTGCCGGCGTCGGATCCCGGCATCCAGCTGTACGTGCGCAACAAGCATCCCGAGGGCATGAGGAGCTTCTCCGCGGACAAGATCCTGCTCTACGTGCACGGCGCCACCTACCCGTCGGAGACCGCCTTCGACCTGCCGCTGAACGGCCTCTCGTGGATGGACTACATCGCCCAGCGCGGCTACGACGTGTACCTCGTCGACATCCGCGGCTACGGCCGCTCGGTTCGCCCGCCGGAGATGGACCAGCCCGCCGAGAAGCACGAGCCGATCGTGCGCAGCGCGGTGGCGGTGAAGGACGTCGGCTCGGCGGTGGACTTCATCCTCAAGCGCCGCGGCGTGCAGAAGATCAACCTGCTCGGCTGGTCCTGGGGCACGACGATCATGGGCTGGTACACGGCGCAGAACAACGACAAGGTGAACAAGCTCGTCCTGTATGCCCCGCAGTGGATCCGCCAGCAGGGCGCGTCCCTCACCGACTCCGGCGCGAAGCTCGGCGCGTACCGCACCGTCTCGCGCGACGCCGCGAAGGGCCGCTGGCTCACCGGCGTGCCCGAGGCGAAGAAGGCTGAGCTGATTCCCGCCGGCTGGTTCGAGGCCTGGGCCGACGCCACGTTCGCCACCGACCCGGTCGGCGCCAAGCACAACCCGCCCGTGCTGCGCGCGCCGAACGGCGTGGTCGCCGACGGCCGCGAATACTGGAACGCCGGCAAGCCGGTCTACGACCCCGCGCAGATCCGCGTGCCCACCTTCCTCGCGCACGCCGAGTGGGACGCGGACCTGCCGAGCTACATGCTGTACGCGTACTTCGAGAAGCTCGCCAACGCGCCGTACAAGCGCTACGTGCAGATCGGCGAGGGCACGCACACGGTGATCATGGAGAAGAACCGCCTGCAGCTCTTCCAGGCCGTGCAGCAGTTCCTCGACGAGAAGATCGAGCCGGCCCTGTGACCGCGCTGCCGGCCAACCACACGATCTTCCTCGAGGACGCCGCCGCGATCGCGCGGCAGATCCCCGACGGCGCCTTCGTCGCCATGCCGCCGGACTATTCGCTGCCGGCCATGGAAGTCGTCCGGTGTCTCATCAGGCAGAAAAGGAGACATCTGCGATTGCTCGGCGTCCCCGTCCTCGGCATGTGCGCCGACCTTCTCATCGGCGCGGGCTGCGTCGACGAGATCGAGACGAGCGCCGTGTCGCTCGGCGAAGCCGGATTGGCGCCTCGATTTACCGAGGCCTTGGAAAACAAAAAAATCAAGATCCGGGACGCGACGTGCCCCGCGATTCATACGGGACTGCAGGCCACGGAGAAGGGCGTGCCGTTCATGCCGATCGGCGGCATCCTCGGCTCGGACCTCGTCAAGAACCATCCCGGCTGGAAGATCGGCGCCGATCCGTTCTCGAACGAGAAGATCCTGATGGTGAAAGCCATCCAGCCCGACGTGGCGCTCTTCCACGCGCGCTGGGCGGACGACGCCGGGAACGTCTGGATCGGGCGGCGCAAGGAAGTCGCCACGATTGCCCACGCCGCGAAGCAGACTTTCGTGACCTTCGAGGAGAAAAAGCCGGACGACATGCTGGAGGACGAGCTGCTCGCGCCGGGCGTGCTGACGTCCGTCTACGTCAGCGCCCTCGCTCCGGCGAAGAAGGGCGCCTGGCCGCTTGGCATCATGGGCGTGTCCGAGATCGACGACGCGCACCTGGCCCTATACGCGAAGGCCGCCAAGACGAGCGAAGGGTTCCAGTCGTACCTCCAGCAGTTTGTCCTCTGAAGCGAAAACCGAAGAGCTGCTCGCCTGCACGATCGCCCGGCTGATCGGCGACGCGCGGCACGTGGCCGTCGGCGCCGCCTCGCCGATCCCCGCGACCGGGGTTTTCCTGCTCAAGCAAAAGAATCCGGCCCTGCGCGTCTCGTTGCTGCAAAAGCGGACCGGCAATCCGTTCACCGAGGGCTCGCGCGAGCTCTTCGACCTCGCCGGGCAGGGGCGCGTCGACGTCTTCTTCCTCGGCGGCGCGCAGATCGACGGCGAGGCGAACATCAACCTCGTGCAGGCGGAGGGCCGCCGCTTCCCGGGCTCGTTCGGCTCGGCCTACATGTACCAGGCCGTGCGCAAGGTGATCCTCTTCCGCGAGGAGCATTCGCCGCGCGTGCTCGTGCCCAGGGTCGACTTCATCTCGGCGGCCGGCAACCCGGCCGCGCTCCTCACCGGCAAGGCGCTCTTCTCCTGGCAGAAGGACAAGCGCCGCTTCCGCCTGGAGAGCGTGCACGGCGGCGCGACGGAGGCGCAGGTCCGCGCGGCGACGGGATTTGAATTCGATGTATCTGCCAATGTCCTTTCCACCCAGGTTCCGACCGGGCAGGAGCTCGATACGTTGAGGACGAAGGTCGCGCCGCAAATCGCGAAGGACTATCCGCAGTTCGCGCGAAAGGTCTGGGGCCTATGAAGCAATACGATCGCACCTCCGAGGACATCGGCAACCTCGTCCATCTGGAACATTTCAATTGCGTGATCGACGACCAGCGCCTCGCGGTGCTCTTCTACGTCGTCGGCCTCGGCGGCACGCGCGACCCGTACATCTTTCCCGGCATGGAGAACATCTGGCTCAACTTCGGCCGGACGCAGGTGCACATGCCGAGCCGCGCCGTGCCGCCCCGCTTCGAGCGCCTGCGCGGCACCGCCGGATTCGTCGTGCCGAGCCTCGAGGACTTGGAGCGGCGCCTGCAACACGCCGAGAAGGAGATCAAAAGGGTCGTTCCCGAAAGACAAACCCAGTTTGGCTGGAAACGGAAGGACAACTGCATAGAAGCGACCGACCCCTGGGGCACGCACATCCGCTGCCACGCCCCTTCGTCCGACTACGGGAAGACGGAGCTGGGCCTGGTCTATGTCGACTTCGACGTTCCGCCGGATACTGCAGCGGGCATCGCCCGCTTTTACGAAGAAGTCCTGCATGCGCCGGCGGTGAGCAAAGCGGGGCGAACGACCGTGTCCGTCGGCAAGAGCCAGAAGCTCCATTTCACCGAAACGAAGAAGCCACTGCCGGAGTACGACGGCCACCACATCCAGGTCTACATCCAGGACTTCTCCGGCCCGTACGCGTGGCTGAAGGAGCGCGGGCTCATCACGATGGAGACCGACGCGCACGAGTGGCGCTTCCAGTGGATCGTCGACCCGAAGGACGGGAAGAAGCTCTTCCAGGTCGAGCACGAGGTGCGCAGCATGAAGCACCCGCTCTTCAACCGCCCGCTCGTGAACCGCAACCCCGCGATCACCAACACCGGCTACGTCGCCGGCCATGACGCCTTCCGCGGCACCTACTA
>JBLNDP010000136.1:0-10012 GCA_050261755.1 Clostridia bacterium
CGCCAGGCCGCCTTCGTCGCGCTCGCCCACGCGGCTCGCCTGCCGCTCGTCCTGCAGCTGCACGGCGGCGGCTTCGAAGGTTTCTACGACCGCGCGAGCACGCCGGTGCGCGCCTCGGTCAGCCTGGCGCTCGAGCGCGCGGCGTGGGTCATCGTGCCGTGCGAGTCGCTGCGCGCGTGGGTGCGCACCGTCGCCCGCGACGCGAACGTCCTGTGCCTGCCGCCGCTCGTGCCGGAATGCGCGAGCACGGCGGGAACGCGGCAGAACGTGGTGCTGTTCATCGGCCGGCTGAGCGCCGAGAGGGGCGTCCTGGACCTCGTCGAGGCGCTCGCGCAGGTGCGGCCCGCGGTGCCGGACGTGCGCCTGGTCTGCGCCGGGGACGGCGACCGGGGCGCGGTCGCGAGCCTCGCCGCGCGCCTCGGCCTTGCAGAGGTGCTGACGATCACTGGCACGCTCGGCCCGTCGGGCAAGCGCGCGCTTTTCGAGAGCGCCGGCGTGCTGGCGTTGCCGTCGTATGAGGAAGGCATGCCGGTGGGGCTGCTGGAGGCGATGGCGGCCGGCGTGCCGGTCGTCGCGACGCCGGTCGGCGGCATTCCCGAAGTCGTCGCCGACGGCGTGAGCGGCTTCCTCGCCGCGCCCGGGGACCGCGCCGCGCTCGCGCGGCTCCTGCGCAAGGTCCTCCTCGACCGGGCGCTCGGTGCGCGGATCGGCGCCGCGGCGCGCGAGTCGGTGCGCAGGCGCTGCTCGCCCGAGCGCTCGCTCGCGCCGCTCGAGGACGTGTACGCGAGCCTCGGCCTGCGCGGCGCCGAGCCGTTCGGCGGCGCGGCGCGCGAGGTCGGCTGGAGGGAGGCGGCGTGAGGTCGCGGCCGGTCGTCCTCGTCGCGAGCCCGAGCCTCGACGCGATCAGCGGCGTGACGACCCACGCGCTGTCGCTCATCGCCTCGCCACTGCAGTCGAGCTTCGAGCTCATCCACTTCCAGGTCGGTAGCGAAGGACGCGCGGAGAGCCGCCCGGCCATGCTGGCGCGCCTTGCCGCGAGCCCCTTCGTGCTCGCCGGCGCGATCCTCCGCTACGGCGTGGACATCGTGCACCTCAACACCTCGCTGAACCCCAAGGCGTTCTGGCGCGATGCCGCCTATGCCGCGGTGGCCAAGCTCCTCGGCGCGCGCGTGGTGCTGCAGAAGCACGGCGGCAGCCTCGAGCAGTTCGCGAAGGACGCGTCCCCGTTCCTCGTGCGCGCCGCTTTGCGGCTTGCGGACGCGGTCGCCGTGCTCTCGCGGGCGGAAGTGAAGTCCTTCTCGGCCTTCGTGCCGGGGCAGGCGATCGTCCTGTTGCCGAATGGCATCGATGTTTCGCTGTTTAGGAAGAAAGGCAGCGAGAGAAAGAACGACGCAACGTTGCGCCTCATTTACGTGGGGCGCCTCGCGGCCCGCAAGGGGCTCGAGGAGATCGTCGAAGGGCTCGCGCTCGCCCGCGGGCGGGGACTCGCCGCGCGGCTGACGATCTGCGGCGGCGGCCCGCTGGAGGAGGCGCTGCGCGAGCGCGTGCAGGCGCTCGGCGCGCAGGAGGCGGTGGAGTTCGCCGGCGCCACCTACGGCGAAGAGAAGGCGAGGCGCCTCGCGGAAGCCGACGTGCTGCTCCTGCCCAGCCACAGCGAGGGCCTGCCGTATGCGGTGCTCGAAGGCATGGCGGCGAGCGCAGTGCCCGTGGTCACGCCCGTGGGAGCGCTACCCGACGTGATCGAGGAGGGCGTGCACGGGCTTTTCGTGCCGATCGGCGACGCGGCCGCCATCGCCGTCGCGCTCGAGCGGCTCGCCGCCGACCGCGAACGGCTCGCCCGCATGGCCGGCGCCGCGCGCCGGCGCGTCTCGAGCGGCTACTCGCTCGAGCGCCTCGCCTTCGACGCCGGCAGCATGTACTCGGCGCTCCTGCCCGGGCGCGCGCCCAAGACGATCCTCTAAGCGCCATGTGCGGCATCGCCGGCTGGGTCGCCCCGACGCGAAGCGCCCCCGACGACGGCGCGCTGCAGCCCATGCTGGACGCCATGCGGCACCGCGGCCCGGATGGCGGCGGCGCGTGCGCGTTCCATGCGCCGCGCTCGGCAAGCCGCGTCGTGCTCGGGCACCGGCGCCTCGCCATCATCGACCCCGCCGGCTCGCGCCAGCCCATGCGCGACGCGGCCGCCGGCCTTGCGCTCACCTTCAACGGCGAGATCTACAACTTCCGCGAGCTGCGCGCGGAGCTCGAGTCGCTCGGGCAGCGGTTCGAGCGCGACTCCGACACGGAAGTCCTCCTGCGCGCCTACCAGCACTGGGGGCCGCGCGTGACGCAGCGCCTGCGCGGCCAGTTCGCCTTCGCGGTGTGGGACGCGCAAAGGGAGCGGCTTTTCCTCGCCCGCGACCGCTTCGGCGAGAAGCCGCTGTACCTCTGCGAGGCGAACGGCGGCCTCTACTTCGCCTCCGAAGTGAAGGCCCTGCTGCGCGGTCCCGTCCCGCGGCCCGACGTGGACCTTTCCGCCGTCTGGGATTACCTCGCCTGGCGCTACGTGCCGGGCCCGCGCACGCTCTTCAAGGGCATCCGCAAGCTGCCTCCGGCGACGAGCGCGATCTGGCAGAACGGGCGCTTGACGGAAACGCGGTACTGGGCGCCGCCCGACCGGATCGGCTTCCAGGGCAACCGCGACATCGGCGAGCGCGATGCGGTGGCCGAGTTCCTCGAGCGCCTGGAGGAAGCCGTCGCGCTGCAGATGGTGAGCGACGTGCCTTTCGGGGCGTTCCTTTCCGGCGGCCTCGACTCGAGCGTCGTGGTGGCGCTGATGAGCCGGCAGGGCGGCCGCGTGAAGACCTTCTCGGTCGGCTTCGCCGAGGACCGGTACAGCGAGCTGCCGCACGCCGCCGAGATTGCGCGGCACTATGGCACCGACCACCAGGAGCTGGTGGTCTCGCACCGCGACCTCGTCAAGTACCTGCCGCGCCTCACCGCCCATCGCGATGCGCCGGTGTCGGAGCCTTCCGACGTGCCGATCTTCCTCCTCGCGTGCGCTGCGGCGCGCAGCGTGAAGATGGTGCTCACCGGCGAGGGCAGCGACGAGGTGCTGGGCGGCTACCGCAAGCACGTCGCCGAGTCGCTCCGCTGGATGGTGGCCGCCATCCCGTCGCGGCTGCGCCGGCGCCTGCTCGGGCCGCTCGTCTTCGCGCTGCCCTTCCGCTACCGCGACATGAAGATCGCCATGGCGAGCCTGAGCCTCGACGACTGGCGCGAGCGCTACGTGCGCTGGTTCGGCGCGCTCGACTTCGAGGGCCGCCGGCGCCTGTCGCTGCTGCGCGTGCACGACCTGCCGCCGCGCGACGACGTGCCGCCCTTCGACGTCGAGCCCGGCAACTCGCCGCTGCGCCGCGCGCTGTACTTCGACCAGACGAGCTGGCTGCCCGACAACCTGCTCGAGCGCGGCGACCGCATGACCATGGCCGCGTCCGTCGAGGCGCGCCTGCCGTTCCTCGACCATCCGCTGGTGGAATTCGTCGCCTCGCTGCCCGACCGGCTGCGCGTCGACGAGCTGCGCCGCAAGCGCGTGCTGCGCGAGGCGGCGAAGGCGCTGCTGCCCACGGCGATCCTGCGGCGCCCGAAGGTGGGCTTCCGCGTCCCGGTCAGCGAGTGGTTCGCGGGCGAGATGCGCGAATTCCTCGTCGACCACCTGCGCGGCCCTTCTTCGCTCACGCGCGACTACTACGATCGCCGCGAGCTGGACCGCATCCTCGACGAGCACCTCGCCGGGCGCCAGACGCACGACAAGCTGCTCTGGGCGCTGCTCGCGCTCGAGATCTGGCATCGCGAATACCGCTGCGGCACCCAACAGGAGAGCATCGCATGTGTGGCCTAGCCGGCTGGACCAGCCTTCCGCGCAGCGCGCCGCCCGACGCCGTGCTCGGCGAGATGGCCGGGGCGCTCGCGCAGCGCAACCGCGGCGCGCCGCTCGTGGGCGTCATCGACTGCGATGCCCGGCGCCATGTCGGGCTCGCCGCGTCGCACGCGGACGCGGTTTCGCGCATCTCCCTGGCGCTCGACGGCTCGCTGGCGAATTTTCAGGAAATCAGGAAGGAGCTGGAAAAGCGCGGCTACCGATTTGCATCGAACAGCCACGAGGAGCTGCTCCTCCGTGCGTACCAGCACTGGGACAAGGACGTGGCGAAGCACCTGCTCGGTGCCTTCGCCTTCGCGATCTGGGACGCGCGCAAGGAGCGGCTGCTCCTCGCGCGCGATCGCTTCGGCGAGAAGCCGCTCTACCTGCACGAGAAGGCGGGCGGGCTGTTCTTCGCCTCCGAGGCGAAGGCGCTCCTCGAGGTGCCGGGCGCAGGCGGGCGCGTCGACGCGGGCGCGCTCTGGGACTGCCTGGCCGCGCGCTACGTTCCCGGGCCGCGCACGCTCTTCGAGGGCATCCGCAAGCTCGCGCCCGGGACCTACGTCACCTGGCAGCTCGGCCGCCTGCAGGAGGTCCGCTACTGGTTTCCGCCCGATCGCCAGGCGTTCTCGGGGAAGGGCGCGGAGGATACGGAAGAGCAGTTCTCCGCCCACCTCCAGGAAGCGATCCGGCTGCGCGCCGGGGGCGGCGTCCTGCTCTCCGGCGGCATCGACTCCGCGGCGATGGTCGCGGTCCTCGCCGCGAACGGCGCTTCCGTGCGCACGTTCACCTTCGGCGTGGAGGGCGACGCGAAGAGCGAGCTCGCCGGCGCCGCGGCGATCGCCAAGCACTTCGGCACGCAGCATCGCGAGATCGTGCTCTCGGCGAAGGACCTCGTCCCGGGGCTGGAGCGCATGATCGCCGCGCGCGATGCGCCCGTGGCGCGCCCCTCCGAGCTCGCCGTCCACGCGCTCGTCGCCCAGGCCGGGCGCGAGGCGGGCGTGCTCCTCAGCGGCGACGGTTGCGATGAAATCCTCGGCGGCTACCGCAGCCTCATCTTGCCCAGCTATGCCCGGTGGGAGATGAACCGAAACCGGGACGAAATCAGGAAGATCTCCACGTCGAAGGGAGGCGAGGGGCAGGACCCGAAGCAGCCCCCTTACGACGCCGATCCGAACGCAAGCGAGCTGCGCCGCCGGCTCTACTTTCGCCAGGCGCGGCCGCTGCCCGACGAGCTGCTCGAGCGCGCCGACCGCGCGGCGGTCCTGGCCGGCGTGGAAGTGCGCATGCCGTACCTCGATCACCGCCTGGCCGAGTACGTGTCGTCGCTTCCTGACGAGCGGCGGGTGAGCGGCTTCGCCACCAAGCGCATCCTGCGCGAGGCGGCGCGGCGCCTGCTGCCGCCGGGCCTCGGGCCCCTCAAGAAGGGCGGGTTTCGCATACCGATCCGCGATTGGTTGCGTAATGACCTGCGCGATACGCTCCTCGAGCACCTCGCGGGCGGCTCTTCGCTCACGAGGAAGCACTACGACGCCGCGAAGCTCGACCGCATGCTGGACGAGCACGCCCGCGGCAAGAACGACTGGTCACGCCCGCTTTGGACGCTTCTGAATCTGGAAATCTGGCACCGCCGGTACGCCCGGGGCTGAAGGAGCGCCTGCGGGCGAAGCTCGCCTGGAAGCTCAACCGGCTGCGCTGCATGACGCCGCTCGAGGTCGCGCACCGCGTGGTGCGCGCCGGGCAGGCTCGCCTCGAGCAGGCCGGCCGCCGCGGCGCCGACGAGGTGCCGAGGCCCAATCTCTCGCTTTCGTTCCCGCCGTTCATCCACAAGGTGGACGTGAATGAAAAGCCCTACCTCGATGCGGCCGACCGGATCTGCGAGGGCTGGCTCGACGTCTTCGCGCTGAGGAACATCGACTTCGGTTCGCCGCCGCGCTGGAACCGCGACCCGAAGACCGGCATCGAGGCGCCGCTCGCGTTCGGCAAGCTGCTCGACTACCGCGACCCGGACCTCGTCGGCGACATCAAGTACCTGTGGGAGCCGAACCGGCACCTGCACCTGGTCACCCTCGCGCAGGCGCACGCGCTCACCGGCGATGCCAAGTACTTCGACACGCTGGCCGAGCACCTCGACAGCTGGTTCCTCGCCTGCCCGTACCCGCTCGGCCCCAACTGGTCGAGCGCGCTGGAGCCCGCCCTGCGCCTCATCAACTGGTCGGTGGCCTGGCAGCTGGTCCAGGGCTCCCTCAAGAAGAACCCCGACTTCAGGGACCGGTGGCTGCGCTCCATCTACCAGCACTGCCGCTTCGTCCGGGGCTGGTTCTCGCGCCATTCGTCGGCGAACAACCACCTGATCGGCGAGGCGGCCGCGCTCTACGTCGCCTCGGTGACGTGGCCGCACTGGAAGGCGTCGGCGTCCTGGCGCTCGGCGGCGAAGGCGATCCTCGAGCGCGAGGCGCTGGCGCAGAACGCCCCCGACGGCGTGAACAGGGAACAGGCGGTGTCGTACCAGCAGTTCGTCTTCGACTTCCTGCTCGTTTGCCTGCTCGCCGGGCGCGCGGCGAACGATCCCTTCAGCGCCGCGTACGCGCAGCGCCTCGAGGCGATGCTCGACTTCATCTGCTCCATCATGGACGCCGGCGGCAACGTGCCGATGTTCGGGGACGCGGATGACGGCTATGTATTCCGCCTTTCTCCTTCTCCGGAATTCGATCCATTCAAGAGCCTGCTGGCGACCGGCGCGGTGCTCTTCGGCCGCGGCGACTTCAAGAAGAAGGCGGGCGCCCTCGACGACAAGACGCGCTGGCTGCTCGGGCCGCAGGCGAAGGCGCAGTTCGCGGCGCTCGATGCCGAGCGCACCGGCCTGCCGCAGCGCCAGCAGTTCGGCGAGGGCGGCTACTACGTGCTGGGCTGCGACCTCGACACGCCGAAGGAGATCCGCGTCGTCGCCGACGCCGGGCCGCTCGGCTACCGTTCCATCGCCGCGCATGGCCACGCCGACGCGCTTTCGTTCACGCTTTCGGCGGGAGGGCGCGAGTTCCTCGTCGACCCGGGGACGTACGCGTACCACACGCAGGCGCGCTGGCGGAACTACTTCCGCGGCACCGCCGCGCACAACACGGTGCGCATCGACGGCCTCGACCAGTCCGAGCCGGGCGGCAACTTCATGTGGCTGAAGAAGGCTCGCGCCGGCTGCAGCCTGTGGCTGTCGACCGCGCAGAAGGACTGCTTCGAAGGCTGGCACGACGGCTACATGCGGCTGCTGGATCCGGTCAAGCACCGGCGCCTCATCGAGCTCGACAAGGTCGCCCGCCGGCTCGTCATCGAGGACACGCTGGAGATGGGCGAGGAGCACGAGGTCGAGCTCCTCTTCCACTGCAGCGAGCGCTGCCGCGTCGAGGCGACCTCCGGCGGCTACCTCATTTCGCAGCCGGGCGGCTCGATCCGGCTGGCCCTGCCGCAGGTGGAAGGCGGGGAGGCGACGGTCTATGCCGGAAGCGTCTCGCCGATCTTCGGCTGGGTGTCGCGCGCCTTCGACCAGCGCTCGCCGGCGCCGACGATCGTGTGGCGCGCGCGGCTAGCGGGACCCGCCTGCCTGCGCTCGGAGATCCTCGTCGGCTAGCGTCCCGGTCTCTCCGCCCACGATGCGGTTCTCGATCGCCGCCTCGCGGATCGGCAGCGCCCGCTCGTGCGCCTCGCGCGCCTTGTCGAAGCATTGCTCGGCGCCCGAGACGTCGCCTTCCTTCGCGAGCGCCTCGCCCATCTCGTTGAGGAGCATGGTCGTCTCGTCGAGCGCGCGCACCGCGGCCCACAGCTGGTCCTCCACCTGCTCGGTGACCGAGTCGAGCAGCGTGCCCGCGGAATACGCGTGGCCGGTGTGGCAGCGGAAGCGCACGAGGCGCCCCTCGCGCAGCAGCGTCAGCACGCCGTGGCACTCGGGACAGGTGAAGCGGCTGAGCTCGCCGTAGGGCAGCACGTCCTGCTCGAGCGCCTCGGCGCCCTCGGCGATCTTCACCTCGTGCTCGAGCATGCCGCGCTCGCGCTCCGCGAGGGCCGGCGCCGGTTGCGCGTCCTCCGCGGCGAGCCGGACGAGGAGGGCACCCATGTCGCGCGCCGGGAGCTTGAAGTCGACTTGCACGTTCTCCATGGCGTGCAGTGGCATGGAGCGGTGCATGGCGTCGGCCGGATCCTGGACGATCGCCGTGCCGCCTCGCAGCTTGACCGCCCAGAGGCCCGAGGTGCCGTCGTCGAGCGCGCCGGAGAGCACGATGCCGACCGCGCGCGGGCCGAAGAGGTAGGCCGCGGAGCGGAAGAGGGGATCGACGGCCGGGCGGAAGCGGTTCTCCTTGGGGCCCCGGGCGATGCGGATGAAGCTGCGCTCGAGCAGCATGTGGCGGTCGGGCGGCGCCACGTAGATGCGTCCCGGCTCGATGGCATCGCCGTCCTCGGGGTGCGCGGCCGGCAAGGGGCCGTTGCGGCTCAGCACGTCGGGAAGGACGCTGCGCGTGCCGGGCGCGAGGTGCCAGACGATGAAGATCGATCCGCCGAAGCCGCGGGGCAGCCCGGCGACGAGCTGCTGGAGCGCGTCCATGCCGCCCGCCGAGGCGCCGATCACGACGATGTCCTTCTTCGCCATGAGGGTGGGCGAGCATCCCCCATGCCCGGGCTGTAGTCGGGATGCCGATACCGTCTTGCGCCGCGGGCGACTTCGGCATGGCGCCTGCTCTTCCTGTGATCCCCAAGCCATTCATTCACGAGGATCGACATGCACAAGCTCATCTTCGCCGCGGCCGCGCTGGGCCTCGCCCTCAGCCTGCCCGCCGGCGCTCAAACGCAGGGCAAGGACGCCGCCAAGGGCGTCGACCGCAAGGAGGCGAAGGCGATGAAGGACCTCGCCGAGGCCGACATGGCCGAGGTCGCGGCCGGCAAGCTGGCCGCCGAGAAGGCGAAGTCCGACGACGTGAAGAAGTTCGGCCAGCAGATGCAGGACGACCACGGCCAGAACCTTTCCGAGGTGCAGAAGCTCGCGCAGGCGAAGGGCATCGACCTTCCCTCGCAGCCGAAGAAGAAGGACCAGGCCCTCGCGAAGAAGCTCGAGTCGCAGTCGGGCGACCGCTTCGACAAGGCCTACATGGACGCCATGGTGAAGGACCACAAGGAAGACGTGAAGAAGCTCAACGCCGCGGCCAAGAGCGCCAAGGATCCCGAGATCAAAGCGACGCTCGAGAAGACCGCGCAGACGGTGCAGGGGCACCTGAAGATGGCCCAGGACATCCAGCGCAACATGGGCCGCACGGCGAGCAACGGCTCGTCGTCCAAGTCGGCGAGCAGCGGGTCTTCTTCTAAGAGCTCTTCGTCGAAGTAACGAGCTTCTCGATGTAGGCGGGGTCCACCGGCTTGACCAGGTGGGCCTCGGCCCCGACCGCCTCGGAGCGCTGCCGCTCCTCGTCGCCCGCGCGGCCGGTGATGACGACCACACGCAAGGCCCGCTTTCCTGCCTTCGCTGCGGCCTGCGCCTGCAGCCGCTTCGCGAGCTCCCAGCCGTCGATGTCCGGCAGGCCGATGTCGACGAACACCATCTCCGGCTCGAGGCGCTGCGCGATGTCGAGCGCCGCCTTGGCGTTCACGGCGAATTCCACCTGCTTGCCCATGGCGCGGAAGAGGACGGCGAGCGACTGGGCGGTGTCGAGCTCGTCGTCCACGACGAGGATGCGGGAAGGGGCGCGGCTCATGCGAGCGCAGAGAGTACCAGCTTGTTGCGGCGCATCCTTGTCGGGATGCTCCCCACGCTTCGCCGCGCCGGCTAGGCGACCTCGTCCATCAGCAGGATCACGCCCTCGCGCTTCTTCTTGCCGGTGACGAGCGGCGTGCAGGCGACGTGGCAGCGGATCTTCTTGCCGCGGCGGTTGACCGCGTCGAGCGTCGTTTCCTTCTTGTCGGCCTGGCCCGAGACGACGGCGTGCATGACGGGCCGCAGCTCGCCCACCGGCAGGCCGATGTCGAGGCTGAAGAGCGACTTGTTGTGCACTTCCTCGGCCCGCAGCCCCCACATGTCCTCGGCGCGGTGGTTCCACATGATCACGTCGAAATTCTGGTTCACGACCACGGCGCCCG
>JBLNDP010000137.1:0-4256 GCA_050261755.1 Clostridia bacterium
CGTCGCCGATCGCCGGGTACCACAGCGGGTTCGCCATCACGACCGCGCGGAAGGCGAAGAACGGCGCCACGACCTCGAACATCTCGCGGTCGCCCGAGCGCTCGAGGTAGCGCTCCCAGAAGCCGCGATACAGCCATTCGAAGGGGCCTTCCAGCCTTCCCGACCGCTGCAGCGAGAAGAAGAGGTAGTTCATCGTCAGGCAGGCGACGTCGTCGGCCGCGTCGCCCCACTCGCCGCGCGAGCGGTCGAGGACGCTGAAGTCCGAGTTTTCGCGGAAGAGGATGTTCCAGGGATGGAAGTCGCCGTGCACCTGGCACAGGCGGTGGCTCCGCCTCTTCAATCTCCATCGCCAGCCGACGAGCCGGGCCTCCAGGTGCGAGAGGACGTCGTTGTAGTAGCCGATGTCCGGGTAGCTGTCGCAGACGCCGAAGAGGCATTCGCCGTGGCCGATGAGCTCGCGGATGCGGCGCTCGTAGAGCTGGCCGGCCGGCTCGCCCTCCGGCGGCTTCACGTTGTGGATGCGCGCCAGGTAGTCGCAGAGCGCCTGCCCGCGCTCGATGTCGAGCGGCAGCAGCTCGCCGCCCGCGCGGATGCGCAGCAGGTCCTCGGCGTACTCGCGCCCCTCGACGCGTTCCATGAGGATGAAGAACTCGTCGGCGTCGCCCAGTCCGACGAGCGAGCCGTCGCGCCGCACCGCGCCCACGTCCAGCGACGCCGCGTGCCGCGGCAGGCGACCGAACGCGTCGTGCGCCCAGAGGAGCTGCTGCGCCCGGTCGGCGCGATGCTCGTGGCCGAAGGGCCCGGGGCGCACCGACTCGATCACCGCCGAGCGCGCCTTGCCGCCGAGCTCGTAGTCGACCCGCAGCGGGATGCCGTAGCCGTAGCCCTTGTCGCCCTGCCGGCCGCCGCCGAGCGGCGTGATGCGCACGCGCGAGACCGCGCCGGGCTTCTGGCCGGCCTTCTTGGCCTCGTGCTCGTGCACGCGGGACAGGTACGCGGAGAGCGCCGCCGGCCGGAACGGGAGGAAGCGGTCCATGCCGCCATGGTGGCGGGGCGGCACGACGCGGCTTTGACGTCGATCAACCAGCCGGCATTCCGCCGGGAACAACATAAGGGGCGAAAAAGAAAGGGGAACCCATGTTCGAAGCGGCGGAACTCGGCCACAAGCTTTCCAAGGAGCGCTACAAGAGGATCGAGCCCAAGCTGCGCGCCGACCTCCTGGACGCGCAGTTCGAGCTGTCCAAGAACGGCCACTTCCCGGTGGTCGTGCTGATCTCGGGCGTGCGCGGCGCGGGCAAGGGCGAGACGGTGAACCTGCTCAACGCCTGGATGGACCCGCGCCACATCCACACCCACGCCTTCGACAGCCCTTCGGACGAGGAGCGCGAGCGGCCGCAGATGTGGCGCTACTGGCGCGCCCTGCCGCCCAAAGGCCGCATCGGCATCCTCTTCGGCTCCTGGTACACGGCGCCCATCATCGACCGCGTCTTCCGGCGCACGAGCGCCAAGGACCTCATGCACGCGGTGGCCGAGATCAACCGCTTCGAGCGCATGCTCGCCGACGAGGGCGCGCTCATCCTCAAGTTCTGGTTCCACCTGTCGAAGAAGAAGCAGAAGAAGCGTCTGAAGGCGCTGCAGGACGACCCCGAGACGCGCTGGCGCGTCAGCGAGCGCGACTGGGACTTCTTCAAGCTGTACGACCGCTTCTACAAGATCAGCGAGGACACGCTGCGCGACACGAGCACCGCGGCCGCGCCGTGGATCGTCGTCGAGGGCTCCGACGCCGAATACCGCACCGTCACGGTCGCCAAGGTGCTGCTGGAGGCCATGCGCAAGCGCATCGCCGAGCACACGCCGGACCGGCGCCACCCGAAGAGCCAGGCCGCGCCGATCGTCCGGCCGGTGGACCGCAAGAACGTCCTCTCCACCCTCAACCTGTCGCAGAAGATCGCGCCGGACAAGTACAAGGACGAGATCGACAAGTGGCAGCGGCGCCTCGCGCTCGCCTGCCGCAGCCCGAAGTTCCGCGACCGCAACGTGATCTGCGTCTTCGAGGGCATGGACGCCGCCGGCAAGGGCGGCGCCATCCGCCGCATCACCGCCGCGGTGGACGCCCGCCTCTACCACACCATCCCGGTCGCCGCGCCCACGGACGAGGAGCGCGCGCAGCCCTACCTGTGGCGCTTCTGGCGGCACGTGCCGCGCAAGGGCCGGCTGACCATCTACGACCGCAGCTGGTACGGCCGCGTGCTCGTCGAGCGCATCGAGAAGTTCTGCTCCGAGGCCGACTGGATGCGCGCCTACGGCGAGATCAACGACTTCGAGGAGCAGCTCGCCGCCAACGGCGCCATCGTCGCCAAGTTCTGGCTGCAGATCAGCAAGGAAGAGCAGCTCAGGCGCTTCAAGGAGCGCGAGAAGACGCGCTTCAAGCAGTTCAAGATCACCGCCGAGGACTGGCGCAACCGCGACAAGTGGGCCGACTACCAGCTCGCCGCCGCCGACATGATCGAGCGCACGAGCACCGCGCACGCGCCCTGGACGCTGGTCGAGGCGAACGACAAGGCGTTCGCGCGGGTGAAGATCCTCTCCTCGCTCGTCCGCCAGATCGAGGCGGCCCTGAAGGGCAAATGAAGCGCTGGCTCGCCACCGGGCTCTTCTTCCTCGCCACCGCCGTTTCGGCGCAGGCGCCCTCCTACCTTTCGCCCGAGGCGGCCGTGAACAAGGCGGGCCGGCAGCGCATGCTCGCCGAGTTCATGGTCAAGGAATACCTGCAGGCCGCCGAGGACGTAGGCAGCGCGCAGGCGCGCGGCCACCTCGCCGAGGCGGTGTGGGTGTTCGACGACCAGCTCGGCGACCTGAAGGCGTTCGAGCGCGACGCGGCCCTGCAACCGCGCGTCGCGGACCTCGATGCTGCCTGGCAGCGGCTGCGTGGGCTCATCACCGAGCCGACGGCGCGCGAGCACGTGCCGGACGTCGTCGCCGCCGGGCGCGCAGTGCACGACGCCGCGGAAGCGAATGTCGCGGCGCTCGTCGAGAAGGTCGGCACGCCCGAGGCGCGCCTCGTTTCCCTCGCCGGCCGCCAGCGCATGCTTTCGCAGCGCATCGCGAAGGACTTGCTGCTCCTCGCCTGGCGCGCCTCCACGGCCGACGCGGCCCCGCAGCTGAAGCAATCGATCACCGAGTTCGAGGCGGCGCACGCCGAGCTCTTCGGCGCGGCGCGCGGCGAGGAGCTGCGCCGCGAGCTCGAGGCGGTGGACCAGGCGTGGAAGGAGATCCGGCCGCTGCTCGCCGCGGGCCTCGCCTCGCGGCGCCTGCAGCGCGAGGAGCGCATGCGCGCCGTCGCGGGAACCGACGCCATCCTTAACCGCATGGAGCGCGTCACCTCGCTCTTCCAGCGCCAGGCGGAGGCGCCGTGACGCCGCAGGCGCTCCCCGGCGCCGCGCGCCGGCCCGTGAGCTCGCTGCGCCGCCACCTGCGCAACGTCTTCCTCTTTCTCGCCGCTGCGCTCGTCGTGTTCGCGGCCGCCTCCCGTCTCGAGCTCGACCCGCTCGTCCGCGGTGTCGCAGTGCTCGCCATCGGCCTCGCGCTCATCCGCCTCGCGGGCCTCGTCCTCTTCCGCGCCGCGCTGCCCGCGGCGGGCGTGGCCACGCCGCGCATCGTCGAGGAAGTGGCGCTGCTGCTCGCCTACGTCGCATGGGGCATGCTGCGCCTGCGCACCGCCGGCCTCGACCTCGCGCAGCTCGTCACCACGTCGGCGGTCATCACCGCGGTGGTGGCGTTCGCCATGCAGGACACGCTCGGCAACGTGCTCTCGGGCCTTTTCCTCGAGCTCGACCGGTCCATCAAGATCGGCGACTGGGTCCGGCTGGACGACCTCTCGGGAAGGGTGGTCGAGATCCGCTGGCGCCATACCGCGATCCGCACGCGCAACGGCGAGCTCGCCATCGTGCCGAACGCAGCGCTCATGAAGGCGCGCTTCCTGGTCATCCCCCAGGCCGAGCACGACGAGGGGCGCTGGCGCCGCTGGGTCTGGTTCGACGTCGACTTCGACGTCCCCGCCGCGCGCGTCATCGCCGCGGCGCGCCGCGCGGTGCTCGGCGCCGAGATCCAGAACGTCGCGCGAGAGCCCGCGCCCGACTGCGTGCTCATGGAGCTCGCCCTCGGCCAGGCGCGCTATGCCCTGCGCTACTGGCTCCTCGACCCGCGGCACGACGACGGCACGGACAGCGCCGTGCGCATGCACCTCCTGGCCGCGC
>JBLNDP010000138.1:0-8888 GCA_050261755.1 Clostridia bacterium
GTGTGCGGCGACGGCGGCTTCTCGATGACGCCCTACGTCGTCGCCACGGCGGTCGAGTACAACCTGCCGTGCATCTGGGTCGTGTGGAACAACTTCAGCTGGGCGGCGATCCGCGACATCCAGGTCGGGATGTTCGGCAACCGCCAGCTCGGCACCTATTTCGAGAAGGAGAAGAAACCCTATAACCCGGACTTCGCGGCCTGGGCCCGCGCCTGCGGCGCCGATGGCGTGACCATCACGAAGAGCGAGGATCTCGCCGGCGCGCTGCAGCAGGCGATCCGGAACAAGCGGCCGTGCGTGCTCGACGTGCATGTCGACGCCGAGGTGCGGCCGCCGTCGACGGGCACTTGGCAGCTTCCGCCCACGCCCTACAAGGAGCCGGCTTTCGGCAAGCCCTGGCGGGCCTAAACGCTCGCGCTTGCGCTCGGGCGCTCGCGCCTGCGCTTGGGCGCTAGCGCTTGCGCTCGATCGTGACGCCGACGAGCTTGGTGCTGGCGAGGATGCCGAGCTTCGCCGCGCTCACCTTGCACCACGGTGCGCCGAAGTCCTGGATGAGGAGCGCCGCGACGCGGTCGGCGAAGGTCTCGACGAGCCGGTATTGGCCGCTCGCGGCGAGCTCACGGATGCGGTTCGCGACTTTCTCGTAGTCGATGGTGTCGGACACCTTGTCGCTGGCGAAGACCGCCGTGCCGGGGAGGCCGATGTCGAGGTCGATGGAGAGGATCTGGCGCACGTGCCGCTCGCGCCGGTGGATGCCGATGAGCGCCTCGATGCGCAAGTCGCGGATGAAGATGGCATCCATGCGGGGATTATAGAATTTAAGCGATGCCGGCCGAACTGCCGTCCTTCGCAATGCTCGCCGTGGTGGCGCTCGCCGCCTACGCGCTCGGCTCCGTATCGTTCGCCATCGTGGTCAGCCGGCTGCTGGCGTTGCCCGATCCGCGCAGCTATGGCTCGAAGAATCCGGGGGCGACGAACGTGCTGCGCTCGGGCAGCAAGCTTGCCGCCGTGCTTACGCTCGCGGGCGATGCCGGCAAAGGGTGGCTCGCGGTGTGGCTCGCCACGCTATGGCAACCGGATGCGCCAGTCGTCGCGGTGGCCGCGATCGCCGTCTTCCTGGGCCACCTCTACCCCGTCTTCCACCGTTTCGTCGGCGGCAAGGGGGTCGCGACCGCCGCCGGCGTACTGTTCGGCATCGACTGGCGCCTCGGGCTGGGCACGGTGCTCACCTGGGTGATCATCGTCGCCTTCCTCCGCTATTCATCCCTTGCTGCTCTCGTCGCCGCCGCTTTCGCGCCGCTCGCCGCCGTCGCGCTGCTCGGCTTCGACGAGCGCGCCATTGCAGTGCTCGTCATGGCGGCATTTCTCGTGTGGCGCCACAAGGCGAACATCTCGCGGCTCCTGGCTGGCACCGAGCCGCGGCTGGGCGCGAAGAAGTCGACGCAAGCCTAGGCAGCGGGCAGCGCGTCGAGGTCCCAGCGCGGCCGCACGCCGAAGCCGCCCATGGCGCTTGCCTGCCCGTGGGAAGAGCGCAGCGCAGCGGCGAACGCGATCATCGCCCCGTTGTCCGTGCAGAGCTCCGGCGCGGGATAGAAGACGCGGAAACCGTCGCGCGCGCCGCGCGCATCGAGCTCGGCGCGCAGCTGCTTGTTGGCGCCGACCCCGCCGGCGACCACCAGCCGCCGCAGGCCCGTGGAGCGAAGCGCAAGCGCCGATTTCTCGACGAGCACTTCGACGACGGCGTCGACGAACGCGCGCGCCAAGTCGGCCGGCGCCGGATCGCTCCGCCGGGCGGCGAGGACCGCCGTCTTGAGGCCCGAGAAGCTGAAGTCGAGGTCGCCGCTGCCGAGCATCGGCCGCGGCAAGCGGAGCTTCCCGGGCGCGCCGCGCTCGGCGAGCGCCGAGATGGCCGGCCCGCCGGGGTAGCCGAGGCCCAGCAGCTTCGCCGTCTTGTCGAAGGCTTCGCCCGCGGCATCGTCCTGGGTCTCGCCGAGGAGCGCGTATCGCCCGGCCGCCTCGACCCGCATGAGCTGCGTATGTCCGCCGGAAACGAGAAGCGCAATGAACGGAAAGTCCGGCGCCGGCTCGCCGAGGAGCGGGGAAAGGAGGTGCCCCTCCAGGTGGTGGATGCCGATGGCCGGAATGCCGAGCGCCGCAGCGAGGCCGCGCGCGAAGGAAGCACCCACCAGCAGCGCCCCGGCGAGCCCCGGCCCTTCCGTGTAGCCGATTGCGCTCAGGTCGGCGAGGGTCTTGCCCGCCTGCCCGAGGGCCTTGCGGGTGAGCGGCACCAGGCGCCGGACGTGGTCGCGGGAGGCGAGCTCCGGGACCACGCCGCCGTAGGTCTCGTGCATAGCCACCTGCGAATGCACGAGCTGCGCCAGCAGGCGGCCGCGCGTGCCGTCGTAAAGGGCTACGCCGGTCTCGTCGCAGGAGGTCTCGATGCCCAGCGTCAGCGCGCCGGACGGGGGGGTCGACATGGGGCGATTCTGATACAATTCGCCCCCTTTTCGAGGTCCCGGATACCGAGTCTTATGCCGACTGTACGCGTCAAGGAAAACGAGCCGTTCGAGGTCGCGATGCGCCGCTTCAAGCGCACGGTGGAGAAGACCGGCCTTCTCACCGAGCTTCGCTCGCGCGAGTTCTACGAGAAGCCCACCGCGGAGCGCAAGCGCAAGCTCGCCGCGGCAGTGAAGCGCCACCACAAGCGCCTGCGCAGCCAGATGCTGCCGCAGAAGCTGTACTAAGACGTCCCTCAAGCAACAAATCAACGAGGACATGAAGGCGGCGATGCGCGCCAAGGACGCGGCGCGCCTGTCGACCGTGCGCCTGCTCCTCGCCGCCATGAAGCAGAAGGAGGTCGACGAGCGAATCCAGCTCGGCGACGCCGACGTCGTCTCGATCCTCGAGAAGATGGTGAAGCAGCGGCGCGAGTCCATCGCCCAGTTCGAGAAGGCCGGCCGGCAGGACCTGGTCGACAAGGAGAAGGCGGAGATCGACGTGCTCGCCGCCTACTTGCCGCAAAAGCTCGGCGAGGCCGAAATCCAGAAGGAAATCAACTCGGTAATTTCCGAGACCGGCGCGAGCGGCGCCAAGGACATGGGCAAGGTGATGGCCGCGCTCAAGGCGCGCCTCGCCGGCCGCGCCGACATGGCTGCCGTTTCCGCTCTGGTCAAAGCCAAGCTCTCTAGTTGACAATCCCGGGGTGATCCCGGATTCCTTCAAGCAGGACCTGCTGAACCGGGTCGACATCGTTGACGTCGTCTCGCGCTACGTCCAGCTGAAGAAAGCGGGCGCCAACTTCAGCGGCCTCTGCCCGTTCCATAACGAAAAAACCCCGTCGTTCTCCGTCAGCCCGGCGAAGCAGTTCTATCACTGCTTCGGCTGCGGGGCGCACGGCAACGCGATCGGCTTCCTCATGGCCTACGGCGGCATGGGCTACGTCGACGCGGTCAAGGACCTCGCCGCGTCGGCCGGAATGCAGATGCCGGACTACAAGCCGCCGACGGCGGCGGAGGCGGAGCGAAAAGAGCGCGAAACCGACCTCTACGCGGTGATGGAAAAGGCCATGGATTTCTATCGCGCCGAGCTGAAGAAGTCGCCGCGCGCCATCGAATACCTGAAAGGGCGCGGCCTTACCGGCGAGATCGCGGCGCGCTTTCGCATCGGCTATGCGCCGGACGGCTGGCAGGGGCTCAAGTCGGTTTTCGACAAATACGAAGACAAGTCGCTGGTCGAGTGCGGGCTGGTGATCGAGGGCGACGAAGGCAAGCGCTACGACCGCTTCCGCGACCGCGTCATGTTCCCGATCTTCAGCGCACGCGGCACGGTGATCGGCTTCGGCGGCCGCGTGCTCGGTGAAGGCGAGCCGAAGTACCTCAATTCTCCGGAAACTCCGCTTTTTGAAAAAGGCCGCGAGGTCTATGGCCTGGTGCAGGCGCGCGACGCCATCCGCCAGGCCGGCCGGGTGCTGGTGGTCGAGGGCTACATGGACGTGGTGGCGCTCGCGCAGTTCGGCGTGGGCTACGCCGTCGCGACGCTCGGCACGGCGACCACGCCGGTCCACGTAGCGAAGCTCCTGCGCCTGGCCGACGAGATCGTGTACTGCTTCGACGGCGACGCGGCGGGTAGAAAGGCGGCTTGGCGAGCGCTCGAGGTGACGCTGCCGGTGGCGCCGGACAACAAGCCGATCAAGTTCCTGTTCCTGCCCGACGGCGAGGACCCGGACACCTACGTGCGCAAGCACGGCAAGGAAGCCTTCGAGACGCTCGTCGGCCGGGGCGACACGCTGTCGCAGTTCCTGCTCGCGGAGCTGCGCTCGCAATACAACCTCGAAACGGGCGAGGGCCGTGCGCAGTTCGTTTCCGCGGCGCGACCCTACCTGCAGAAGGTCACCGCGCCCATCCTGCGGATCCAGCTGATCAATGCCGTCGCCGAGCTTGGCCGCATCGCCGAGGAAGACATCCGCTCGCTGATGCAGCTCCCGCAGGCGGCGCGCGCATCGCGGCCCGCGCCGGCCAAGAAGTACACCGTGGCGACCGGCTCGCCGGAATGGAGCCTGCTCTATTCCCTGCTCGCGGACCTGCCCATGGTGGTGCACATCGACCCGGCCTTGCTTCGCTCCAGCCAGACGGAAAGCCGGGCCCTGCTTGCCATCCGAGAGATCTACGAGACCTCCGAGGAGCCGCCGTCGCTGCCCTTGCTCATGGAAAGCCTGGAAGGCAACCCATCGCTCGATGCCGTGCTGCAGGCGAGCCGCTACGGCGACGAGCTTGGGCTCAGCGAGGAGGAGGCGCGCGCGGAGATGCAGGGCGCGCTGGGGCGGCTGGACGAGATGCGGCGCAAGGCCGAGCTTGACTCGCTGCTGCGCACGGGGCTGCGTTCCCGGGAGGAGCGCGAGGCGTACAACGGCAAGCTGATGATCTACAAGCGCCTGCAAGGCGCGCTGCCGGGCGAAGTGCGGCCTGCGCAGTCAGGCGGCTAAACCGATTCGCCAGCCCGTTGTCTAACCACGCGAGCCCGTGCGACTGCAAGCGCCGGGCCATCGCGGCCGGCGAAAAAGCCTCTTGAAACAGGGTCGTTTTGCTACAATCTGCGGTTTTCTCTTGAAGTCCATACCGGTCGGTTCCGAGGCGGGGGAAAGATGGCGGTGAAGCGCAAGTCGAAGGTCAAGAAGGTTCGTGCGGCCAAGAAAAAGTCGAGCGTAGTCAAGCACCTGAAGGCTCCCCTGAAGGCCAGGCGGGCCGCCTCGCGCACCGCTGCCAAGAAGCATCTCCGCGCCAAGCTGCCGGCGGTCTACAAGGCCGCCCGCAAGCCGCTCGTCGCCAAAGCCGCGCCGGCCAAGGCCGTCGCCGCCAAGCCCGCGAAGGGCGAAGACGTCAAGAAGGCGAAGACGCCGATCAAGAGCGCGAAGGCGGCGCTCGAGCTTCTCGAGGCGAAGGTCGCCGAGGTCAAGTCGAAGGGCAAGGGCGGCCGCGGCGGTCGCCGGCGCAAGGACGAGTGGCTGATCCCGGCCGAGATGCCGAAGGAAGACGCCGAGACGCGCCGCACGCGGCTCAAGAACCTCATCAAGCTGGGCAAGGAGCGCGGCTTCCTCACTTACGCCGAGATCAACGACCACCTGCCCGACGACCTCGTCGACGCGGAGCAGATCGACGCGATCATCTCGACGTTCGGCGACATGGGCATCCAGGTCTACGACCAGGCGCCGGACCAGGAGACGCTGCTCATCGCCTCCGACGCCGCCCCGGTCGCGCAGCCGGACGAGGACGTCGAGGAGCAGGCCGAAGCGGCGCTGTCCACGGTGGACTCCGAGTTCGGCCGCACCACGGACCCCGTGCGCATGTACATGCGCGAGATGGGCTCGGTGGAGCTGCTCACGCGCGAGGGCGAGATCGAGATCGCCAAGCGCATCGAGGAAGGCCTGCGGCACATGATCCAGGCGATCAGCGCCTGCCCGACCACCGTGCGCGAGATCCTCGACCTTTCCGAGAAGGTGCAGAAGGACGAGATGCGCATCGACGAGGTCGTGGACGGCCTCATCGATCCGAACTCCAAGGACGACTTCGATCCCAAGAAGGCCGAGCCGGCCTCGCCGGAAGAGGAGGAAGCCGAGATCGAGGAGGACGAGGCGGAAAGCGAGGAGGAGCAAAGCGCCGCGCAGACCGCGAGCCTGCTCAAGCTCAAGGGCGAGGCGATGGAGAAGTTCACGCGCATCGGCCGGCTGTACGACAAGATGCTCAAGATCCTCGAGAACAAGGGCTCGAAGGACAAGGACTACCTGCGCGTGCGCGAGCAGATCTCCAACGAGCTCATGGCGATCCGCTTCACCGCGCGCACGGTCGAGCGCCTTTCCGACAGCGTGCGCAGCCTCGTCGACGAGGTGCGCCGCTACGAGCGCGCGATCCACGACATCGCCGTGGACAAGGCGCAGATGCCGCGCGCGCATTTCATCAAGATCTTCGCCGGCACCGAAGGCTCCAAGCGCTGGCTCACCGCCGAGATCAACGCCGACCAGCCGTGGACGGAAAGCCTGCGCCGGCTCGAGCCCTCGATCCTGGAGCTCCTCGGCAAGATGCAGGGCGTGCAGCAGAAGATCGGCATTCCGATCCGGGACCTGAAGGAAATCAACAAGCAGATGTCCACCGGCGAGGCGAAGGCGCGCCGCGCGAAGCGCGAGATGACGGAGGCGAACCTGCGCCTCGTGATCTCGATCGCCAAGAAGTACACCAACCGCGGCCTGCAGTTCCTCGACCTCATCCAGGAGGGCAACATCGGCCTGATGAAGGCCGTGGACAAGTTCGAATACCGCCGCGGCTACAAGTTCTCCACCTACGCGACGTGGTGGATCCGCCAGGCCATTACGCGCTCGATCGCCGACCAGGCGCGCACCATCCGCATCCCGGTGCACATGATCGAGACCATCAACAAGATGAACCGCATCTCGCGCCAGATCCTGCAGGAGACCGGCCAGGAGCCGGATCCGGCGACGCTCGCGCAGCGCATGGAGATGCCCGAGGAGAAGATCCGCAAGATCCTCAAGATCTCCAAGGAGCCGATCTCGATGGAGACGCCCATCGGCGACGACGACGACTCGCACCTGGGCGACTTCATCGAGGACCAGTCGACGCTGGCGCCGTCGGATGCCGCCACCTACGCGTCGCTGCGCGACGTGACGAAGGAGGTGCTCGACACCCTGACGCCGCGCGAGGCGAAAGTCCTGCGCATGCGCTTCGGCATCGAGATGAGCACGGACCATACGCTCGAGGAGGTCGGCAAGCAGTTCGACGTCACCCGCGAGCGCATACGCCAGATCGAGGCGAAGGCGCTGCGCAAGCTGCGCCATCCCTCGCGCTCGGAGCGCCTGAAGAGCTTCCTCGACCAGGAAGGCTGAGCGAGCCGCACGCCCGTCTCGGGGCGCACGAGGGGAAGCGAAGCCGCGGGAGTCGGCGTCGCCGCTGCGGGCCCTTCCGCGATACCCTATCGCAACAAGGGCCGGTAGCTCAGTCGGTCAGAGCAGGGGACTCATAATCCCTTGGTCGTTGGTTCGAGTCCAACCCGGCCCACCATAAGTGATAGGATGAGCCTGTCCGCATGACGAACTTCAATCCCTTGAAGTACTGCTTCCACGGCCAGCATTCCCGGCCGCGCGCCACCTTCCGTACCCTCCCCGGCGTGCGCAACAAGCGCGCCGTCTGCGCCGAGTGCTACGAGAAGATCATGGCCGACCGCCGGGCGAAGAAGAAGGCGCAGCAGGCAGCCTAGCCGCCTTTCTCTCGAGCAGCCGGGCGAAGTTCTCGAGGGACAGCAGGTGCAGATACACGCGCGCCATCAGTCCCTTGCGCACCAGGTTCTTCAGCTGCGCGGCATTCAGGTTCTCCAGGTTCTTCTCGCTTATGCGATGCATGCCCGTGAGGTGCATCGCGCCGCCGCCTTTCTCCTGCCCCAGCGTCGCCTGCATGGTGAACGGCTCGAGCAGACCGTAGTCGGCGAGGATCGCGCACAGCTCGCGCGAGCGCTCGAGATCCGCCTCGTATTCCGTGATGAGGCGCTCGATCTCCGTCCACTTGGCCAGCGGCTTGCCTTGCGCATCGAACATCGCCTCGCCGGCCGCGTCGACGAAAGCCTTCTCGATGCAGATCAGGCGATCGTTCTGTTCCTTGCCTTCGAGCGTCACCTTCGCCATGCAGAAGGGGTAGCGGCGGGCGTAGGCCGGAATGTAGATGCGCGGGGCCCACGCTCCGTCGCAGAAGAGATTTTCTCCGGCGGTCATGCCCAGCACCGCGACGGCGGCGAAGGACCGGCCCGCGTCGCCGCTCGTGAACACGATCGGGTATTCGCGCGCGACCGGCTGGAATTCGGTAAAGCTGATCGGAATCGCGTTCGCGCGCTGCGCGAAGGCCGGGATCTCGCCCGGCGCCGGCAGGCGCACCTTGGCGGTCTTCGAGAGGGGGACGACCTCGGCATAGCCGAAGGGAGGCGCGATCTGCATCGGCCTATCTTAAGGTAAAATTCCGCCCCTCTCCGTGGGGTGGTAGCTCAGCTGGGAGAGCGTCGCGTTCGCAATGCGAAGGTCGAGGGTTCGATCCCCTTCCACTCCACCAATTCTTTGTGATGACCTAGCGCGGCGTGCCGCCGGCCATGCCCGTGCTTCCCGCGCCCACGCGGTCTTCGCTGCCCCGTTCGCGGATCCTCGCGGCCCTGACGCCGGGCCTGCTGGAGGCACGCATTCTTCTCTGCGTCTTCCAGCTTGGCGCACTTCTCCGCCGCGAGCATGCGATCGCGTTCCCCCGGTGCATCGGCTCCGACGCTCGATCCCGGAATCGGGGCGGGTCCCATTCCAGGCCCTGGTCCGGGAATGGACGTGCCCATCGGCTGCGCCAGCACGGGTA